>JBGOUP010000006.1:0-30210 GCA_041477655.1 Patescibacteria group bacterium
GCGCCCATCGAGGCGGCCATACCGATACAAATAGTCGAGACATCGGGTTTGATGTGACGCATGGTGTCGTAAATGGCCAAACCAGCTGAAACCGAACCACCCGGGCTGTTGATATACATCTGGATATCTTTTTTGTCGTTCTCTGATTCCAAAAATAGTAGTTGGGCCATAATTAGGTTGGCGACATGATCGTCAATCGGTCCGCCGATAAAAATAATCCGATCTTTGAGTAGTCTTGAGTAAATATCGTAGGCCCGCTCACCAAACTGGGTTTTCTCAATGACCATTGGGACCAGGATTTGGTTGTTAATTTCTTTGTTCATAGTTCCATAATGTTAGTTAGTTTTTTTATAATGAAGTCGCTCGCGACTGCAAAATGCTTGGAAAATTATGGCATTTTTCGTCGCTTCCGTTCGCCACTAAACTTTCATCCGCAGGATAAAAGTTTTTAATGTTGCTCACCATCGGGACTAAGATTTGATTAACCGTTTCTTTTTGCATTTAAGAAAATTGTAAAGTTTCCTTTACATTGTGTCAATGATAGAATATTCTGTTCTTGACAATGGCTTAGTGAAAAGTTAAGCTGTACACGTCTTTACTGTCGTAGGGTGGGCATGGGGGTTTGCTTACTCTGCGAGACGCTTCGGAGGTTTTCGGAGCGGCCCACGACCCGCCCTTATCTAAGGGCGGGTCGCTACCTTTTAACGACCGCTTGCTTAACTACTTCCTCCAGAAACTGCTGAAACTCTTCGTTAGAACTCAAAATCTTGCCCTGTTCAGTAGCTATTGTTGCCAGCCCTAAGCCAATTCTAACTGAACTTTGACCGGCTTTACACCAATCTTCTTCCATTTTTTCTATGGTTGTCCCCCGTCGTTCCAACCAGTCCTTCTGGCCCAGGCTTCGTTCCAACAGAAAATCGGTCCAGGCTTTTTTAGAGCGTTCAATCTCGCCCACAATTAAACTTTCCGGAACTTCCACTTCGATTTTTTTATCAAATTGGGATAGCCATTCGGCTTTCTGTTGAGTTAAAAGCTCACCTTCTTTATGCTCAGTTAAATCTTTTTTGACTGTTTCAAGCAAGGCGTTTTTATTTGGCTGCTCAAATTTCTTGGCAAACTCATCAGTTACTTCTGGTAAATTGAGTTGGAAAACTTCCTGGATTGTTAGAGAAAAATCAACTTTCTTACCGGCAACATCAGGATCTTGGTGCTCCCTGGGAAAGGTTAGCGAAAAATCTTTAGTTTCACCTTTTTTCATGCCCAGAATCTGTTCTTCAAAGCCAGGAATGGAGGTTTTCTGCCCCAAAACCACCGGGAAATTAGTTGCCGAAAGTTTATCCAGTTTTTTGCCTGCCAATTTACCTTCAAAACTGACCTGGACTTTATCGCCACTGCTGGCTGGATCAATTTTAAGCACTTCAGATGCGTGAGCCAGGCGTAGCGACTCTAGAACCTCATCAATATCGTCCTGCTTAACCTCGATTTTTTGTTTGGTTTTCACCTTGATGCCCTGCCAGGCTTTAACCTTAACCACAGGTTTAATATCAAATTCGAATGTCAGCTCGCCGGCTTTGCCCTCTTCAAAATTTTCCACCTGCACCTGCGGATCTTCAATTGGCGCTACCGCTTTATTACTCAAAAGTTTTGTCCAGGCTGAACGCACTGCCAATGAGTAAGCTTCCTCGCGAACTGCGTCAGGGTCTATTTGTTGCTTCAAAATATGCTCGGGAGCTTTGCCCGGACGAAAGCCGCTGATCTTGGCATGTGAACCCAGGTGCTTGAGCGCCTCAACAAAAAATTCCGCCACTTCTGTTTCGGTCAAATTAACGCTGACTTTCTGCCGACTTTTGGGCAGATCATTTTTGCTGATTTCCATTGCCCAACATTGTATCTAATTTGCCCAGACCTGGAAAGCTGGTAGCCTGGTTTTTCTTGATTGACTGAACGGTTAAAAATAGGCAGTATGGTAATAGATGGAGGGTTTGTTTCTAACCACTTACAGGGGAGAGGGGGAGTTTTAGAGTATGGCTGTCCCAGTTCAACGCATCGTGGCGTTTGTTGATGGGTCAAATCTTTTCGGCGGTATGGCTGACGTCCTCAAACCTGGTGAATATTTTGAATTCAGTGAGTTTCTCTCTGCTATTGAGAAAGAAATCAAGATTGACCACGTCAGCTTTTACGGCACTTATATGCGAGCTGATCAAAAAACCACTAAAAAAGCCAAGTTATTAGCCCTGGCACAGAAGGAATTCTTCGACAGCACCAAAGACGTTAAGAAGTTAGACTTTTACCGCGGGCATTTCTCTAAAACATCGGGCAAAGAGAAGGGTGTTGATATGCATATGGGAATCGATATGGCTGTCGGAGCCTGTACCAACACTTACGACGTTGCTGTGATTGTGACTGGCGATGCCGACTTATTATATGCCGTAGAAACAGCTAAAAAGTTCGGCAAAGATACCATACTCGCTTGCTTGAGTCCTCGAATTGCCATGGCGATGGCCTTCGTTGTCAGCCATCGTGTTGTTGTAGATCTACAGCATTTTTTCGTAACAGGAGCAGGGTTGAAATTCAGAAAAAGGTTGAAAAGGTTCTCATTGATAAAACTTAATCCAAAAATCAAGACAGTCGAGGTTAGTATTACTAAAACCCGCCGGCGTCCGGCGGGCATGTAGGCAAAATGTATCAAACTTACCTGTGCTTGTCAATATCAAAATCAAAGGCCCGGCACAAAGGGCGCCGAGCATGTAATGAAATGGTAGCAAACAATCCACAAATGTCAAGATGAATCACAGACTTGATGGCGTCTATAAATTAGGTAGTCAAACCGCCGAGGTTTTGGGCGTGGAGAAATGACATCCTTACCCCGCATTGACGGAATCTATCGCCAGACTCGGGCGAGAATCATCTATGAGTACTATGCTCGACCAGTCCGTTTCTTTTCAATCTTCTTGGCCTTGGTAGTAGCTCTGGGCGTTTTTGCTTATCGCCAGCAGATTAGGGCCCAGCTTAACCCAAAACCGACTATCGATCAGCCATCGGTCAAAGCTAAACAAGGCCGACTGGTTAGCGCTGAAGAACTATTAGTTGGCACGAGCAAGGCTATTCCTATTGATCAACCGGCGGTTATAGATCTGCCAATCAGCCTGACTACTAAACCAATCGTTGAGATTGCCTACGGAGCTGATCGCACTGACTATCGGCAAGTAACCGACAATGTTGGCGAACATTTTAAGGGCGACAAAGGTGATATCAGCGTCGAGTTTGCCGACACAAAGCACGATCGACTTGATCTCAAGCCGATTGATGGGAAGATCCGCCCCGGCCGCTATAACGTCACTATTAAAGATCCGAATACAAAAGTGGTTATCAGCCAGCAGGAATTTTACTGGGGAGTGCTGGCCATTAACACCAATAAATCAATTTTTACCCCGAGCGAGTCAGCCTACTTACAGATGGCCGTTCTGGATGATGCCGGCCGGACTCATTGTACTGCCGACTTGAGCCTGATTATTACCACGCCCGACTATAAAATGACGACGTTTAGTACCGTTGATGAGACGATCATTAGGAGCGACACTTGCGGCCCGGACAACGTTACCGATAACCCCGACTACACCGCCCACTACGCTGTCGGCGCTCCCGGTGATTACCAAATGACTCTGAATAACCTCGACACTGGCGCGACCATAACCGATCATTTTCAGGTTGTCGCCACTGTCCCATTCGTTGTCGAACGAACCGGCGCCACTCGAATTAACCCATTCAAATCCGATTACGCTATGCGTGTCAGTATTACCGCCAACGCCGATTTCCAAGGAACAGTAACCGAAAAGATCCCGGCCAGTTTTCAGATTACCGATCGGGGCGGGGCCAGTTTAGCCACTCAAGATGACTGGCAAAGATTGTCTTGGTCAGAAACCCTGGCCAAAGACCAAAGAGTCGAATTAACCTATCGCTACCAAGCACCCAAGATCTCGCCCCGGCTGTATGGCCTCGGTCCGCTGGCCATTGGTGATCAATTTCAAGAAGCCAGAGTTTGGCAGATCGCCGCCGACGCCGCCTGTTCATCAAAAGCTGGCACCACCAGTTGGAACACCGCCGGTAACTGGACCTGCGCTAACGTTCCAACCACTACCGATACGGTCATTATTACCACCAATCAAGCTATTACCCTTGATATTAATACAGCCAGTGTCATTTCCGTGGTCATAAACGGTAGCTCCACCTTGAATCTAAGTAGCTTTACGTTACTGATCGGCAACACCGCCGCGGCCGGCACAGCCTTGACCAATAACGGCACGTTTACCGCCAGCACCGGCAAAGTCACTATCGGCGGCACGACCAACGTTTCATTAACGACCTTCTCCGGTTCCTTCACCGGTTCCAATACCCTAAACAATCTACTCTTCAACTGCGCCGAAGGCACGGCCGCTCGAACCTACACCGGTGGCGCCGCCATTGACGTGGCTGGTAACGTTGACATGACTCCAGTTGGTTCCGGTTCGGCCCGAGCTTTCATTTATAATCTAGGTGGCGCTAACACTATTCTTGGCACGCTCACCGAAACTCATGGATCTTTGGCTACGGCCACCACTTCAACCACGGGCACTAACTGGAATCTTAAAACTGGCAAAGTTGTCTTGTCGGCCTCAAGTAATATTTTAAGTATACAGACTGGTTCAGTCTGGACTCTGACCGGCACCTCCGGGAACCTCTTAACCAACACCAGCGGTACCGTCAACTATGGCACCACCTCAACCCTCGAAGTTACCAGCGGCTCCGGCTCACCAACCCTTTTCTCGGGCACCGCTACCACTCCTCATATACTGAAAATCAACGCTCCCAGCGCCACCGTCATTAACGCCGGACTCAATATTACCACCGACAACAACGCCAATAATAAATTATGGGTAGCGGCCGGTGTTTTTAATTTAGAGGGAAGAACTCTAACCATCGGCACCAGCGGCCTCTGGAACGTGGACGCCAGCGCCACACTCTGCATCGGCGGCACGACCGGCTCAACCACTGCTACCTGCGACTCTGGCACTACTCAAACCGCCACCTTCACCTTCCCCACCGCCACTTACACCTTCGACGCCGCTTCAACTATTATATGGCTCAATGACGCTGATCAAACCGTTGACACCACGCCGGCTTACGGCAAGCTCAATTTCACCCCAAAATTGGCCACCGCCAGTGGCACTAAAACTTACACGATGGAAGGGGCGGCCACTATTCACGGCGACTGGAACATTAAGCCCAAAGCCAGCGCCGCTTCGGCGGTTTTGCAAGTGAGCTTGGCCGGAACGACGACGCTTGACGCCACCGGCACCACCACCATCGCTCCGGTTTCCGGGGCCAACACCCCAACGGCCAACATCAAACTTCACCCAGCTGCCAGCGACTGGAACATCTCCAGCGGCTTTTACGATTTGGAGAGTGGCGGGACGCTTGACGGCACCAGCTCCAGCTCGACCATCACCGCTTCCGGTGTCAGTGGGACACTGCTGACGATTAACTCCGGCACCTACACTCGCGGCACGACGACTTTTATCGTTACCTCCGCCACTGGCTCACCGAAAATTCTCAATACCGCTACCACCTTTCATAAACTAACCATTAATGCCGCCGCCACGGTTATTAATGACGGGGCGGCTATAACCATCAATAATGTTGCCGCCGCCACGCTTTACGTCCAATTGGGGGTGTTTAACGCCTTTAACGCTATTACCGGCCCAGGCTCGGGCAACGGCACTATCCAAATCGACACCACCTTGTGTTTGGGCGGAACCGACAACGGCACTACGGCCACTTGCGACTCCGGCGCCACGGCCACCACAGCCCGAACCCTACCGACTTTTCAGACTTACACGATCAGCACCAACTCGACGGTCATCTATCTCTCGGACGCCAATAGCCTGACGGTTGACCTGCAAACTTTTTACAACCTTAGCCTGACGCCAAAAATGACTTCCAGCCGGACCTACGCTATGGGTGGAGCCACGACCATCAACGGCAATTTTAACCTCAAACCCAAGGCTAGTTCTGGTTCACTGGCCTTCGCGACTAATTTGGCCGGCACAACCACCGTCGGCGCCACTAAAACCACGACTATCCAACCGGATTCAACCAACTCGCCGACCGCTAAACTTGACACCAATACATCCAATGCCCTCTCAACCGGCTTTTTGGATATCGAAGCCAGCGGCAATATGACCGCCGGCTCGTCAGCAATTACCATGACTGGCACGACTGCTACCCTACTGACAATTGGTGGTAGCGGTACCTTCACGGCTAATACCTCGACCGTCAGCCTAACTGGTAACGGTAGTAATACCATCAATACCGCCGGATTCACTGGCAGTAGTGCCCTAAATAACTTGATAACCAATATCACCGGCGTTTCGAAGACGTTGGGCGCTGATCTGACTGTTAACGACACCACCACCGTTACCCTGGGCACCCTTGACACCTCCAACTCCGGTAACTACACCCTGACGACTGGCAAAATCAGCATCGCCGACTCGGCCAGCGCTATCTTCACCGCCAGAGCATCAACTGTTAACCTATCGGCCACATCCGGAATTCTTTTCACCAGGGGCACGGCTGGTGTTTTCACTATCGGCACCTCAACAGTCAAGGTTACTAGCGCCTCGGGCACGCCGACTCTGCTGTCGCTAGCCACCACCTTCAACGGTCTGACAATTGACGCTACCGGAGTGATAGTCGGCGCTGGCGCTGTTATCACTATGTCTGGTACCGACACCAGCACCGACAAACTTTATATTAAAAACGGCGCTCTTGATGACGGCGGCAATACTATTGTTGGCTCGGCTAACGGGACAATGGTCATGGACTCGGGCGGAACCCTAAAAATTGGCAATAGCGCCGCTAGCACTTTCCCCACCAATTACACCAATGGCATTATTACTCTAAATTCTGGCTCAACCGTCGTTTATCAGTCTAGCGTCAATCAAACTGTCTCTGGCGTACCGACATACTCTAATCTGACTATCACACCCGTTTCCTGTACGCCGATTTACTCTTTGGGCGCGGCTACGACGGTCAATGGCGATCTGACCATCAACGGCGGTTCTTTGGTTAATGTCACCTTTGCCCTGACTGGACCGGGGGCTGGTTCAGGAACGTTTACCATAGCCGCCAGCGCTCAATTTTGCCTTAGCACCGCCACTGCTTCCTGCACTGCTTCCGGCACGACGGCCACAACCATGCCAGTCTTTCAGACTTATAGTTTTAACGCTACCTCAATTGTTGTCTATATGGGTAACGTTGATATGACGATTTCGGGTACACCGGCTTACGGCAACTTGAAATTTATCCCTGTTTTGGCGACAGCCGCTACTACCCGAACCTATACCACCGGTGGAGCGTTAACTATCAACGGTAATTTCGACGTTATCCCGACCGCTAGTAACACAACTGATACACTACTGATTAACCCAGCCGGGGACATAACTGTCGCCGCCACAAAAACTACAACAATCAAGCCCGGCGTCACCAATAACCCGGCGGCGACACTCGATCTTCGGCCAGTCGCCACCGACTATAACCTATCCACCGGCTTCTTGGTTTTGGACTCCAGTGGTAGCGGCGCCGGCACTCTGGATGCCACCAGCGCCGCTTCAACTATTACCTTAACAGGCACGACCGGAACCCTTTTCACCATTGCCAGTGCCGGTACTTTTACGGCCGGTAGCTCAACCGTTACTCTGACCGGCAACGGCAGTAACACTATTAACACCGCTGGATTGACCGGTAGCAATTCTCTTAGTAACTTGACTATCAATATCACTGGCGTCTCCAAAACTTTAGGTGCTGATATCGCTGTCACCGGTACCACTACCGTCACCCTGGGTACGCTCGACACCTCCAACGCCGGTAACTACGCCCTGACAACCGGCAAAATCAGTATCGCCGACTCGGCTAGCGCTATTTTGACTGCCCGGGGCTCAATCGTCACTTTGACCGCCACCACCGGGACACTGTTTACTCGCGGAACAAACGGTGTCTTTACCCAAGGCACTTCCGAAGTCAAAGTGACCGGCGCCGGGACAACGACATTGCTGTCGGCCGCTACTACCTTTCATAAATTAACTATCAACAATAGCAGTAATACCGTTAGCGCCGGGGCGGCCATTACTATGTCTAACGCCGACGCCAACAATAAGCTCGATATTCAATCGGGCACATTAGATGACGGCGGTAATCAGATTGTTGGAACGGCCAACGGGACCATGGCGATGAGCTCGGGCACGACTTTGAAATTAGGCAACGGTTCGGCCTCGATTTTTCCCACTAACTACACCAACGGTATTATTTCGCTTAACGCCGCTTCAACGATTATCTACAACGCTACCATCAATCAGACTATTTCTGGAGTGCCAACCTACGGCCACCTTAAGCTCTCGGCCGCTTCTGGTACTCCGACCAAAACTGCCGCCGCCAACATTGTGGTTATTGGTAACGTTACTATTGATGCTAGCAACACTATGGATATGTCTAACGGCAATAATTATTCACTGACGATCAAGGGCAATTACGCCAACTCCGGCACCTTCACCGCTCAAAACGGCACCGTTACTTTTAACGCTGTTACTGGTAGCAAAACGATTACTAGTGGTGGTTCGTCTTTTTATGATCTGACTTTTAACGGTGTTTCCGGCGGTTGGACTCTCCAGGACGCCGCCACTGTCTCTGACGTTTTGACCATTACCAACGGCAATCTTGACGCTGGGGCGGTGACTTTGACCCTCTCTGGTACCAACGGCACGCCATTTGTTAACTCCGACACCTTTACCGCCAATGCTTCGACCGTTAGTTACACAGGTGCTAACGGCTCGGGCAATACCAACGTAACCACCGTCATTTACTATAATCTCATCATCAACGCTTCAGATACATTTGATTTGGCCGGAGCAACAACTATTAATAACAACTTGACAATTACCACCGGTACGCTCGACGCTGTCTCGGGCCAAAATCGCAACCTAACTATTGGCGGCAATTACTCTAACTCGGGTACTTTCACTGCCAGAAACGACACTGTTACTTTCACCGCCACCGATACCGGCAACACATTGGCTGGCACACTTGGCGGTACTTCAGCTTTCTATGATCTAATATTCAGCGGTACCAACGGCGAGTGGACACCGGGCGCGGCTCTGACAGCTACCGACGATCTGACAGTTACGGCTGGATCGTTACTTGGCACCAACAACGTTACTGTTAATGGCGGCGATGCCACTGGCGATGGGGTGGTCACCTTGACCAGTGGAACATTCGTTATTAAAGGAATAGGTAATTTGGGCGGCAATACTGACTGGACTTTCAACAATCTAACAATCGGTAATAATTCTGGAACAACTACCACCACCGCCACCGGCACTGGCGCCATCAACCTCGGCAACACCTTAACCTTAGACGGCGGTATCGCCAGCGCTGCCACCCTTAACTGCGGCTCAAAAACCTGGAATCTGACTGGTAATGTGGCATCACCGTTAGGCACCGGCGCCGGAGCAATCGGCCAGACCTTCACTGCCCAAACCTCAACCTTCAATTACACTGGTAACAACGGTAGCGGCAACACCAACGTTAGAGGTTACACTTACTACAATCTAATATTTAATAACGGCTCGGAAACCTACGTCCTGGATCAAAATGTCGCCGCCAACAACGATGTTACCATTACTGCCGGCACTCTCGATGCCAACAACTCCTTTAATAGGAATCTAACCGTCAAAGGTAATTACACTAATAACGGTACTTTTACGGCCCGATTGGCCACCGTTACCTTTAATGCCGTTACTACCGGCCACACCCTGAATGGAACGATGACCGGCACCTCGGCATTTTACAACTTAACATTCAATGGCGTCAGTGGTGCCTGGAGTTTCGGAGCTAATAATGCCACCGCCACCCATACTTTCACTATTACCAATGGCACCGTCACCGCTCCATCAACGACTCTGACCGTCGGCCTAAATTTTGCCCAAAACGGCACATTTACCCATAACTCGGGAACGGTTCTGCTCAACGGCTCGGCTCAACAAACTGTGTCGGGAACTTTAACTGGCGCTTCGAGTTTCAGTGCGCTAACAATTACCAACGCCACCGGCGCTGACGCTTCGGATTGCGAGCGAACCACATTTACACCCAGCGTTATTTTCTCGGCCTCGGCGACAACTGCCGCCACCTACACCATCACCACCGCCTCGGTTCGCATTCAGTATCTGTCCGGCGGCACCTACACCTTTAACAACATTAACTGGAACGGCCAAGCTTCCGGCACTCGTATCTACTTTAGAAACTCGGCTACATCGGGCACTTGGCTAATGAATGTAACGGCTGTTGGTAACGCCCAGACCGCCGTGTCTTATGTAAATGTCAGTCGCTCTGATGCCTCTAGCGGCGCCCAGATTATTGCTTCGGATGGCACCAACACCGATTGCGGCACCAATACCAACTGGATGTTTGATGAAACTTTAACGCTGTCGCTAGACTCAACTTCGGTTAACTTTGGCACGCTCTCTCCCGGTGGTGGTCCTTACGACGCCACTTCTACCTTGACCTGTTCAACCAATGCCAATAACGGCTACGTCGTCTACACCTGGGCCTCAAGGGTACTTACCGATGATCGTTCCAGCTCAACCATCGGTAATTTCACTGGTAGCAATGCCTCGCCGGCCACCTTCAACCACGATGCCAACAACAGCTACTTTGGCTATAGCACCGACGATACCAGCCTAACGGCCAGTTCCGGCGGCGGAGCGGCCGATCGCTTCAGCGGGCCGAAGTTCGCCGGATTTCGCCAAACAGGGCCAGACTCCACTACCTATGATCCAGTTGCCGACCGAGCCGCCCCGGCCACCAGCGCCCAAAATATTATCACTTACCGTGTTGACCCAACCAGTGGCCAAACCGCTGGCGATTACACAACAACAATTATCTATATTATTGCCGCTCAATTTCCATAATGACAAAAGCACGAAGCATTAATTTCGAAATTCGAAACAAATTCAAATGGATCAAGTCATAAGCACAAAACGTTACGATTTAGAGGAAAGAACTAAGACTTTCGCCTTAAACGTGCGTCAGTTTGTCAAAAAGTTACCAAGATCAATTGCGGCCCTGGAAGATGGTAAACAATTAATCCGATCATCTGGTTCGGTTGGGGCAAATTACATTGAAGCGAATGAAGCTTTAAGTAAAAAGGATTTCCTGTTGAGAATTAAGATTTGCCGCAAGGAAGCCAAGGAGAGTGCTTACTGGCTTAATCTTTTGCGGCACGAGATAGAAAAAACCGAGCTAAACGTGGTTACACAAGGATTGATCTTAGAAGCAACTGAATTAACGATGATTTTTAGCGCCATTATGAGGAAAACTGATGCTAAAGTTTAGAATTTATTATTTAGTGCTTAAATATTGTTTCGGATTTCGGATTTCGGATTTCGGATTTTTAAGATTTATCTTTTTGCTCTTTTCTCTTTCATTTTTAATATTCGATCAACCCATGTCGATCATGGCTCAAACCAAGGCTATTAGCCCAACATTGAGTATTTCGCCAGCCATCGTTCGCCAAACCGTCAAGCCTGGCCAAACCACGACAGTAACGCTTAAAATTACTAACCTCGGTAGTGACCCTATCCCGATGACGGCTGGCAAACTAAACATTAGCCAGATCAGCAACGATGGAGCGCCGGTTTTCACCGACCAACCCCGACCCCGTTCGGCCATAGATTGGCTCAATGTCAAATCGCCCGATATTATCGTTTCGCCAGGGGAAAAACGCCAAGTGCCCATCGAGGTAACGGCGCCGGCCAACACCGCGCCCGGTGGTTACTTGGCCGCCGTTATCTGGCAAGCTAAGTTGCCGTCGTTTTATTTTGACCTCGATGCCAACGCCAAAGTTTTGCCAGCTTTGTCGGTTTCTTTTCTATTGAGCATTGATGGCGGGACGCCGGCAACAATCCAAGATCTGAAAATCAAACAGATCCAAACGCCCAAATTTGTGACCGGCTTGCCGGTGGCGGTGGTAACGGAAATAGAAAATCCCACCGATTTCTTTATTTTCTTAAACGGCAAGGTTGCCCTCAAGCGGACCTTCTTTAGTAGAGAAGATACGATTGATGATCTTCAGGATTCAGTCATTTTGCCCCAATCCAGCCGAACCTATATTGCCGCTTACAATAAATCCCTTATCCCCAATGTCTATCAAGCTAGTATCAGATTAGGCAGTGGTGACCAAACGCTGGTGGCCTCGGCTAAGTTTGTGGCTCTACCTTGGCAATACATTATTATAGTCGTCCTACTCTTGCTAATATTCGGAACGTTGATTCTGCGTCGGCGCTTGCGCTTAGCCTGGCGGACTTTGCTTGGTAAAGAAGATAATCGGCAACAACCAAATCGGCCGATCATTCGCTAGACTTGACAAGAAATTATTAACACGGGATATTAGATATATGAATGGAGGGATTATGCGGAAACTAAAATTATTATTGACGGTGCTGTTATCATTGGCGATAGCGATTTCTCCGTTTGTCAGCCAGAAAGCTTTTGCCGCTCGGCCGGATAGTTTAAAAGATACCCTTGGCGATTCTCGGCCATCAATCGCTGCTAATCACCAGATAGTCCTTGATGTTTCCGCCGGCAGTACTTTTTCAGACGGCCTAACAGTGATCGTTACTTTCCCGGCTGGTTACGACCTAACAGCCTTAACAATGACCGATGTTGACTTTCTTAACGGCGCCACAAACGAGACACTTCAAGCTGGCGCCTGCGGCGCCACCGACACGGTTCGCTATGTACTCGCTAGCCAAGTGGTCACATTTACAGCCTGCAACGCTTACTCCGAAGAAGCCGCTGGCACGGCTATTACCATGAAGTTTGGCTCAAACGCCGTTGGCGGTACGACTCGGATTGTCAACGACGTGGCTGGAACATCTCAATTGAACGTGGCTGGTTCCTACGGTGATTCGTCTCAAGACACGGTCTTGGTCATCACTAGCGCGGTGACCGTTTCGGCTACTATCGATGAAGCATTAACTATGACAGTGGGGGCTCTTGTCCTTGCTTCTTGCCCGACTCTTGGCGGTACGAAAACAGATAGTACCGCTACGACCGTCCCTTGGGGTACAGCTGGCGTTATTACCACTGAGGCGTTCTGGGATTCCTGCCAGCAGCTAACCGCGGTAACTAACGCCCTAGGAGGCTATACCGTAACCGTATATACCACCACCGGACTTGACTCCGGCGCCAATCCTTTCGCTGTCGGCGCGTGTGATGGCGCTTGTACTCTGACTACCCCCAACACTTGGGCCACTGCCACTAATAATGGTTACGCGGTTTGTATGAAAGACTCCAGCGGAAATGCCGGGGTCACGGCTAACGCCGCCTGGGTAAACGCAACCAACCAATGTGGCGACGGCACTCAAAAGTTTGAACTAGTCGCCGATCTGTCCGGCGCCGATGTCCCATCAACCATTATGTCCAGCGCCACTGCAGTAACAGATGTTTCGATAATAGGTTGGAGAATTTCGGCTGACGCTACCCAAGCTCCAGGCGCCTATACCGCTACGGCCGACTACATCACCACCGGTACTTTCTAGATATTTATTCCTGAGCGAGTATACTAAAAATATGGGTAAATTGAGGAGAGTCTTTTTAACCTGCCTAGCAGTTGCAACCTGTTTTTTATTTTCTAGCCCGGATCTAATCGCCCAAGCCCAAAGCCAACTTTCTACCACTATTTCCCCAGTCACCTTCGAACTAAGCGCTAACCCCGGCGAAAAATTGGACAATGCGGTTAAGGTAACTAATGTCAGTGACCAACCTATTAGTTACAAGATGGAGGTGGAGTCGTTTACTGGCAACGAAAATGGCCAAGCCACTGTAGTCCAAAATGATCCCAATCCCGATCTGGCATTGAAGGATTGGGTTAAATTAAGCCCGTCCGCATTCACCCTGCCATCTAAACAAAGTCAAACGATCAATGTGATTATTACTATCCCCAAAAACGCTGAACCAGGTGGTCGCTACGCCTCGATCCTAGCCTCAACATCTGGAAGCTCCGATCTGTCCGGCACTGGAGCGCACGTCGGTAGTAAAATCGGCACGCTGGTGCTGTTGAGTGTTCGCGGCGATATTAAGTATCAGGCAGAAGTAACTAAGTTTGACGCCGACCAAAAATTGTTCCAGCACAGCCCGATTAATTTTCAAACCCGCATTCACAATGACAGCTCGGTTCACATTAAACCCAAGGGTTTTGTTAGCATCGCCGACACATTTGGCCACAAAGTTGCCGATATACCCTTTGACGAACGTAACGCCTTGCCCAAATCTGATCGATTAATACAGACGAAGTATGATAAACCGCTAGGCATTGGCAAATACACCGCCACCCTGTCACTAATTTACGGCGAAAAAAATGACCAATTGATTTCAACCACGTCATTCATTGTTTTTCCTTGGAAAACCGGCTTGCCAATTATCGCTGGCATCTTGATTGTGTTGTGGTATTTGGTTGCCCGACGAAAAAGAGTAGTGGCGGCTCTAAAAATTATCTTCGGAAGGGGTTAAGAGATGACCGGGAAGGCTCGGTTACTTGGCCTAATTGTACTGGGGCTAACTCTATCAATTGGTTTCGTTCCAACTAATGTGGCTCAGGCGATTAGCTCAAGTGTTGATCTGTCGGCAACGATCGCTGGCGGTGGCACAACTGGCAACGTCAAGTTTACCGGCGACGCCTTCCCTAACGCTCTGGTAACGATTTTAATGGGCGGATCAGTCGTTGGCACAACCAGCGCCAACGGTTTAAGCGCCTTTAACAAAACCATAATCAATATCAACGCCGGCGTTCACACTTTCAGCCTTTATGCCCAGAATGGGCAAGGTAAAAAAACCGTCACCATTAGTTTCAACGCCAACGTCATTGCCAATGCCACCATCACTTTCAGCGGCATTCTGCTTTCTCCGATTGTGACAGTGCCAGATAGTATCAAACGGCCAGAGTCGCTAACCGAGAGCGGAGTGGCCAAGCAAGCCAGCACCGTTACTACTTTCACCCACTCCGACACTATCACCAAGCAGACTGGCACTGATGGTGGCGGAAACTGGGCTGTTACGATTAACGACGTCCTGCATTTGGGTAGCCACAACGTCACCGCCTTAGTCATAGCTAATGGTGGTGCCCAGAGTGAGCTAACTAACCCAATTGACTTTCTGGTTAAAATATCGGCCGATCTTAATATTGATACGCGAGTAAATTTGACCGACTTCTCCATTCTAATGTTTAGCTACGGACAGAATAACCCTGGCGCCAAAGCCTCGGATATCAACGATGATACCCATGTTGATCTAATTGATTTCTCGGTGATGATGTTCTACTGGACAGGGCTTCAGTAATGAAAAGGGCAGTTCTCATAGCGAGTATCCTTCTCTTACTCTTGGCAAGTTGGTTCGGCTACCATTCTTGGCACAATCGCAAAACCACCGCATTGATCAGTTTAGAGACTCCAAAATCAGCCGAACAAAATCAAACCATCGAAATTCCATTAACCATCTTCGTTCCCTCAAGCGCTAACGCCGCCGAGTTTTATTTTTCTTTTCCCAAAGACTTGATAGAAATCACCGATATAAAGAAAGATGGGTCGATATTTCAGCTCTGGGTTAAAGATTCACCCTCTTTTGACAATAACGCTGGCACAATCTATCTGGCCGGTGGCTCGCCTACACCAGGTTTTAGCGGCGGTAATTTACACATTGGCACGATCGTGGTTAAAGCAAAGGCACCCGGACGGGTTCAAATTCAGCTTAATACTGCCAAAAGCCGAATCCTGGCTAATGACGGCTTGGGCACCCTTATTCCTTCAACCTACCAAACAGTTACTATGAGTATACAGCCATGAGATTCATTCGGAGTTCTTTAGCATATCTAACCATCGCCGCATTGTTACTGGTAATAGCACCAACCATTGGCCACGCCGGTGGAGCCGGGCTGGCGGTTTCGCCGGGTTTGGTTAAAACCAACGCCGGTCAATCATTTAGCGTGACCATCCAGGTCAACGCCAATGAGGCAATTAACGCCGCCAGTGGCACCGTTTCATTCCCGGACAATATTTTAAGTGCCACCTCCATCTCCCAGGGCGGATCCATCTTCACTCTCTGGACGGTCAGTCCAACCGTGGCTGGCAATACCATACCTTTTGGCGGTGGCCTAGCCAGTCCCGGATTTAGCGGCAGCGGTAAACTTTTTACCATCAATTTTAAAGCCAAGGGCAATGGCAGCGGCACAATAAGTATTTCTGGTGGTCAAGTATTGGCCAACGACGGGCACGGAACTAATGTCTATACCGGTGCTTCCAGCTCCAGTATCACCGTTGCCCCAAACCTAAGCGGCGCCACTATCAGCTCATCGAGTCACCCCGACCAAAACAAATGGTACAAGGGACGTAACGTCAGCCTGTCTTGGTCTAAACCCTCTGGGGTTGCGAGCTTTAATTACACTTTTGGCAAATCTGGCAGTACCCCGCTTAAATCTGGCAGTACCAGTAGTAATAGTTTGTCTATTAGTGATGTTGCCGATGGTAGCTGGACATTCTCGCTAACCGCCATTTTCTCTGGCGATCAGAAACAGAGTTCTTTTCGGGTTCAAATCGATAATGTCGCTCCGGAAAAGTTTGATGTCAAAGTTACTCAAGCAAGTAGCACCGACCCATTCCCGGTCTTAACTTATGAGGCGACTGACGCTTTGTCAGGGATCGATCACTACGAAATTACCGTCGATAAAGATGATCCGATCTCAACTAGCGAAAAAACCCTCAAGCTGCCCAAACAGCGGCCAGGCAAACATCATGTGACAGTTAAGGCCGTTGATAAAGCTGGCAATAGTACTGAGGCCACCGCCGAATTCACCCTTGAGGGTTTCCCCGGCCCAGTCATTACCGACATCTCCCGATTCGTGGCCGTCTTACAGCCCGTCCAGTTAACTGGAACTGCCCTGTATGGCACGACCATTCATTTGTTCGTCGATGATAAGCAAGCGGCTGAGTTTACTGTTAAGGAGAACTTGAGCGACCACCAACGTCAGACTGCCGATAGAGACTTAAAAGACGATCAAAATGTTGAGTGGTCATATTATTACAAAGGCTCACTCTTACCCGGCAAACACTCCTTTTATGCCATCCAGATTAAGGCCGATACCTCTGAGAGTAATCCATCAAACACGGTCTCCTCGACTGTCCTGTGGTCGTCAATTAGTCTTTTTGGCATTATTATTCCCTTGGCCATAGTCAGCTTGGTCTTGGTGGTCATCGTCTTCTTCCTGATTATCTTCTTCCTGGCACTGCTCCGTCGTCGCCGCCGCGATAAACAAGGCTCGGCTCCAGCGGGAGACGGCGGCAAGGCAGTTAAGAAAAAGATCAGTCAGAAGCTTGGCGAATTGGAAAAAGACATTAGTAAAAATCTTAGCCAGCTTGAGGACAAACCCAAAAATCTACGCAGCCAGATCATAAGCGATATTGAGGCCACCAAGCGAGAGTTAGAGGGCAAAGCCAAGTCAGACGAAGACAAACCCGAAGATAAGAAATAGCAACAGGTTTGATACCACAAATTGCGGGCAAGAAAGCTCTGTTGTGATACGCTGAATATGAGGAGGGAGCAGTGTGAAAATAGCTAGAAGTCTGGCAAGTCTTTGCCTAGCCATCTTTGGATTGGCCTCTTTTGTGGTAAGTCCCTCTCCGGTGAGGGCGGCGGGAGCCAGCTTTAGTTTTTCGCCCGCTCAAGGTCAGTATATTGTTGATAGCACCTTCGAGGTGTCAATCTTAGTTAACACCAATAATAATTCTATCAATGCCGTTGAAGCCTATATCAACTTCCCGGCCGATAAACTTCAGGTGGTTAACCCGACAGTCAGTAAATCTTTCATCTCTATTTGGATCGCCGGTCCAAGTTATTCCAACACCGAGGGTAAAATTTCCTTTCAGGGCGGCTTGCCAAGTCCGGGCATAACCACCTCGGCCGGAGTGGTTAGTACGGTTCAATTTCGAGCCAAGGCCTCTGGCACCGCCACATTATCTTTCGGTGAAAATTCTAAGATACTAGCCAACGACGGTAATGGCACTAATATCTTAACTTCCAAATCTGTGGCCAGTTACGATATAAAATTAGCCCCGCCCGGTGGTCCGGTGGTTAGCTCGCCCACCCATGACGATCAGAACAAATGGTACGCCAACAAAAATGTTACCATGAATTGGTCCGGGCCCGATGGCGCTACTGCCTATTCTTATGTCTTCGACGATAACCCTAGTACCGTTCCACCAGATCAGGTTAGTACATCTGATCATACCTTGGGCAAAACCATCGGTGGCGACGGTCAGTGGTATTTCCACATCAAAGCCAAAAACAAAGAGAGTTGGGGCGGCACTACCAATTATTCATTGAAAATAGATGCCACCGCGCCAGCAACCTTTTCGCCAAAGCTTGATCGAACCACCGTTAGTGCCGACAATCGAGGCATAGCAACTTTTACTACTACTGATGCCACTAGCGGGCTCAACCACTACGAAGTTAAAGTCATCGATGCCCAATCGGGCGACACCACCGGATTCTTCACCGAACAGCAAAGTCCCTACCAACTGCCAACACTAGCTGTCGGCAAATACAAGCTAGTAGTCAGGGCGATTGATAATGCTGGCAATCAGACCGATGGTCTAACAGATTTTTCTAGTGGTTCAGCGGGAGCTTTCAACCAAAGAGCACTGTTTTCCAACCCATTGGTCAATAACATTATTATTAGCTTTCTTTTCTTGATTCTGGCTATCATCGGGTTAATTTTCTGGAGACGTCGATCAAGACAGAGACGAATGCTGGGGATTTATAATGATCTACAAATGCTCAAACAAACTGTTGTCCAAAAACAAATGGAGTTACAACAACTGCTTGGCCTGGAGGTCCAATCAAGGCAACAGATGCGTAGTCTTGCCCAGCCACAAGAACCACTGCCAACAGTTCAGCCACTAGCCCAGAACCTTCAGCCCGGGCAAATGAGCCCCGCTCAAGAATTCCAGGCTGGCTCCGCCGCCAGTGGAAACGAAACTCATCCTGTTGGTCAAGCCTAGCTTATCCACTAATTCGATAGTATTGCCGCCACCAACGACGGTTGTCGCTTTAAGATCGGCCATAGTTTTGGCCATGGCCACCGACCCACGGGCATAATCCTTGTCCTCAATTAACCCGACCGGCCCGCTCCAAAAAACGGTGCAGGCTTTGTCTAAATGAGACCGGAATAGTTCGACGGTTTTTGGGCCGATATCTAATATCTTGTCTTGGTGCCAAAGGTAGTCCAAAGGCAGGACGATTCTGCCTTTCCCCTGGTGAAGAATCCGCTTGGCAGCTGATATTTGGTCGGAATCAACCAAGGAACGCTTGACACTCGCCCCTTCGGCGGCAAGGAAAGTATTGGCCACTCCGCCGCCGACCAGTAGCCAGTCGACGTGATCGAGTAACTTCCTCATAACCGGTAGCTTGTCAGCGATTTTTGCCCCGCCGATGATGGCCACATATGGTTTAGCCGGATGACGCATCAGCTCCGATAAAACCTTGACCTCTTTTTCCATAAGTAGGCCGGCGTAGCTAGGCAGAAACTCGGTAATAGCCACAATTGAGGCAGATTGGCGGTGACTGACACTAAAGGCGTCGTTGACATAGATTTCGCCGTAATTTGCCAACCGGCGAGCAAATGTCCGAGAGTTTTTATCCTCCCCTGGATCAAATCGTAAGTTTTCTAAGCCCAACAGCTGCCCTTGGTGTAAGCCTTCTATAGCTGTCGTTGTTGAATCGCTAAAGATTTTAGGGGCGAATAGGATAGGCTGATGGATAAGTCCAGCCAAATGATCAAAGATCGGCCGCAGGGATAGCCGGCTATCGGTCTTGCCGCCTGGACGGCCCAAGTGAGACATAAGTACAACCCTCGCCCGACGGTTTAACAGATAGTGGATAGTCGGCAGAACGGCCCGAAGGCGAAAGTCATCGGTTATGCGACCGCCTTTATCGGCAGTTGATAGGGGTACGTTGGCGTCAATTCTGACTAATATCCGTTTATCGGTAACTGAAATATCCTCGAGCGTTTTCATCTATCCCTAGCATATCACGCCCTTGGCCCGAAGCTGACAAGAATGTTTTGAATCGTTACAATTAATAGACACGATGAGGGAAGAACCATAATTAAGACCTTGGTCAGTTTCGTCCTGATTGCCATCTTGTTTGTCAGCTCGCTGATATTGCTGACAATGCGGTTGGAGAATCCAGGCGTGGTTGTCGGCTCTGCCAGAAGCGCCGATTTATATGGCAGGCTATTGGCTCACCTTGACACGATCATCCCTGATGGCTACACCGATACCACCTCGCTGGACAAAAAACAGCTGGCCGAGGCGGTTCAGGCCAGTGTCAGTAGCGATCATTTCTATGGTTTCTTAGAAAGCGTCCTTAAAGCCTATCTGCCCTACATCACCGGTCAATCAGCCAACCTTAATTTTTCTTACGACCTGACCGATCTTAAAGGCAAGTTTGGCGACCAGGTTGTGGCCAAACAGTTAGTTGCCTACAGCAATTTACCCACCTGTCAGTCCAAACAATTAGGTACCTGGTCTATCGCCAACGGTCTGCCGGATTGCCGACTATCTGAAAGTACCAACAACACCAGCGATATCGAGCGCTCTTTAGTTGGGCAAAAGGACGGTTATCTTAAAGATCTGCCCGACCATATTAATATAAGCCAGCCTGGCTCGGGAGTTGAACATGCCCGTTCCATTGTTACCCCTGTTCAGCAGAAGGCCCAACTGATGCTGATTGCTAGTCTAGTCTTGGTGGGGGTATTTATGCTCCTATTTAGGCGCGGGTCGCTATTAAGCCTGGCCATCATCTGCCTAATTGTTGGCCTGATCGAGATTGGCTTTAGCTTAGTTGGCTGGGGAATACTGGAGAAGGCGGCCAACGAGCTGGTTGTTTCTAAAACCAGTCAAGCCTTGGTCCCAGCGCTCAGCGCTGTTAGCCAAACGCTTCTAGATATTCTCAAGACAACCTTGGGTAATATCAGTATCGGTTTTCTGGTGGCCGGAGCCCTATTTTTACTTTTGGCAATATTGTTTCGTTCTCCCAAGAAACCGGCCGAAAAACTAACTCCAGCTACCTAGCCGAGCCGCTGAATTTTTCGGTAAAAGGCTAAATCGATCTTGGTCAGCGAGCCGATCTGCCAGCCAGAACTTTTGGCCATACGACCAAACCGCAAAAACCTATCTGACCCTTTGAGCAGGCAGGCGCTTTTGGGCCATTCCAGGACCCGAAGTTGGCGATGATCAAGCTTTCTCTCAAGATTGGCGACAATTTGTTTGGCTAATGTCAGCTGAACTCGAAGCAGGTTCTGCGCCTCGGTAGCATCGGAATCAAGTATAAAAACCTGGGGATGATTATCCAAACTCCCCCACTGGTTAGTAATGGCTCGACCACTTTTGTCCAAGTGAAGGCCGTGAATAGCTTGGTTATTAACTGGCGACGTTGGGCATGCGAGCGAGAAGCCAGCCGAAACTTCCCCCGATGAACGAATTTTTAATCCTTCACTCTGCAGAAAAGCTCGTAGTTTGGGCTGATCCGGCGGCTCAATAACCAGGCCAATGTTTAAGCGTAGCTCAAGTTTCTTAATATCTTCAGACAGAGCCAGCGCCGCTTGATAGCTACTGATATCTGGGCCCAGAATCCTAACTTGAGCGACGGCCTTATGACCAGTTTTCAATCGGGCCTGAATTTCGTTGACCAGTCTGGCACTGGCCTGGCTAAATGTTTTTAACTGGGCGCTGGTTAAAATTGGCGTCTGATCAATAAAGAGCAGGTCAAATTCAATCTGCCGATCGGCCGTGATTATCCGCTCTGCCGCTAAATTAATACTTCTGACCGACTCGTGCAAAAATGAGACATTGCCCAGCAATTGTTTCTTCGAAGGCCAGTTGTTCCGTCCTAGGATCGTGTCTAATTTTGGGTAGTAAACCAGTTCCGGCTCTTCGGAGAGATAACTAACTCTTAAGTGAGTATGGCGAGCTAGGTTTTGATCGAGTAGCCAAGCCACTAAAGTTGAAACCGGGGAGTTACCGACAATAACAATATTAATCATGGCCAATTTGTCGGATTTTTACTGATTGGCCATCCTTCTCGGCTATTTGGGCGTCTAAGAGCCCGGCTTGAGCGCCGATGGCTACGACCACCGATCCAGAGTTAGCCGTGGCGAACTGGAGCGCCTTACGGAGCCGGTCGTCCTGATTTAGGTTTTTGCTTAACAGGTAGCCTCCCAAAAATCCGCTGGTAAAAGCATCGCCGGCACCGGTGGCATCAACCAGATTACCCTTATCAACCAAGGCTTGGGCGGACAAGACTTGGTTATTGGCCGCCACATAAGCTCCAGACTCGCCGCAAGTTAAACAGGCGATTTCTGGACCGAGCCTCTTTAGGGCAGACACTAGTTGCTCCGGCAAAACCGACCGGTCTAGCCGAGTTAAGGCCAGAGCTTCGGCTTTGTTAATAAATAGGATAGTTGCCTGCCTAAGCAAAGATAAAAAGCCACGTGATCTTGCGCAGATGGCATCCATTGACGGATTGAGGCTTAAGCCGACTGATTTTTGTCTTTGACTGGAGAGCTCTAAACAAAACTCCTCGCATTCACCGTGAATCGGTCCTAAATGAAGCCAGTTGTGTTTCGGCCAGTCAACCTCCAGCAGTTCCAAGCTCGAAGGACCGCCAGTGATAATCGTCCGTTCGCCAGCCACCCGAAGAATAGTCGAAATAGCCGAAGGCTGGTCATACTCAACTAGGCTTAAATCGAGGTTGTGATCCTCTAGTTGGCTACGTAAAAATGCGCCAATACCGTCACGGCTTACGGCTGTTCTAAACCAGGTAGTCAGACCCAATTTCTTCAAACCAACGGCCACGTTAGCCCCCGAGCCGCCGAGCATAAAATCGTGACGTGTAGCCAAGAGTTTGTCGCCAAAGGGCAGTTCTATTTGCGAGCGCTCAAGATAGCGGTGCAAGAAAAGCTTGGGTAGCTCAAAATTGACATCCAGAACCGTCCCCCCAAGCACAGCCACAGAATCCATTCAACACCCTTGGCAAACGCAACTCATCTGCCAAGCGTCGCCTTAGCCGCTAGATGACAGATGGACAAGAAATTGCGTGCCTTAACTGACTCGGTACCTATAAGCAAGCCGTCAATGTCCCGAAATGCTAAAAAGCTGCTGGCGCTGGTGGGACTGACCGAACCGCCGTAGAGCCAGCGAACCCGCTCAACTGCGTTCGGATCGAACTTCTCTAGCAGTTTTTTCTTAAGTCGGCCGATCATATCGGCAGAGTATTCGGCCGAGGCGGGATTGTTATTGCCTATCGCCCAGACTGGTTCATAAGCGATCACTACTTTAGCCAGCTGATCGTCATCTAGGCCAACTAGCGCCTCGGTTAGTTGAGCGGACAGTTCCTGCCATTGATATTGATCTATTTGGCCGTCGGATTTAATAATTTTTTTCTTCTCGCCAACGCAAATGATTGGTGTGATTCCCCAACCAAGGGCGCTCTGGACTTTCTCTTGAACCAGATCGTTGTTTTCTTTTTGATAACTTCGTCGTTCCGAGTGGCCAACAATGGCATAGTTGACCACGTCTTTGAGCATGTAGCTGGAAATCTCCCCGGTGTAAGCCCCCTGATCTTGTGGCCAGATATTCTGGGCGGCAAATTTTAGGTGACTGGGTTTATGACGCCACTGCTCAATAATCGGCACTAACCAAGCCACTGGCGGGGCGATTACCACTTCAACGCCTTTGACCTCTTCAATATCGCGTTTAATAACCGAGGCCAAAACCAGGCTATCTGATAGCGTCGGGTACATTTTCCAATTACCAACAATAAGTTTGGTCGGCATACATCCAGCCTACCTAAAGAGCGCTCATGAAAAAAGACCTCAACCGAGGTCTTTTTTCCTAGAATAGAAAATCAGTCTTTAGACGTGACCGCCACCCATTGGCGGCATAGCGTTATTGTCTTCAGGCTTTTTCTCCTCGCCAGCCATTGGCGGCAGAGCGCCGTCCTCGGCCTTTTTCATCGGATCTTCGCCACCCATTGGCACGGCATCGTCATGGTGCTCGCCGCCCATGTCACTGGCCGGTGCTTCAGGCGCGGCACCTTCTGCTGGCGCGGATGGAGTTGTGCTATGGCCTTCACCGCCCCACTCGTCTTTCTTGGTACTGTCATCTGCTGGCGGTGTAGTGCTAGGCATACCACCACCCATACCCATGTTATCGTCCATCAATTCTCCTTCTTTTTAAGCAGTTTCACTGCCCGTCTGACCCTAGTTCAAGACCAGACGCCTAATACCCTCCAACCGTATCAGGTTAAATTATGCTTCGTCAAGGCGTGTTTTAACCAAGAGATTCAATGACTCTGTCTCGATCAACCAATTTAATTTCGCCAATTGCTCTATATTTGACTTCGACCTTGCCCTCTTGGGCGGTTTTATGGCTAATAACTAAACGAATTGGTAGACCAATCAGATCGGCTTCAACCATTTTCACCCCGGCCATTTCGTCCCGATCATCAGAGAGAACCTCAAGCCCGGCTTCCTCTAATTCTTTTTCTAGTTTCTGACCAAGATTTTCACTAGTTAAATCTATGAGGTAGACATCAAACGGAGCAACTTGCTTCGGTAGTTTCAGACCGTGCTCATCGTTATAGACTTCGGCAAGCGTCCCAAGTAACCGAGTAATACCAATGCCGTAACTACCCATAACTACTGGCTTAACTTTGCCATCGGCCGTTTGGTAATTCAGTTTAAGGGCCGAGGAAAAGGTCGTGCCTAACCTAAAGATATTACCCACTTCAATGGCTTTGGCCGATTTAAGATTGTTCTTCTGATTATCGGGAATCTTATCAATTACTTCCTGATTAAAGCCAGTTCTAGTTTTAGCATTATAGTGAATTTCGTCTTCTCCGGTCTGGCAGAGCACCTGAAACTCATCGGAGAACTCGTCGCTAAAAACACCGCCGCTGGCCTTGATTCGATAAGACTCCAGGCCCAAGCGCTCAAAAATTTTGGTATAAGCGTCAGCCACTTGTTGGTAAAAAGCGTCGTGGTCCTTTTGATCGGTATGGAAGCTATAAAGATCTTTCATTAAAAACTCCCGACCGCGTAGCAAGCCCGATTTAGCCCTAGGTTCTTTACGAAACTTGGTCTGAATTTGGAAGAGTTTGATCGGCAAGTCTTTGTATGAGGAAATGGTTTGGGTCAGCAATGATGTTAGCGTCTCCTCGTGAGTCGGCGCCAGCACCATCTGGCCATCAACGTCTTTGTATAAAATTGGGTCAAGCGATTTATCTCGCTTGGTTGCCTCAAGCAATGTTTTAGGCAACAAGCTTGGCATTAATAGTTCACTAGCACCAATGGCCGCCATTTCTTCTCGAATAACCGCTTCAATTTTTTCAATAACCCGTAAGCCCAGCGGTAAAAGTGTGTAAACACCAGCGGCTAGCTGATTAACATAGCCAGCTTTGGTCAATAAATAGGCATTAGCGCTATCTTGCTTGGCCACATTACGGATTGTCCGGATGTAAAACTGGCTGTAGCGCATTAGTAAAAATGGTAACGGATAATATCTTTGTAGGTAACAATGACAAAGAGCAAGCCCACTAGGGCAATGCCAATGGTGGCAAGACTATTGAGCTGTTTTTCGGTTAAAGTTCGCCGGCTGATTTTTTCGTAGATTAAAATGAGAGCGTGTCCGCCATCCAGCGGCAGAATTGGTACTAGATTAATCACACCCAGGCCAATGGAGATTAGAGCCACAAACTGGGCTAGATACTGGAAACCAAGTTGCCGGACCACGCCGGTCAGCACGCCTACTCCAACTATACCGGTTACTTCGTCGGATACCTGGCGATGAATGACTAATTGCTTAATAAAATTGCCAAACCCAGCTAATGACAGCCAAATGGCTCGGCCGGTTTCATAGATGCCGGCCAACGGCGCCTTGGCTACACTGGCTTTGACTTGGCCAACCGAACGAATACCAACGCCGATTGGGCCCTGGCCAGCCGGCGGGCTGACACGTGGGACTAAGTTAACGGTCTGATTCTGACCGGAATGAATAAACTCCAGCCGAACACTCTGACCTTTGAGTTTAGCGATTACGTCAACAAAATTAGCGTCGCTGGTCACTTCTTGGCCGTTGATAGTTAAAATTTGATCACCAATGGCTAAGCCAGCCACCTGGCCTGGAGAATTTGCCCCCACCGCCGTTACTTCCACTGATTGATGTTGATTAATGTAGGGGTTGCTACCAACTCCTGGCACAATCGGATCAAAGCCGTGAATAAACAGGGCGGTCAGAATGACCCAGGCCAAAACCAAGTTCATGGTTGAGCCAGCTATCAACACTAATAACCTTCGCCAAAAACCGGCCGCCCGAAATGAGCCTTGGCCCTTCTGCGTCCCATCTTCGCCGTAAAGCCGGACATAGCCGCCTAAAGGAATAGCGTTAATAGCATAAACTGTCTGACCAATCTTTTTAGCTAACAGTCGTGGTCGAAAACCAAAAGCGAACTCTTCAACTCGAATTTTGGATAATTTAGCCGTGAAAAAGTGACCAAACTCATGAACGTAAACCAAAATGCTCAAAATGAGCAGAAAAACTAAGATAGTTATTAACATCGCTTATCCAATAAATATTTATTCCGGATAGATGGATTAGATACAACGGTTTTGGGAATTTTCAACTGCAAACCGCCAGCTGGCAGTGAGAAGCGAACGCAGTGACATTTACAAGTAACAATTTTCATTTAATTTCCAATGAGATAATGGTTGAACATTGAGAATTGAGATTTATTTGAAAATTGTAAATTAATACCTGAAAATTATTTTTCATATCGTCATCAGCTCCTTTTCTTTGTGCTCAACAATCACTTTGACCCGTTGATTATACTGATCAATCATCTCGTTGAGTTCTTTAATTAAACGATTGAGCTCGTCCTCCCGAACCGCACCGGCTTGCTTCTCTTTGCTGGCTTGCTGATGAGCATCCGAACGGATCTGGCGCAATTGAATACGGGCCGCCTCGCCTTTTTGATTGACGACTTTAACTAATTCCAATCGTCGTTCCTGACTTAACGGCGGCATACTCAAACGTAAATTTGTACCATCGTTGACTACCGAAAACCCCAGCTGACTATCACGGATGGCTTTTTCAACTGCTCCGGCTAGCGTGGCATCCCACACTTGAACAACCAACCCACCGTTGTCGCTATTAGCCACCGATGCTACTTGTTGTATTAGCATACTACCGCCATAAGCCTCAACTGGCAGAGAGTTCAAAAGCTCGGCAGAGGCTCGGCCCGCCCGAAGCGTTCGCAAATCATCTTCCAAGACCGTGACAGTCTTTTCCATCTGTTGTTTGATTGCCGAAGTTGATTGCATAACAGATATAATTTAGCAGGAAATTACCCTGACTGGTAGAGCGTATAAAAAAATTAGGGATCCACGGATAACGGATCCCTAATACACTATCTGTAGAGCTCATTGCTCTTACTTACCTGACTTGTCGACGCCGATTTTTCGGCCGGGCTTCTGGCCTTCTGCCGCTGGCGTATGGGCTTTGTAGAAGTCGTCGAGTGCCCGGGCAACTGCAACCGAGCCCGCTTTCTGCATGGGCGGTGTTTTCGGCCCTCCACTGACGTATGCCGAAGGAAGAAATACCACTAAGCTTGCCGCCAACGCTAGGTCGTTAGTCTTTGCCTGACTGTCAGCTTTGACCTGCTTCTTCTCGTACTCGACCAACGCTTTCTTAACATTGACAATCTTTAGGCTGATAACAGCATCGGCTTTGGTCTTTAGGCCGGATAACTGAACGATCGACTTGACCTTCCAGTCACACTTACCGGCGCTGACGTAGTCGACTCCCAACTTCTTGCCAAGAGACAACATCTCCTCGTCTGTTGGCAGGCCGTTGGCGTCGGTCTTTTTGGAGATCTGGCTCCAGACCGCAATCACTTTACCTTCGTCGATCCACTCAAGCCCACAGCCGTTGTAGATGTTCTTGAGAGTCGTATTGACTGTTCCAACGGCGGTCTCGTTGTTCTCCGAGAAAGCCCAGGGAATATTGGCAATCTTCGGCACCGCAACCGTCTGGGCCGTAGCCCCGATGGTTATGACGATTTCCGCCACAAATAACAGTATCCTTTTCACTTGCAACTTCGCCTTTCCGCCTAACGCTAGGTTAGGCTAATGTTTATGTGCTGACTGTAGTTTATCTTTTATTAGGTCGACTTTCAATAATTAACCAACATTTTGAGTACTGTTCTTATGATTCAAAACTCACTTTTTACAAAGAGAAACCCCCGTGCGAACACGGGGGCAAGAAGCGAAATCACTTTATACCATATAAAGTATAAAGTGACCGTGAAATGGAGGCTTTCTGCCGCCGAAGCGCGAACAGAAATGCACCGCCGAGAACTACTAAAAGGATCAACGGTTCGGGAACGACTTCAACGACACCGATGTGGACAATTGGCTGACCCCAGCCGGCGGCTAAGTCAGCCCACTTTCCGTAGTAAAGTTCGAGTCCCTCCATGGCGACGTAGTGTTCGGCGGATGAGCTTGGCTCGCCGTCGCCCCAGTTGAGGTAGCTAGGTGTTTCACCAGAAGACCAGACCCAGGTTCTTTCGCCTTGTCCCCACGGTTGCTGCTCGTGAAGGCCGATCCACATCCAGTTGAAGTTATAGACCCAGAACGTTGTACGAACCCATTCATTCTCTGCCACGTCGTTTATGGTCACTAGGTGACCGCCGGATGACACTGCCTGTTCCTCAGCGATTGCCCAGTCGAGGTTGTCGCTGATTTTTGCGTATTTGTGGCCGTTGGCTGGGTTAGTTATCCAGTCATAAGCAAAACTCGGAAGCGAATAAAGTACCGCCAAAACGACAAAAACGTATTTCACGCCAATCCTCCTAAATTCGTCCAGGTAAAAGAGCAATTTCAGCTCAAAGTATAACTGATTTCCCGCCGAAAATCAAGCGGCGAAACCGCGACATTTCTGGTTCGCCGTGAAGATTTTCACCACATCTCGTTAGAGAATCCGGTTAACTGGTAAAATTACCAAATGGGCGCGTTTAATTGCCAATCTAAAAGCTTACCCGGCTCTCAATACGCCGAGTTAGCCAAACAGGCCAGAAAATTATTTCACGAGATTGAGAAAATGACCAAACGGCAACCTTATATTCGATCACCGTATTTCGATAAGGAAAAAATATTCCTTAATTCCTTCTGGCAACATCTAGAAAAGAAAGGTCTTCGAGATAAGGCCAGAAGATTAAAACTTTACAATTGTGCTATTGAGCTTATTGGGAATAGCAGACTGGGTCCATCCAATGAGCCATATAAATCCGATACTGAAATTCTGTATCGCTTTCTTGGCCTTTCGGCTGACAACAGAAAATTCGTTGTTCAGATTCGAGAAGACCGCAAATCTGGCCAAAAATATTTTAGTTCTGTATTTCCCTACGAGGAGTAACAAAAAATCCCCCGCCAATTTGGTGCAGTAAACACCGGCCGAGGATTTCTTGAGTAAAATGTAACATCTAAGCACTTGTTTGTCAATAGCCCCGTCATCCATAATGAGGTTCTAATGGAAACCAAATTGGCAGTTGTTACTAAAGAAGATAAGTGGTTTGTGGCTCTAAGTCCTAAAACTGGTGTCACAACTCAAGGCAAAACTATTAACGATAGCTTAGCCAATTTGCACGAGGCGGTTTCGGCCTATTTTGAAGAAAGCTACGAAGCCTAGCTTTAACCAAATCTAATAATCAAATATGCTTGCCGAAAATCGCGCGCGAAACCGCGATATTCCCATATCTAACCGATCGAAAAACTGCGAACCATGAACCTGTAAATACAGGCCAGCGAGCTGTTTTTCACCATATCTCGTTAGAGTAGCGTGCGGGGTACGGGGGCGTGGGGGCCTAGGGACTGCCTCGCAAGTAAGTCCCTGGCCCCCACGAAAGAAGTCGGCAGTCGAAGACTGCCACTGAAATCAAAATGTTATTTGTAATTAGAAAATGGCTTTTTGGACCAGGTCGTCCAGAAGTTTATGAAAATCTTCATCAGCTACGCCGAAC
>JBGOUP010000045.1:0-3979 GCA_041477655.1 Patescibacteria group bacterium
AGGTAAATATTGGCGAAGAGCTGGCTGGTTAGATTACCAAGCGGCATGCCTTTGCCTGGGCTAAATTCAAAACTGCTAATTATACCTTTTAAGGTATAAAGTAACTTTGGGTCGTTGATTCTTTGAGCAAGTAGGCTAAGCAAAATTTCATGGTCAATCGAATCAAAATACTTTTTGATATCCATTTTTAACGCCCAGCAGGGTTTGTTGTAACTTTGGCTAACTTTATGGGTAAATTGGACAAGCCGTTGAAAAGCCTTGTGGGTACCTTTTTGGTTGCGACAGGAATAACTATCGAAAATAAATGTTTTATCAAAGGCCGGATAGAGAATCTGGTAAATGGCCTGGTGAAGCAAACGGTCACGAACTGGAGCTTTACTAATGAGCCGAGTTTTTGGGTCAGTAATTAAAAATTGTTTATAGCTACTTGATTTGTATACACCATTTATTAAATCTTCGTGGAGCCGAAAAATATTATCTTCCAGGCAGAATTCAAACTCTTGAACATCTTTGTTGGCTCGCTTGCCTTTACGAAACTGCCGCCAAGCGGTAAAAAGGTTATCAAGGGAGATAATCTTTTCAAAAGTACCATGGTCAAACAAAACCCCTTTAGTAAGACCCCCCCCCTCGGCAATTTTGGAAATTCCGATCGTTCATTTGACGACTGAATTATACAAGAGAATTTACCAAATCAGCTCAAAACTGCCCAAGAAAGAACGTCTGGGAATTTTTTTGAAAATAGAAAGTGGCGTTTTAGAAATACTTGGCAGTGGTATTGAAGCTTCGTTATTGAGTCGGCAAGAAAAACTGCCATATCTTTACAAATTAAGACGGGAGATAGAGTTGGTAAAAAGACTGATTCGAGTCTGCCATGAATTACAAATAATTGAGCAAGTAAAATACATTGAACTATCAACCATTCTCCAAGAACTTTCAATGATGACTAACGGCTGGATTAAATCGCTTAATTAACAAAAGCCCGCTTGAGAACGAGTTTTTGCGGAGACTACCTGACGAGCACGGATGTTGTCGTTGGCGTTGTCGGGATTGTACCAATTGACTCTGAACTTACCGTCGTTCCAGTTACAGTTCGGCACGTTACCGTCCGAATTACGGGAACCGCTCTGTGCCAATTCCGTCTGTTACTATCTGCCTTCAAAATAGAATGACAGAAGTTACCAAAAGGTGTCTTACGAAGCAGGGCATGTAGCCCATCTTCTTTGAAATATGGCACGTAGTTTCCTAGAAATGGCCAACCGCTGTCCGTCAGCCGGCGGATCGGTTGAACAGCCAAAGTTACTTAACCAAATTTTGCAGGATTGAGAAAGCCCCGCACCAAAATCGGCACGGGGCAAGTGAACAAAACAAAAAGAAAAAGGGTTAGGAAACTACCTGACGAGCACGGATGTCGTCGAAGGCGTAGACGGGATCGCACCAACTGACTCTGAACCTACCGCCGTCCCAGCGACAGCGCGGCACGCGACCGCCCGAATGACGGGAACCGGCATCTAAGGTAACGTTCTCCTTGTCTAGATGATCGTTGTTTTTCCAGTGGTACCAGAGTTCGAGAATGATCCGTTCTCTGGCAGTGATGGCCGAGACGTTAGTTTGAGCCAGATTGTTAGCCGAGCGGTTTTTCAACTCCTTGTCGGCTTCAATTCGATCTCGTAACCGGATGGCATAGGTGCCATTCTTGTGGGAACGAACATCTTTTTCAACCGGAATAGCCTCGTCAAGTGACGAGTCGGTGTACTTCCAGCTAGGGAAGCGCTCGACGGACTTGTCGAAGGCCATCTGGGTAGTGATCCGCTCGTCGGCGATCAAGAGCCAACCGAAACCTTCTTGGGAGACTGGAACACGAAGTTGTGAGTAATCGCACTCCAGACCGAAAACCTCGGCGTAGAAGCGCGTCCACTCGTCGAGCCAGTAAAGATCATTTTTGGTTCGAATGTAGGGCTCGAAGACTCCTCGGATGCCCTTAAGCAATTCGCCTTTAGCGCCAATAATCACTTGAGCGTCGTCGTGGGTCAAAGTCTGGAGGATTCCTGGCAATGCTCCAAGCACTGTTGCTTGGATATCGCCTTTCTGTTGATCGCTGGCCATTGAGACTGTCTGATTCCCCATCAGCTGTTCTCCTTGCGTTTATGTCCGCCGACAGAATTGTTTTTAAAAATCGAATAACTTAGAACGTGTATACCCTACCATATTTAATCTGGAAAGTCAAGTGGTTCGGGCTTTGATCCGACGAACCCCGCGAGATGAGGCGATTTCTTTAAGAATGGCAAATTTACCCAAGACACCAGTGTGGGAGACATGGGGGCCAGCGCAGAACTCTTTGGAGAAATCACCTATCGAATAGATGGTGACGGATTCACCATATTTATTGCCAAATTCGGCCAGGGCGCCCGTTGCCAACGCTTGTTCTTTAGTTAGCTCATCAACCCTCACTGGTAGATCGGCCTGAATATTTTTATTAACCAAATCTTCAGTTTGTTTTTTTTCTTGATCAGTCAGCGGCCGGTCAAATGAAAAGTCCAATCGTAGTCGTTCGCTAGTAACGTTGGAGCCCTGCTGGTGAACGCCCGGCCCTAAAACCTGACGCAAAGCCGCCAACAGCATATGGGTAGCAGTGTGATGCTTGATGGTCTGTTCGTTATGATCAGCCAAGCCACTTTTGAATTGCTTGGCACTGCCGTGACGCGAAGTTTCCTGATGTTGGCTAAAGAGCTGATCAAAATAATTACTATCAACTGTTCGGTCCTGGCTGATCAGATACTCAAAGGCCATTTCTTTGGGAAATCCAAATGATTCGACCATTTGGAAGGCCAGGTCGGTTACTTCTTTGGGATTATCAGTTGGGTTTTTGGCTAGCCAGTTTTCTAAGTGGGCCGTGGCTTTGCCCAGCAGATGACTAAATCGCTCCCGCTCACTTTTGTAAGCATTGGCAATTCGGGTCGGATCAAGAGTGTAAAACTTAGAGTAATGATGGGTGATGGCGGATTTGAGTTCGATCAACAAATCTTTACTGATATTATTTCGATTGGCCAGAAACTCGACTTTACGAATTAAGCGGCGCAAGACGTACTCTCGTCCTTTATTGCCCGGCTCAATGCCGCTGCTAGCAATAAAAATAATCGCCCGCAAATGATCAATAATAATTCGGCCATCGGTTTGATCAACATTGAGCTGGCTAACCCAACCTTCAAACGGCTCAATCTGCCAAACGGAATCTTTACCTTGCAAAACGGCTGACAGCCTCTCCAGACCCAGCCCAACGTCGATACCTGACGAATCCAGGGGAGCAAATTTACCATCACGGCTTTTGTAATACTGATTAAATACCAACGTTCCAACTTCAAGTCCTTTCACATATATTTCAGCCGAAGGACCGCACGGCCCTTCATCGCCCGTAGGACCCCAGAACGTATCATCGCGACCAGTTTTGCGTAACTTAACCCCGATTGAGTGCCAGACGCCTTCGGACTCATAATCAGGAGATATATCTTCATCGCCAGCAAAAACATCAATCGATAGCTCATCCTTGCTAAGACCCATAACTTTAGTGAAGAATTCCAGATACTCTTTGGCGGCTGTTTCCTTCATCTTCATAGACGAAACATGTCCGAAACTAAAATTGCCCAGCATCTCGAACATCGTTAAGTGGGTATCGTCGCCAACTTCATCGATATCGCTGGTGCGAATGACCGGCTGAACACTGATCAATTTTTGAGCTGGGGCCTGATCGGGGTGCTGATAGAAATATTTAAACTGCTGCATGCCAGCGGTGGTAAAAAGAACCGACGGGTCGTTTTCAGGTACCAAATTGGCGGCCGACTGAGATTTATAGCCAAGCTTGGAAAAATAGTTCTGAAACCGTTGGCGAAGCGTGTCTATATCCATTACTGGCCCGGTAGAAGATTCTTCCAGAAACTGTTCAAATCGGAATTGGTTGGCGAAGTCTGATCAACACTACCCTGAT
>JBGOUP010000012.1:0-25466 GCA_041477655.1 Patescibacteria group bacterium
GTGTCCATAGTTTTCATGAACCGACCGTAGCCCTTAATCCATCGACCGACAAACTCCACTCTCATGGAAGCTCCTTAACTTTCAAAGAGTCCAGTATGTATCGGAACTTTTGCAGGAGAAGTTAAATTCAAAATGCAAAAACCAAAATCCAAAATTAAATTTAAAATTAGAAAATTTATATACAATTACACCGAAGCGTCAAGAGTTCTCGGCCTTTGAGGGTAGGGGGACCTACCGCAAGTGCTCCCCCTACCCTCAAAACTCCCACCCCCTTGCGCAAAGACAAAGTCAAAAAGGAGACCAGTCGCTCATCAGTAACGGATTTTTAATTGGATAAAAGTCTTGACGCGCAGACATAAATGACACTCCCCGGACGACTATTCAGGAGTCCGGGGAGTGTCATTTCTTTCGGACCCAATAAATAAAGGGTTGCTCCAACTCTGCGCTGAACAGTCCCTAACGCACGACCAATTCGTTGCAGTCACCATTTGCATCGTGTCAACTGGTCTTCCGTTAACCAAGGAAGCTTATCGAGCAATCGTGGATAGTGTTGGGTGCAATTCCACCCATGAGCCTTAGTGTAACAACACTGGGGCTTTTTCTTAATCGAAGTTTACATCCCTCAACTATATTACACCTCGGAGGTGTAAGCAGGTAACAAGAAATCGCACGGCTTTTCTTTATAACCAATCGGAAAACGGGCGAATCTAACCCAAAAGCAGGTTATAAGCCCGTTTTCCACCTTGATCTTTGCCCTAGCGTGCTTGGGTGGGGAGTGGGCGGGATGAGAAGCGAATATTTGGAGCTTCGAACGGAAGCCGCGAAAAATGTCAAAATATTTCTGGGGCATTTTGTAACGGCGAGCGGGGCAGCGCTTCGCAAGTAGCACCCCTACCCCTTTGCAATAAATTCTTATATTAAAAATAATTTAAGTCTTGGCTCCAGCGGCGGATTTACCCACGATCTGGGCAGTAACGTTACTGGGCGCTGGTTCGTAGTGATCAAATTCCATCGTAAAGGAGGCTCGGCCTTGGCTCATACCTCGAAGCTCGGTGATATAGCCAAACATTTCTGATAGCGGCACGGTAGCGTCAATTACTCGGGAGTTGCCCCGATCATCGGTGGACATAATCTGGCCACGACGAGAGTTAAGATCGCCCATAACATTGCCGAAGAATTCCTCGGGCACAATCACTTCAACTTTCATAATTGGCTCAAGAATAATTGGTCCAGCTTTTTTGGCGCCCTCACGAAGAGCCATGGCACCAGCAATTTGGAAAGCGATATCAGATGAGTCAACGTCGTGGAACGAGCCATCGTAAAGTTTGACTTGAATGTCTACTAGCGGGTAACCGGCCACAACGCCCTTAGATAGTGCCTCTTTAACACCTTTCTCAACCGGGCCGATAAATTCGCGAGGGATAGTTCCGCCGCTGATCTTGTTGACAAACTCAAAACCGCTACTTCGTTCCAGTGGGATTATTTCCAACCAGACATGACCGTACTGGCCGCGACCACCGGTTTGCTTGATGTATTTACCTTCTTGTTTAATGGGTCTAGTAATAGTTTCTTTGTAGGCAACTTGAGGTGTGCCCTTGATGGCATCAACGCTAAATTCCCGTTTCATTCGATCAACGATAATATCCAAGTGGAGTTCACCCATGCCTTCAATTAAGGTTTGATTAGTGGTTTCATCCTGGCTTAGTCGTAATGTCGGGTCTTCTTGGGCCAGACGTTGAAGAGCGGCGCCCATTTTTTCTTGATCGGCCTTGGTTTTTGGCTCAATCGACATCTTGATAACTGGTTCAGGGGCAAAAATTCGTTCCAAAACGATTGGGCTATTTTCGGCGCATAATGTATCACCGGTAGTGGTGTTTTTCAGACCGACAGCTGCGGCGATATCCCCGGCGTAGATTTCATTGACGTCTTCGCGAGAATTAGCGTGAAGCCGGACAATCCGACCAACCCGCTCTTTTTCGCCCTTGGAAGAGTTCAATACATAACTGCCTGCGGAGAGTTTACCAGCATAAACACGAAAGAACGTTAGGCTACCGACAAACGGGTCGGAAGCAACTTTGAAGGCCAGAGCGGTAAAGGGTTCATCGTCAGAGACGGCTCGAGTCATTTTTTTCTCTGGATCTTTGGGGTCGCTACCTTCGATGGCTGGAACTTCCAGTGGTGAGGGCAGATAATCAATAACAGCGTCCAGCATTGGCTGAACACCTTTGTTTTTGAGAGCCGAACCGGCCAAGACTGGAAAAAGGAGATTAGCGATAACTGCTCGACGCAACCCAGCCTTCAGCTCGTCGGCTGTCAGCTCTCGGCCGGAAAAATAGGCTTCTAATAACTCATGGTCAGTTTCAGCAATTTGTTCAATTAGTTGGTGGCGATATTCCTCTACTTCGCTTTTCATGTCGGCTGGCACTTCTTCTTCAATTGGATCAACACCCATGTCGTCTTTCCAAATTATGGCTTTATTTTTAAGCAAGTCTACAACGCCAGTAAGTTTGTCTTCGGTGCCAATTGGCAATTGCATTACGGCGGTTTTAGCCCCAAGACGATCTTGGATTGTTTTAACCACGTGCTTGAAATCGGCGCCGATACGATCGAGTTTATTAACAAAACAGATTCGGGGAACTTTATATTTATCGGCTTGGCGCCAGACGGTTTCGCTCTGGGCTTCGACACCGGCAACGCCGTCAAAAACGGTAACGGCACCGTCGAGTACACGCAATGAGCGCTGAACTTCAATGGTAAAATCGATGTGACCCGGGGTATCAATAATATTAATGGTGTGATCTTTCCAAAAGCAGGTGGTTGCCGCGGCAGTAATAGTAATGCCTCGCTCACGTTCTTGAGCCATCCAGTCCATAACCGCCTCGCCTTCATGAACTTCACCAATTTTGTAGGATTTGCCCGTGTAGAACAAAACCCGTTCGGAAACGGTAGTTTTACCGGCATCGATGTGGGCTATGATACCGATATTTCGTACTTTATCTAACGAATACTGACGAGCCATCAGCAAATTTCTCCGGAATTTGTAATTTTCAAGTAATAATTAATCTTCCAATTTTCAAATTGAGAATTGGGCAATTGTTCCTTGGTTGAAAACTGAAAATTGAAAACTGAAAATTGCATTTTGGGCTCTTAGTATCTAGCAAAATGAGCAAAGGCACGGTTGGATTCAGCCATTTTATGCAGATCTTCGCGGGCTTTCATGACTGGACCAGTGCCATCCAAAATGGCTTTCATTTCTTCGTAAAGAATCTCATCCATAGCTTTGCCCTGGCGCTTACGAGCGGAATTTAAGAGCCAGCGAAAAACCAGAATAACTTTTCGGCTGGGCTTGACTTCGATTGGTACCTGATAGTTAGCGCCACCAACTCGACGAGATCGAACTTCAAGAATTGGCGAAGCTTTCTCTAGTACGTCCTTAAGAATAGAAACCGGATCGCTAGACTTTTCTTTAGCTAGCTTTTCCAATGCCCTATAAACAATGTTAGTCGCAGTTTGTTTTTTGCCACCCATCATTAGTTTATTGATGAACTTGGACATCAACGGATCACCGTATTTTTCTTCAAGAACCAGGGGTGAGCGTTTAAATTTACTTCGTCCACGCATCAGAACAAACCTCCGGTTTGTAAACTCAAAGCACTAATTTCTAAGCACGAGACAAGTTCAAATTTAGAATTTTGAAAATTTAATATTGTTTCGGATTTTGAGTTTCGGATTTTGAGTTTTTCCATTACTTCTTCTTAGCTCCGTACTTACTGCGGCCTTGTTTGCGGTTTTCCACACCTTCAGCATTCAAAGTACCCCGAACAATATGATATTTAACGCCAGGTAAGTCTTTGACACGACCTCCGCGAACCAAGACCAGTGAGTGCTCCTGAAGATTGTGTTTAATCCCAGGAATATAGGCAGTCACTTCTTGGCCACTGGTCAACCGAACACGAGCGATCTTTCGCAAAGCCGAGTTTGGTTTTTTAGGGGTCATAGTAGTAACTTTTGTGCAAACACCACGCATCAGTGGTCGGCCTTTGGCAAATATGACCGGCCGATTTTTCAGACTATTAAAACCCCGGTGTAGCGCCGGTGAGGTGGATTTAGCTTTAGTGTGGACACGTGGGTGCTTAACAAGCTGGTTGATCGTAGGCATTAGCGTCCAGTTTACTTAACTTCCTGCTTCTGGTCAATCAAGTCAGGATTAAATCCAGAGCCGGCTGGGATCAGTTTTCCGATAATGACGTTTTCTTTGAGGCCTCGGAGCGGATCAACGGCACTTTGAATAGCGGCCTTAATTAAGACGCTAGTAGTCTCTTGGAAGGATGCGGCCGAGAGGAAGCTGTTGGTTGATAGTGAAGCCCGGGTAATCCCTTGTATACGTGGCTCAAAAGTGATCGGCTGTTTCTTGTCTTTTTTGAGCCGATCGTTGATCGCTTCTATCGAAAGCCGATCAACTAAGCTACAAGAGAGAAGAGTTGAGTCGCCAGAGTCAACTATTTGGACTTTAGAGAACATAGCTCGGGCAATAATCTCGATATGTTTTTCATTGACCTCGGCACCATGGGACGAGTAGATATTCTGAACCTCATGAATAATATATTTTTGGGTATTCTCCAGGCCCATTAAATCAAGAGCAATTGACAGCTCTAGATGACCTTCAGTTAGCTGATCACCTTTCTGAACTGTGTCGCCGTTACCAACCTTCAGGACCATATCGCCTGTCACCTGGTAACTGGCCTTAAGTGGCTCTCCAGAAAGGATAGTGATTGTCGAGCCAGACAGCTTGACCTTACCGCCAATATTTGTTCGGATGGCTTTTTTATCGGTAGCGGTAGCAATAGCCTGCTTCTCTTTGACCACTTCTTTGTCCTTGACGGCCGGTACGTAGCCCTCAGAGATTTGATAGGTTTCTTCTGGTATGACGGTAGAAACAATCTCAATAATTTGTTTGTCTTTTTCTTCAGTAATGAGGACCTTACCATCGATCTCACAAATAGTTCCTGGGTTGTGAGGTGGTCGGGCCTCGAAAATTTCTTCGACACGGGGCAAACCGGAAGTAATGTCACCAACTGAAACACCACCCATGTGAAAAGTTTTCATGGTCAGCTGGGTACCTGGCTCGCCGATAGCTTGGGCGGCCATAATACCAACGGCCGTTCCTTTCTCGACAGTTTCTCCGCTGGCTAGATCTCGGCCATAACACTTCTGACAGATGCCCCACTCGGCCAAACAGTAGAGGATTGAGCGAACATTCAGCTCTTCAATGCCGGCTCCGATAATTGCCTGGGCGATCTCTTCGGTAATCTCTTGGTTGGCTTTGACGATTGTCTTGCCGTCTTTGTTTTTGTGGGTTTCCAGGCTGACACGACCAATTATCCTGTCCTGGAATGAGCCACCGTACTCTTCTGATTCAGGTTTTCTAAAGATCAAGCCTCGTTTACTGCCACAGTCTTCTTGATTAATAACTAAATCCTGGGCAACATCAACTAAACGCCTGGTTAGATAACCTGCGTCAGCCGTTTTAAGCGATGTATCGGATTTACCTTTCCTGGAACCATGAGTGGAGATAAAGTATTCAAGGACGGTTAAACCTTCCTTGTAGTTGTGAGTAATTGGCACTTCAATAATATCGCCAGCCGGGTTAACGACTAAGCCTTTCATGCCGGCCAGCTGGGTCAACTGGTTTTTGGAGCCACGAGCGCCAGAATCAACCATTGTCCAGACCGGACTATTATGGTCAAAGTCACTCATAAGTGCTTTCTCGATCTTGTTGCGAATTTCCGTCCATTTTTCGATAGACAATTTTTTACGTTCCAAAGCCGTAATCAGACCGCGACGATAACGTTTAGTAATTTCGTCAATAGCCAGCTCACCCTCTTTGATTAGAGCGTCCCTGTTTTTTGGGGCATTAATATCGGAGATAGACATGGTCATTCCAGATTTCTCGGCGAATTTAAAGCCAAGAGCCATCAGATCGTCAGCCAATTTTGCCGTAACTTCACGTCCGTAGTTCTTATAAATTGCTCGGATGATGGCCTTAATCTTTTTAGAGTCGATAGTTTGGTTAACATAGGCATGGCCCTTGGGCAGGATTAGATTGAGCATGGCCCTACCTGGAGTTGTTTCGATCCGCTCGTCACCAACACGTAATTGGACCGCGGCTTGAGGATGAAGCCCACCGCGCTGATAGGCTAGATCGAGCTCTTTAATAGAATAGAATGATTGGCCTTCGCCTTGGACACCTTTGGCAGTGTTGGTTAAGTAATAGAGGCCAAAGACAATATCTAATCGAGGAGCGATTAACGGCTCACCCGACGCCGGTTTGAGTAGGTTGTGGCTGGAGAGCATCAAGCGATGAGCCTCGGCTCGAGCTTGAGTAGAAAGTGGTACATGAACGGCCATTTGGTCGCCGTCAAAGTCGGCGTTGTAAGCGGCACAAACCAGCGGGTGAAGTTGGATGGCTTTACCCTCGATTAACATAGGCTTAAAGGCTTGAATACCCAAACGGTGTAAGGTCGGAGCTCGGTTAAGCATAACCAATGACTCGCGAGTGATCTGCTCGAGAATTTCCCAAACTTCCGGAGTGCCACGCTCAATCAAGCGAGTGGCATTTTTGGGGTTATTAACATAACCATCAGAGATTAGCCGTGAGATAACAAAGGGCTTGAATAGTTCCAGAGCCATGACTTTTGGCAGTCCACACTGATCAAGGTGCAGGTTTGGCCCAACGACGATTACTGAACGTCCGGAGTAATCAACACGCTTACCTAAAAGATTCTGGCGGAAACGGCCTTGTTTGCCTCGGAGCATATCGGAGAGTGATCGCGGCTGACGACCGCCGCCAATCGAAGCTTGGCTCTTCCGAGCCGAGTTGTCAATTAAAGCGTCGACAGCTTCCTGAAGCATTCTTTTTTCGTTGCGAACGATTACGTCCGGCGCGCCTTGGTTCATCAGTCTCTTCAAGCGGTTGTTTCGGCTGATAACTCGGCGATATAGATCATTAAGATCGGATGAGGCGAAGCGACCGCCGTCCAGCTGAACCATCGGTCGAAGATCCGGCGGCAGAACCGGCAAGTTAGAAATAATTAGCCATTCTGGCTTAATAGCCGCTTTTTGTAGGTCAGTTAAAATCCGCAACCGTTTCATTAATCTTCGATGGGCGTTGGGCAGAGCATTATGCGAAATGGCTCTAACAGTAGCGATTTCTTGATCCACATCAACCTTTTTAAGTAATTCAAGCAGAGCTTCAGCGCCAATGCCAACTTTAATAATTCCGCCAAAACGCAAGGATAGTTCGTGGTATTTGCCTTCGGCGATGACTTGTTTGGGTGAGAGCGAATTTAGTTCTGTCTTAGTGGATTTATAATTAAGCTCAAGCTGTTCTAGGCGTTCCGGGGAGTCCTTAAGTAATTCTTTAGCGTCTTTATATTCCCCATCTAACTGCTCCGCGGCTTGTGTTTTGAGCTCTTCGTTAACATCGGTAATGATAAAACCAGCAAAATAGGTGACTTTCTCCAAATCAGTAACCGATATATCAAGCAGAGTGCTAATAACGTAAGGCGCTCCACGGACATACCAAATGTGGGCCACTGGCACGGCCAGATCAATATGACCCATCCGTTCACGACGAACGGAAGAACGAGTGACCTCAACACCGCACTTGTCGCAAATTACACCCTTGTAACGGATCCGCTTATACTTACCGCAGTAACACTCCCAGTCCTTGGTTGGGCCAAAAATTTTCTCATCAAAAAGACCGTCTCGCTCTGGTTTTTGGGTTCGGTAGTTGATTGTCTCTGGTTTCTGAACTTCACCATAGCTCCAACGCTCGATATCATCGGGGCTGGCGACCTTGACTCTTAATCCCTCAAAATTGAGCAGGCTTATTTCGGCTTTTTCCGGCCGTTGCTGGGTTCTAGGTTCGTTCATCAGCTCTTCTCCTCGGCCACTAGGACCCTGCTAGTTTTTTCCCACTTGGATGTATCGGCGGCTTCCCTGGGCTTGCCTTCGTCTAAGACAGATTCATCGGCAATAACGTTAAGCTCCTCGGTCGCCGCTTTTACTTTTTCTTTGCTCTCAATAATGTCAACGTTCAGGCACAGACTTTGAAGCTCGCGAACTAAAACAGCGAATGAAGCCGGAATCTGTGGTTTCTGAATTTCTTCTCCTTTAATGATAGCCTCATAAGCCTTGGCTCGACCGATAACGTCATCAGATTTTATAGTCAGCATTTCTTGCAAAGTGTGGGCGGCACCGTAAGCTTCTAAAGCCCAAACTTCCATTTCGCCAAATCGCTGGCCGCCAAATTGTGCCTTTCCACCCAGTGGCTGCTGGGTAACCATTGAGTAAGGGCCGGTTGAACGAGCGTGCATCTTGTCGTCAACCAAGTGAATCAGTTTCAACATATAGTTGATACCAACAGTGGTGTTTTGATTGTAATCGGTGCCGGCTCGTCCATCTCGAAGCTGGATCTTACCGTCTTCTGGCAAGCCAGCCTTTTTTAGTTCTTGCTCTATATTGGACACTGGCACACCCATGAACGCTGGCGAGGCAACTTTATAGTTAAGCTTGCTAGCCGCCCAACCCAAATGGGTCTCTAGGATCTGTCCAAGGTTCATTCGAGAAATAACTCCTAGCGGATTGAGTATTATGTCAATTGGTGTTCCGTCAGGCAAAAACGGCATGTCTTCTTCAGGAACGACTCGCGAGATAACCCCTTTGTTTCCGTGGCGTCCGGCCATTTTGTCACCAACCGCAACTTTACGCATCTGGGCGATGGCCACTTCTATCTGCTGATAAACCCCTGCTGGCAACTCGTCGGCGGCTTCTTTAGAGAAAATTTTCAGACCGACAACTTTGCCATACTCCCCGTGAGGCAGTCTCAAAGAAGTATCTTTAACATCTTTGGCTTTCTCGCCAAAGATAGCTCGAAGTAATTTTTCTTCGGCCGTTAGTTCGGATTCGCCTTTAGGCGTGATCTTACCAACTAAAATATCACCGGCGGAAATTTCTGCCCCAACTCTGACAATCCCCTGCTCGTCTAAGTTAGCCAAGGCTTCGTCGCCAACATTTGGTATGTCTCGAGTGATTAGTTCTGGTCCAAGCTTGGTGTCTCGAACTTCAGCAGTGTACTTCTCGATGTGAATTGAGGTGTAGCGATCGTCTTTAACCAGTCGTTCGGAGACGATAACGGCATCTTCATAATTGTAACCGCCCCAAGTCATATAAGCGACGGTGACATTCTGGCCGATGGCTAGTTCGCCGGCGTCAGAAGCTGACGAGTCGGCGATAACTTGTCCGGCTTTAACCTTGTCACCCAGCCTTACAGCCGGACGTTGGTTGATACAAGTGCTCTGGTTGGAGCGATTAAATTTAAGCAACGAATAGGTCTTTTCACTGGCAGAAAATTTGATGGTGATCTTCTCGGCGTCGAGATAGCTAACAACACCATCATGTTCGGAAACGATCAACTGACCAGAATCTTTAACCGACTCCTCGAGTCCGGTGCCGATGATCGGAGCCTGTGGTCTAACTAATGGCACAGCCTGACGTTGCATATTCGAACCCATCGAAGCTCGAACCGCTTCGTCATGCTCAATAAATGGAATTAGGGCTACGGCAATGCCACCAATTTGTTGCGGCGAGACGTCTATGTAATTAATATTTGTCACTGGCTCAATGACTGGCTCACCCCCTCGTCGGGCTGCCATTTTTGGACCAATCAGGCAACCTTCGGCATCAATCTGACCAGTAAACGGGGCCATAACGTAGTTTTCTTCTTCAAAAGCATCGAGATACTCAACTTTGTTGGTTACCTTGGCTTTGCCATCCTTGACTTCAACTTTGCGAAAGGGTGTTTCGATGAAACCGTAGGAATTTACTCTGGCCGAGGTGGCTAGATAGCCAACTAGTCCGATATTCTGTCCTTCAGGAGTGGTAATCGGGCAGATTCGGCCATAGTGGGAACGGTGGACGTCGCGAACGTCGAAACCGGCATGTTCGCGCGACAGGCCACCAGGGCCGGTGGCCGAGAGCGTTCTTTTATGCTCGAGTTCGGCCAGGGGGTTGGTCTGGTTCATAAATTGACTCATCTGACTAGAAGCAAAGAACTCCTGCAAAATTGCCGCAACTGGTCTTGAGTTGACCAAGGCAACAGGGTTAACGTCTTCCGGATCGACGATCTGGCTCATCCGATCCTTAATAATTCGCTCCATTCGCATCAAACCAACCCGCAAACGGTTCTGAACCAACTCACCAACAGCTTTGACTCGACGATTATTCAAATGATCAACATCGTCCGGGAGGGCAAAGGGATCATTGTTAAGGCGAATAACTTCTTTGACAGTTTCAACAATATCGTCTATTTTCAGAACCCTATTTGGCGAGGTATTGGTAATATTCAGACCGAGTCGCTGATTGATTTTGTAACGACCGACCCGGCCCAAGTCGTAGCGCTTGGAATTAAAGAAAATTGTTTGGATAAACTGCTCGGCCGTTTCTGGAGTGACTAGATCGCCAGGACGAATTCTTTTGTAGACTTCAACCAGGGCGTCTTCATAGGTTTTAGCCGGATCGCGGGCAAGAGTTGAACTAATATATTGATGATCGAGGTTAGTATCAACAGATTTGAAAGCTCTGACAATGGCTTTGTCGTCCATCTTGCCTAGAACTCGCAAGAAAGTTGTAACCGGAATACGACGTTTTCGATCAACTTTGACCGAGATAACGTCGCGGGAATTGGTCTCAAACTCCAACCAAGCTCCTCGATTAGGAATAACCTTAGCGCCAAACAGACGGCGACCACCGATTTGTTCGGAGACGAAAAGAACTCCGAACGATCGAGCAATTTGAGATACAACCACTCGCTCAACTCCATTGATAACAAACGTGCCTCGGGCAGTCATTAGCGGAAAATCACCCAAGAAGACCTCGCCAGTCCTAATTTTCTTATTTAGCTTATTGGTTAACTTGACTTTACAACGCAGTGGCGCCTTAAAAGTTAGATTTTTATCCTTGGCGGTTTTTTCGTCGTATTTAGGAGTGTCTAAAGTATATTTCTCAAATTCTAATGAAAAAACCTTGCCGGTGAAATCTTCAACCGGTGAAATTTCGTTAATTAACTCCTGGATTCCCTCTTCAAAAAACCAGCGATAGCTCTGCAATTGGACTTCTATCAGGTTAGAAAAACCTGTAGTAGTGTCGACCGGCCGAAAGTACTTACGCAGTTTACCTCCTAACGTATATAAATAGTTTTTTAGACCACAAAAAGCCACTTGGCGTGACCAAAACCCGAGCGTACGCTTTTGTCGCTTCCCTCACTTCTAATTTGTTCTCAATTTAGCTCAATAGCAGTATGCAATTATTACCTAGACTTGTCAAGTGTCATATTTGCTAGTTTTGACTGGAGATCTTGAATGCCAGTTTTTAGCTCGGCGCTAACCAGAAAAGCGTCAGGAAATGATTTCTTTAGTTTGGCCTCTTGCTCGGCCGTGAGCAAATCTATTTTATTAATCACCACTAATTCGTCGATATCTTTGAGCTGGGGCTTGTAGGCAACCAATTCTAAACGGACTGCTTGGAGCGCTCGAGCGATGTCGTCGGTGGTACCATCGACCACCTGGATTAACAATCGAACTCTGCCAGTATGTCTTAAAAACGAATCGCCCAAGCCTCTGCCTTTGTGAGCGCCTTCAATTAGACCTGGCAAATCTATGATAGTTACTTGGCTATCACCGACTTTCATCACGCCCAAAATTGGCTCTCTGGTTGAAAATGCGTAAGCCCCAACTGGCGATTTTGCGTCAGTTAAGGCTCTAATAAGTGAGGATTTTCCGGCGTTTGGTAAACCAACTAAAGCAACGTCGGCCAGATGTTGAAGCTCTAAACGAACCCGTTTTTTTTCTCCAGGCCGTCCTTGGGTAGCTTTATACGGTACTTGCTTGGTTGAGGTTGCGAAATGACAGTTGCCCTGCCCACCCTTACCGCCCTGGACTAATTTAATTTTCTGCTCGTTTTTGGTAAAATCAGCCAGCAATTGACCTGTCTCGGCGTCTTCAATTCTAGTGCCAACGGGTACCAACAATTCCAAGTCTTGACCGCTGACACCATGACGCCGTTTATTGGAACCCCGGGTACCTCCTTCGGCTTGAAAGACTTTACGGAACTGAAAAGACCGTAGGGTGTCAAGATCGTGGCTAGCTTTGACAAACACACTCCCGCCTCGGCCACCGTCTCCGCCATCAGGTCCACCTTTGGGGACGTGTTTTTCTCGACGCCAGGCAATGATGCCATCGCCACCAGCGCCCGCCCGTATTTCGACCTCGACCGAATCAACAACCATCTCGGTATGACTTGGCCAGTTTAGGAATTGGTGGAAATCGCCAACTTGATCAGTTCTTTGAGTAGGACTGTCGGGTTCTGGGCATAATTCTTGTCGTAATTGATAGAAAATAACCCGTCAAGCAGGGTGGGATTAGGCAGGGTGATATTATTCTTGGCAATGAAGATACCGGCGTAACTGGCATGTTTCTTGCTGGGATTGGCAAATTTGATATCAGCGCCAGTTGAAACATAGGCACCACAAGCAACTGTGTCAACCGTTGAGTCGAAGGTGATAGTCCCGGTGGCGACGATAGCCAGTCGGGTGTTAGCCAAGCAGGCTACGGAGTTTTTTATATTAACATCTCCCTCAAAAACCAATGTACCGGAACCCTGAAATGTTAGGTGGTCTAGAGTAAAGGTTGAAGCTCCGGAAACGTTCCACAATTTGCCTTCCGGCGGCAAGGAAAAGCTAGTACTTGGACCATCTAAGGCTTGAGTGGATGAATTAAGGTTCCATTGGGCATCGGCGGCAATGCCAGAAGTGACATATGAAGTACCCGTACCTTTTTTAGCGTTGATCATATCAAACAGAGGTTGGGCGCTAATTGGGGTATAGCCAATAACCTTCAAGCCTCCAGAAACATCTACGGCTTGGCCGACGGCGATTGAATTGGGAAAGATTGAGAAGTTATTTAGTGACTTGGCGGTAACGTTGCCTTCAATAAATATGCCGGTGGCCGGAATGGCTTGGGTTAAAGCTTGGGAGTATTTTTTACCGGAGACAAACACATATGAGGTGGTCTTAAGACAAACGTAGGCTTTGCCGGGTGGGCTAGTAGCGCAGTTGCTACTAGCAGCTAAGAAAGAAGTATCTCCGGAATTACCGCCACTTAGGACAGAAATAAGCTGGTTAAACTTGTCCTTAGTAGCTTGGCTATCGTCAAAAGTTATTCTGAAATCTTTAACCCCAGAACCAGCTTTCTTGAAACCTCGGATGATAACTTGGTAATAAGCCCTAGCATCGCTACCGATTTTGGTCGAGGTGATTTGATAAGAATTCTGACTTGGGATGTCCGCTGGCCAATTTCCAGAAGTAGCAAAAGAATAGGTTTGACCGCCAAATTTTATTTGTTTCGGCGGCAGTATAGATAATGGCGGTAAGTTGACGACCAGTTCCGGAGGTAAGATCAGTAGGATGTTTGAGGCCGGTGGCGGGGCGTAGGCAAAAGCAGACTGGGTTAAACCTATCGCCACCACTACCATAACGACCAACTCAATCAACAAACGTTTAGCTCTCCTACTCCTGTCAATAATATGCTGCAAAAAATTCATCGACTGTACCTCACTTCTCCTTGAAAACGAAGCAGTGGCTTGACCGCACCTGACCCGTCTCTGGTCAAGAGGAGAGCGCCATTGGGGTCATATTTTGGCGTTTGAACGGGTTGTGAGTCCGTAATTTCATTTCTTAGTGGGTTTTGGTTCGGCGTGTTATCACGATCGGATAATTTCCAATCTGATATGACTCCCGTTTGAGGCGGAGGACCGCCTAGCGGCGAGGTCCGGATTAAATTTGGGTGAAGAAAGTAGATGCCAACACCGAGTAATAAGCCGACAAAGATTATCGCCACCACTTCCCATCGGCTAAGTAGCTTCTTCAATTTATCACCCTGCCAAAATTTAATTTTGGTCATATATTCACACTACCACTACTTGGCATCAAGCGTAACGCTAATCGCCGAAGGCAGGAAGCTCACTAGTGATAATCCATTTAACAGAGTAAAATTAGCGTTTTTAATCGTTACCGAATAAGTTCCAGCCGACCGATAAGCCGATAGATCAATCTTGAGCGTCACTTGCGAATCAACCAAGCCAGCCAGCGTCAAAACCGGTCCGGCGACCAGTGTCGCCACCGAGGTTGGGTCGGTTTTACTGACTTTTAGGTCGTTACTTAACCCGTCGTAGGATAACTGGGGACTGATAGACTTGGTTGAATTGGTCTGACTAATTTTTATACTGACCTTAACCTTCCCGACATCGGTCGCTAAGGTTATCCCCGAGGGCAAAGACAAATTAGCTGAAAGCTGGGTGTCAGCGTTTAGGCCCGCCACCGAAATTGGATCAGTGGAGATCGAACTAACACTACTCAAATTTTGAGCCGAGCCAGTAATATTAACGACTGGAGGGTCAATGGTGACATTCTCCACCCAAAAACCGCTGGCTGGGTTATTGGTGATTTTAGCCGACACGCCAACGGTTTTAATCTTGCCAGCCTTAACCAACGGCACGCTCACCTTGACTTCATTTGGGGAAAACCCAACGTCTTCTATCTGGGCATCGTTTGTTTGCAGGGCAACGGGTTTGGCCTTGAGCTCAATCTTTTGGCTCTGGCCGGCTAAATTAACCTTGACAATTGCTTGGGTTATATCGTTGACCACCGATTTGGGACCGGAAATCTCGACTTTATCTGGATCAAAAACTGGGTCATCGGGAACTAGGCCACCGTCGGCTTGCCCGGAAAATTTAGCCACAAGATTAACGGTTTTTCGGATTATCGGCTCAACCGTAACCGTCAGTTTTGGGGGCTGAACCCGAATAATCTTAACGTCTGGTAGTTTTGAGCTGACATTAACCGTTAGATCGTAAGTTCCTTGACCTTGTTTGGCAACGTCTACATTTGCCGAGAATGAATCAGCGGTCAGACTTTGCCATTTCGCACGTGGGGCGCTAACCAGAACCTGGATTAGTTTCTGACTGCCGAAATTGGCCGCCACGCCATCAGGTAAGTTAACCGCCCCTACGACCACGCCCTGGGGAAATTCGGCCGTCTTGGTGGATAAGCCATGAGTCAGAGCCAACGACAGTGTTGCCATGACAATGGCCAAAAGAGAAACTGAAAAAAATGATAGTCGCTGATCGGTATTCTTTCTGGGTTTAAGAAGATCTTGCCACTGTTCATCGAAATAAATGGGCACGCCTATCAAGAGCAAGAGAAGCAGGCCTTGAGCCAACAGATGCAAAGCTGGCAAAGTTATCCATGCCGTAGCGATTAATATGACGACCGAACCAATTAACAAGCCTAAATAACGTAAGCCGCGTTCGCTGTTGAAAAACTTGATAATAAAGAAAAAGGCGATGACCAAAAACAGGCCGTCAATTATCAGCAACATCAGGTTGTGAGTGTCGGCTAGGCTAAAATACAGATAACCTTGCCATATAGCTCGTAGTTGGTCTATTTTCCCTCCTTATCCAGATTATCCAGCTGGGACCAAACAAGCAAGCTGACTACTCTTCTTGAAGTTTAGTAAACTCAACTATATCCCCTTCTTGGATGGGCGAGGAAATATCAACCAAGCCCAATCCGCACTGGTCGCCTTTTTCGGCCTTTTCAGCCTTAAGTTTGCCTATCTGTAATTCTGTCACTTTAGCTGTACCGACTGGTTCTTTTTCTCTTACTATAACCAACTGACTATCCGCCTGTGCCCGTCCATCTAAAACTTCACCGCCAATAATCGCTTGACCATTTTTTTGGGAAAAAACTTTAAGCACCTTAAGTCTACCGAGCGTAACTGTCACAAATGTCGGGGTGGCAATTCGGTTAAGTTCTTCGGTTAAGAAGTCCACTGCCTCGTAAATAACCCAGAATTCCTTAATAAGAGTAGTCTCTTTTTGAGCCAGCTCCAGAATCCGTTTGGCTGGTGCCATGCGAAACGAGACAATTATTGCCTTAGCCGAAGAAGCCAACAGGATATCATTTTCGGTCACCTGACCGATACCACCAGATATTACTTCGATAATTGCTCGCTTATAGCGCAGTTTTCCTAACACGTCCTCGAGAGCCGCCAGGCTGCCACCGACATCGGCTTTAATAATTATTGGTAAGACTTGCTCGTCTTCTTTGGCGGTGCTTTGTCGTTTAAGATCAACCAATTGAGTCATTGATTTGGCCACTTTTTCATTAGGTACGGCCTCTAGTCGATCACCGAAACCTGGCACGTCTTTAAGACCAGTAATAGTGACTGGTTGAGCTGGGCCAGCGCTAACAAGCTTTCGTCCTTGGTCGTCCTCTAATGATCGGATCCGTCCGTAGGTTTTTCCACTAACAACTACCTGTCCAGGCCGTAACGTCCCGTTATAGATTAGGATCGTGGCCAAAGGCCCGACCTGTTTGTCTAGATTGGCTTCAATGATAATCCCTTCCGGTGATATTTCCGGTTCAGCTTTCAGTTCCAAAAGATCCGAAGTTAGAACGATAAGCTCAAGCAAATTGTTGACTCCCTCACCGGTTTTAGCCGATACTGGGACAACTACTGTTTTGCCACCCCAATCTTCACCAACCAATTCATGCTCGGCCAACTCCTGCTTAACCCGATCTATTTGGGCTTTGGGACTATCAATTTTGGTAATGGCGACTATGATCGGCACGTTGGCCCCCTTGGCGTGGTTAATGGCCTCGATAGTTTGTGGCTTAACACCATCATCGGCCGCCACCACCAAAACAACCACATCGGTTATAGTTGCGCCGTGGGCCCGCAATGCCGAAAAAGCCTCGTGGCCGGGGGTATCAACGAAGGTTATCTTTCTCAATTGTTTGTCGTTAGTCTGAAATTCAATTTGATAGGCGCTAATGTGTTGAGTAATGCCACCAGATTCAGATTTGGCCACGCTAGCCTGACGAATATAATCCAGCAAACTAGTCTTACCATGATCAACGTGACCCATAATCGTCACAATCGGTGGCCGGCTGACGGCCGATTTTGATTGAGAGGTTTTAGTTACCCGTGTTGACATACGATCTTCCGGCTCGGCTGTTCGGTCAAATTCTTCCACCAATAACGCCGCCGTGTCATAGTCTAGATTTTGGTTAATGTGGGTGATGACGCCATTAGTCATTAATTTGCTGATGACTACCGATGGATCAACCTCTAAAAGGCTAGCCAATGTTCGGACCGAGATTGATTCCGGTAATCTAAGGCTTGGCTTTGTCGTCATTGACAATTACCTCTTCGTCTTCGTTTAGAATTGTTATCGAGCTGACTCGGTCTTCTTTGTTAAGTCGGATCAAAATTACTCCTGAAGCTTGGCGGCTTAATCGCTTAATTGATCTGGCACTGATGCGTATAATTTGTCCGGAGGTGGTAGCGATCATCAGGTCTTTTGACGTTGACCGAATTACCGCCGCCTCGGCTAGTTTTCCGGTTTTGTCGTTGAGCTTGGCAATACGAATGCCACTACCGCCCCGATGCTGATTGCGAAACTCTGCCAAAGCCACCTTCTTACCGATACCTCTCTCACTGACAACGCAAATTGATTCCGAATCAGGCCGAAGAACAATCGTCTCAATCACTTCATCGCTAGCTCGCAGGCGAATTCCCCTGACACCGGCCGCCGATCGGCCCATCGGCCTGGCTTGTTGTTCGCTATAGACAATAACCTGACCCCCACGGGTAATTTGGGCTATTTCGTTGTCGCCGGTTGTTTCTTGAACCCAAAGCAATTGATCATCGGGCTTGAGGTTAATTGCCGCAACTCCGGATTTTTTAACATTTTTAAAGGCCTCGGTCTCAACCCGTTTGACCGAGCCGTGTTTAGTGGCAAAAAACAGATACTTCTGTGAGCCTGATTTGGGCAAGGCAATAATTGCCGTAACTTTTTCCTCTTGAGAAACACGAATTAAATTTGGTATGGCAACACCCTTGCTCTGGCGTGAAGAAACCGGAATCTCGTGAACTTTAATCCGAAAAACCCTACCTAGTTCGGTGAAGAATAAAATATCATCGTGAGTATTGGCGGAAATGATTGATTTAACCGAATCTTCATCACGGGTTGCCATGCCAATCACGCCTTTACCGCCACGCAACTGACTACGGTAAGTATCCGGCGACAAGCGTTTGACATAATTAGCCATTGTTAGACTAACCAAGACATTTTCTTCAGGAATTAGATCGAGGCTGGATAGCTCGCCCAAAGCTTCCGGTCGGACTTCGGTTTTACGAGGCGTACCAAACTGGTCTTTGGCCTCTTTAAGCTCATCACGAATAATCGTCGAGATTCGTTCCGGCTTGGCTAGAATATCTTCCAAATCGGCGATAAGCTTAAGTATGGCCTGGTATTCATCGTAAACGTGTTGGCGCTCCAAATTAGCCAACTGACTTAATCGCATCTCCAAAATAGCCGTTGCCTGACGATCGGACAACTTGTAGGTTGTCATTAAATTGCTCTTGGCTTCGTCGCGATCCTTGGACTTACGAATCAAGGCAATAATAGCGTCAATATGATCGAGAGCAATTTTCAGACCTTCCAAAATATGAGCTCGTTCTTTAGCAATTTTCAGCTCATACTCGGTGCGTTTACGAACAACTGCTTGGCGGTGTTTGAGAAATTCAGTTAAAACATCATTAATATTCATCAATCTTGGTTGGAGACCGTCCACCAAGGCAACTAAATTGTAATGAACAACTGTCTGGAGTTCTGTTAGCGAGTAGAGTTGATTCAAAATTTTGGCTGGGATAGCGCCGGTTTTTAGATCTACCACTACCCGGACGCCTTCTTGGCGGTCGGATTCGTCACGAATATCGCTGATGCTTTCCAGCTTTTTAACTTTGACCAAATCGGCGATGTGAGTAATGAAATTGGCTTTGTTGGTTTGGTAGGGTAGCTCGCTAATGACAATTCGGGATTTGTTCTTTTCTTCTTCAATTTCGGCTCGGCCACGAATAATAATGCCACCTCGGCCGGTGGACAGAGCTTGAGCAATGTCCTGTTTGCTGTAAATAATTCCAGATGTTGGAAAGTCCGGTCCTTTAATGATTTCTAAGAGCCGGTCAATTTCGGCATCGGGGTTATCGAGCAGAAGTAAAAGACCATCAATAACCTCGCTAATATTATGGGGCGGAATGTTGGAAGCCATACCAACAGCAATCCCTTGAGCGCCGTTAATCACCAAGTTCGGCAGGCGGCTGGGTAGAACTGTTGGCTCGCTGGTGGTGCCATCGTAGTTGTCTCGCCAGTCAACAGTTTCTTTATCAATGTCTTCAAGCATAGCTTCAGCGGCTTTAGACATCCGAGCCTCGGTGTAGCGCATAGCGGCGGCTGGGTCGCCATCCATTGAGCCAAAGTTACCTTGGCCATCAACGAGTGTCAGTCGTAAACTCCACCACTGGGCCAATCTGACCATAGCTTCATAGACCGAGCCTTCGCCGTGAGGATGATACAAACCCAAGACTTGACCAATAATCTTGGCTGATTTTTGATGTTTGGCTCCGTGTGTCAGACCCATCTGGCGCATGGTATAGAGAATTCGACGTTGAACAGGCTTGAGGCCGTCGCGAACATCGGGTAAGGCTCGAGCGACGATAACGCTCATGGCGTAGTCCAAGTAGGACTCGGTCATCTCGTTGTAGATCGAGCGTGGCCGGATCAAGCCGTAGTCGGTTTTTTCGTCTTTGTTGGAGTGATTATTATTTTGTTCAGCCATCTTTACACGTCCAGATTTCTTACCGAGGCCGCTCGATTCTGGATGAATCTTTTCCGTGGCAAAACATCTTCACCCATCAGTTCGGTGAAGATTTGATCAGCCTTTTCGGCGTCTTCAATAGTTACCTGCAACAGGATTCGGTTTTCGGGATTAAGGGTAGTATCCCAAAGTTGTTCAGGGTTCATCTCACCCAAACCCTTGTAACGCTGAACGTTTAATCCCTGTAAAGGACCGTGTGCTTTCTTTAACTCGGCCAGTTTAGCGTCTCGTTCTTCTTCGCTGTGGATGTAGTGGACTTGTTTTTTGTATTGGATGCCAAATAGCGGTGGTTGAGCAATGTATAAGTGGCCACGTTCAATCACTTCCGGGAAGTGACGGTAAAAGAAAGTTAGTAACAACGTTCGAATATGAGCGCCGTCAACATCGGCGTCAGTCATAATGATAATTCGGTGATAACGAAGTTTATCCATATTTATATCTTCGCCAATACCAATACCCATGGCGACAATGGCTGATTTAATTTCCTCGTTGGCCAACATCCGATCTAGTCTGGCTCGTTCAACGTTAAGGACTTTACCTCGAAGTGGCAGAACAGCTTGAAAACGCCGGTCTCGACCTGATTTGGCCGAACCCCCGGCTGAATCGCCCTCAACTATATAGAGTTCGGATTGAGCCGGATCGCGGTTGGAGCAATCGGCTAGTTTGCCCGGCAAAGTCATGCCCTCGAGCGCCCCTTTACGAACGACCGCGTCACGAGCAGCCTTAGCGGCTAGGCGAGCTTTGGCGCTCAAAGAAATCTTTTCAATAATTGACCGAGCTTCACTTGGATGTTCTTCCAACCACTGGGCTATCCCTTGATTAGCGATGGTTTCAACGTGGCCACGAATGGCCGGTGTACCAAGTTTGCTTTTGGTCTGACCTTCAAATTCCGGGTCGGGCAGTTTAACGGAAATAACCGCCGTCAAGCCTTCGCGAATATCGTCGCCCGTTAAATTCAAATCATCTTTACCGTTGGTCAATTTTTTGGCATATTCGGTAATTACCCGGGTAATAGCCGAGCGAAAACCGGTTAGATGAGTTCCGCCTTCAATGGTGTGGATGTTATTAGCAAAAGAAAAAACATGCTCGTTGTAGTCGTCAACATAAGTAAGAGCTACTTCAATTTGACAATCATCAATGGTTTTACCGACATAAATTGGTTGTTCCAATAACGATTTTTTGGAGCGAACTAAGTGACCAACGTAGGCGGCGATGCCGCCTTTGAAGAAAAATGAATATTTGTCTGGATAGAGTTTGTCCTCGGGATTTATTTCTTCGTCTTTTCGATGATCAATTAAGGTGATGCGAATCCCGCGAGTTAAATAGGCCTGCTGACGGACATGATCGATAATAGTTTTGCGTGAATAAACAATTTTAGGAAAAATATCATCATCGGCAGTAAAAGTAATTTTGGTGCCTTTTTTATCAGTTGTGCCAGATTCTTTAATTGGACTTTTAGGCTTACCGCGTTCATATTCTTGGATATAGAGTTTACTATTTAAGAAGACTTCGGCTTTGAGCTTTTTGCTTAAAGCGTTAACTACCGATACGCCAACACCGTGCAGACCGCCGGAAACTTTGTAGCCGCCGCCGCCAAATTTGCCACCGGCATGAAGTTTAGTTAAAACCGTTTCTAGAGCGCTGACTTTAGTGGTTGGGTGAATATCAACCGGGATACCTCGGCCGTTGTCTTCCACTGATACCGAGCCATCGGCGTGAAGTTCAATGGTGGCCAAATTAGCGTGGCCAGCCATGGCTTCATCAACAGCATTGTCCAAAACCTCCCAAACTAAATGATGAAGACCCTCGATGCCGGTGCCACCGATATACATGCCGGGACGTTTTCGAACTGGCTCCAGACCCTCAAGCACAGTAATTTGCGACGCAGTGTATTGCTCTGACATTACTCCTATTGTACCTGATACAAGGCTATAATCCAAGCCAGGAAAAAGGCCTACGCGCGGGCGTAGGCGAAGTCAAAATTCAGTTTACTTTGCCGTTGGCTGGTTGCTTCATCAGCGGAAGGACTATGCCAAAGCCGATAAAGCCGCCTAGTAAAGCGGAAAATCCCCCAGAAATTGCGTAGACAAAACTGCCCGTGAGCAGGCCAACGACGAAGACCGCTGACCAGCCAACCACGTGGAGGAAGGTAAACACCGTAACAACGGCGATCCCAAGCCCTTTGTATATTTTCACCCTGTGCACCTCATTAAAAGGATAATGATAGGATACTTAGAGGTCTGTTATTTGTCAACCAGCACCTGGTCAGAAACTTGTTTAATTTTTTCTTTGAATTTCGCCACATCGAAATTCATGGCATGCTGGCGGATTTTTTTTGGGTCGTATTTGGCCGGATCAAAGTTTTTGAGCACTTCCACCAACGATTCGACTGTTTGCTCTTTAAAGAATTCGCCAGTCACCCCTGGAACGATTGACTCCAATGCTCCTCCCTCGCCGTAGGCAATGACCGGGGTTCCCGAGGCCATTGATTCTAGCGGGGTAATTCCAGCATCTTCAATTGCTGGAAAAATGTAAGCTCGTGCGTTGGCATAAAGGCTTGGCACGTCCTCGTCTGGAATTCGGCCGAGAAATTCTATCGTGGGTCCGGCCATCGATTTGAGCTTAGGTAATTGAGTACCACCACCGGCGATTTTCAGCTTAACGCCAAGTTGATTAGCGGCCTTAATGGCTAAATCCGTCCGCTTGTAAGGCTCGTGACGACCAAAACTGAAAAAATAGTCCTCTTTTTCCTCGGTAGTGTGGAAACGATCACAATCAACGGGTGGCCATAAAACAATATCTGGTGTGCGGTGATAATATTTTTCAGTCCTTTGAGCAATGTACTCGGAATTGGCGATCAAATAATCAGGTCTTTTAGCTGCTTTTAGATCCCAACACTGAAGATATTTGATAATTGTTTTAACAACCGGCTGACCAATCAATGGTAGCGGGATAGGCGCAGAGGCGACGTACGAATCACGATCGCTCCAAAGATACCGTGTTGGCGTATGCAGATAACAAACGTGTTTGGTGGGAGGATGAGTAATGGCTCCCTTGGCGTAAGCGGATGAGTCGGACAAAACAAGGTCGTATTGGCTTAGATCAAACGATTCAATGGCCTTGGGCATAAGCGCCAAGTAGTATTTAAATGCCTTAGGCATACCAGGATAGTTTTGGAGGAAACTAGGGATTATTTTTTTGCCCGGTAGAAACTCATTGGTGATTTTGGGGTCATAATTTATTACATAAATGGGAGCATCGGGATAAACCTGACTAAAAACCTTCAGCACATACTCTCCCCCACCCCATTGTGTTAGAAAGTCATGAATCAAGGCAATCTTCATGAGTTAAAACCAAGTAGTTGACGCATGAGCATCACAAATGTGGAGATGATTATGCGCAGATCAAACCAAATTGACCAGTTTTCGATGTAATAGATATCATATTTGACTCGCTCGGGAATTGAAGTGTCGCCCCGTAAACCATTGATCTGGGCCCAGCCGGTTAAGCCCGACTTAACAAAGTGACGTTTCATGTAACCGGGAATTTCTTGAGCGAATTTCTCCACATATTTTGGTTGTTCCGGTCGAGGACCAACTAAACTCATCGCGCCAATGAAAACATCCCAGAGTTGAGGTAGCTCATCGAGGTTAGTCTTGCGCATCAACCGCCCCAAGGGGGTTACTCTTGGGTCATTTTCTTCATCCGACGACCAATCTTTGATATCGGGAAATCGTTTCTGCCAATCACCGTACATACTGCGAAACTTGTGGACATAGAACCTTTGGCCATCCTGACCAATTCTGGCTTGGGCAAATACAGCAGGCCCAACTGAAGTTAATTTGTTTATCAGGAAAAGTAGAATATAAAGCGGTAGAAGAATGATCATCGTCGGCAGGACCAAGACGATATCAAATAACCGCTTGAAAATCCGACCCCAGCCATCCAAAGGGGTTTGCTTGAAATACATTATCGGTGTGCCGGCTAAGGTGCCAATTTCAACGTTAGTAGCTCGAACAGAAAGGAAACTAGGAACAACGGCAAAGGCGCAGTTGTGATTTTCCGCCCAATCAAGCAAAGATAAAATCTCTTGCTCGTTCAGACGTGGATCGGCCACAATTAGTTCATCAAACCGACCATGTTTATATGTTGATGAGAGTTTAGACGTCAATTCGCCATTAATTAATATAGCAATAAGTTCACGGCCATGTTTTGGCAGTAGCAAATCCCGAGCAAATTCTTCGTCTTTTGTTTGAGCTATTACTACCGTTCGAACAAGTCCAGATTTATTGTAATACAAGATTGCTCTAAGCCAACCAATAATTAGTCGGCCCAAAATACCAAAAACAGCTGTGGTTAGCAATCCATAGCCAATTATTAACCTTGGAAAAACCGATGCTTCGGGCGAGCGAGATAAGTACAATAGAATAAGGACAATCCCCCAGCCCGATAGCAGGCCAACTAAAAATCTTCCTACGGCATTCCAGCCAACAGGCAAAGATCGGGGATTATAAAGTCCTTGACTAGCTAAAATGACCAGCCAAATAGGCAACGACAAGAATGCCAACCGAGCGTAGAAAGTAAACGGCCAAAAATACAGGTCTAAGCCTTCAGATCGTAATCGGTAAGCTACTAACAACCCCACGTAGATGGCTAATAGATCCAAGACTGCGCTTAAGAGTAAGAGGTAAAGACTGCTTTTTCTCATCTTCTGGATTTAGTCTCCAAGGGAAATTGTATAATTCATCGAGTCACTTGCTTAAGTTTACCGGTTTTTTCCACGAATTTGAAGCCTGTCATACCAGAAATCCGCTCCATTGAGCGGATTTCTGCAACTAAACTAGTCTAGTTTTTATCAACTAACCTTTCTTCAACATTGGTAGACCTGTTCGGGGATTTTCCATAACCACGTAACCTGATGGGACGGAATTCAAAGCACCTTCGGCGCGGACGTCCTGGGCAAAGAAGTAGATGGTCTGGTTTCGACCACCGCGCAAGGTCACATCCTTGGAGTGGAGGTAGTAGGTCTTACCGGATTTTTTTGAAACTGTGCTAAATGCCATGCGTATCACCTCCTCCCCACAATTGTTTGTTTTACTTTAATGACGATAACCCTTCTTGAAGTGAACAGGTTACCTTATCTATTAGTAATCAGACCTGATCAACCTGTCAAGCTTTCTTAGTGATTTACAGGTAGAAACCTAGCAGGCTAAGACCAAGAATAGCTGACTACGTTCTCTAGGCAGACGAGGTAATCCATATGTCATATATGACATATGGAAAACGCCAGCCAACATTCCGTTTATTATCTGGCTCTACTGGTTTAGAAAAGGTAAAATGCAGATGAAATGGATTTTGAATTACATCGAGAATTTCAGCCGGCCGGTGATCAGCCCCAAGCGATCAAGAAGCTGGTTGAGGGGGTAAAAAAGAATCTGAAGCATCAGATTCTGTTCGGTGTAACTGGTTCGGGTAAGACATATACCGTTGCAAATGTTATTGCCCAAGTTCAAAAACCAACATTAGTAATTGCTCATAACAAAACCCTAGCCGCCCAGCTGACTAGCGAGTATCGCCAATTTTTCCCCAAAAACGCCGTTGAGTATTTTGTCAGTTACTACGACTA
>JBGOUP010000035.1:0-6721 GCA_041477655.1 Patescibacteria group bacterium
ATTACGGCCGCTATCTTCAGGAGCTGGCTAAGCACAATCCTGACGAACTGGGGGAGGAGTGAGGCCACGAGTCGCAGGATGAAACTTCTTGTGACTGGCGGCGCTGGCTTCATCGGTTCTAATTTTGTCCATTACACCTTCAAGAATAAACCTGAACACCAAGTAACAGTCGTTGATTCACTCACCTACGCCGGTAACCTCAATAACCTCGAGTCTATCAAAGACAAAATTAGCTTTGTTAAGGGCGATATCTGCGAAGCGAAACTGATTGACCAACTGGTCGCCGACACCGACACTGTTGTCCATTTTGCCGCCGAGAGCCACAACGATAATTCCCTTGAAGGGCCCTGGCCGTTCATCCAGAGCAATATTATCGGCACGTTTCGAATACTTGAAGCGGTCAGAAAGCACAACAAACGGCTCCATCACATCTCTACCGACGAGGTCTACGGCGATTTAGAGCTTGATCAACCAACCAAGTTCTCAGAAAATACCCCTTACAACCCTTCCAGCCCCTACTCCTCAACCAAAGCTAGCTCCGATCACCTAGTTCGAGCCTGGGTTCGCTCGTTTGGTATTAAAGCTACCATCTCTAACTGCTCCAATAATTACGGGCCCTATCAACACATCGAAAAATTTATACCCCGCCAGATTACTAACATCCTGGTTGGCCAAAAACCAAAACTCTACGGCAGTGGCGCCAATGTCCGTGACTGGATTCATGTTGACGACCACAATTTGGCCGTCCACCTGATTATTGAAAAGGGTAAAAGCGGCGAAACCTATCTGGTTGGCGCCGACGGCGAAAAGAGCAATAAAGAAGTCTTGGAAACAATCTTGGAGGTAATGGGTCAACCCAAAGACGCCTATGACCACGTCTCGGACCGTCCAGGCCACGACCAACGTTACGCCATTGACTCGACTAAAATCCGTCAGGAGCTAGGCTGGCAACCAAAATTTACCGATTTTCGATTGGGCTTGGAACAAACCATTGATTGGTATAAAAACAATCGGGATTGGTGGCTATCCGCTAAAGAAGAAACGGAAAAGAAGTATCAGAAAATTGGCCGCTAAATGGAAACAGAATTAACACCGCTTAAGGGTCTAATAATCATTAAGCCTAAGGTCTTCGGCGACCAACGAGGTTTTTTTCTGGAAACTTATAGCCAAGAGCGCTATCAGCAAGCCGGCATAGCTACCAATTTTGTTCAAGCCAATCATTCTCGTTCAAAGCGCGGGGTATTGCGCGGCCTTCATTTCCAGACTGCTCCTGGCCAGCCTAAACTTGTTTATTGTGTCCGAGGTAGCATCTGGGACGTGGCAGTAGATATCCGTCAAGGCTCGCCAACTTTTGGCCAGTATTTTGGCCAAGAACTTTCTGATACTAATCATTACCAAGTTTACCTGCCAATTGGCTTCGCTCATGGTTTCTGTGTCTCCAGCATTGAAGCTGATTTTGTCTACTGGGTCGGTAGCACCTACGATCCCGAGACAGAGACTGGCATCGCTTATGACGATCCGGAAATTGGAGTCAAATGGCCACTCCCCAAAAATGAACTGATAGTTTCCGACCGGGACAGACAAAACCCTAAACTTAAAGATTACCCCTTGGACAAAGTCAAATGGCCATCTTAGTTACCGGAGCTAACGGCCAGCTGGGTCGAGCCCTGCAGAAGCTACTACCTGATGGGGTTTTCACCGATTCCGACAGCCTCAATATCGCCGACGAACAGGCAGTTAACAGTTTCGATCTTTCCAGGTTTGAAGCTGTTATCAACGCCGCCGCCTATACCAACGTTGATGGTTGTGAAACTGAACCTGGGACAAACCTGGCCTGGCAAGTCAACTCCCAGGCCGTGGCTAACCTGGCCATGGCGACTAGGGTGAGTCAGATACCGCTAGTGAGCGTCTCTACCGACTATGTTTTCGACGGCACCAGCTCTAAACCATATCAAGAAGCTGACCCAATCAGGCCGTTAAATATGTACGGTGCCACTAAAGCGGCCGGAGAATTTGCTTCTCGGTTAAACGCCAATCATTACTTAGTTCGAACCAGTTGGCTCTATGGTGACGGTCATAACTTCGTCCGAACTATGTTGGATCTATCTCGAACCAAGAAAGAACTAACTGTAGTTAGCGACCAGATTGGCCGACCGACTTCGGCTACCGATCTAGCTCAAGCCCTGCTGGAGCTGCTCAAAACCAAGGCCGAACCTGGAATCTATCATTTCAGCAACTCCGGCCGGCCCGTTTCTTGGGCCGACTTTGCCCGGGCCATTTTTAAAGAGGCTAAGCTGGATTGCCAGGTTAGAGACACTAGCACTGAAGAGCACTACCAGAACGTCACCACTCCATATGCCAAACGACCTCTTTACTCTGTATTTAGCCTGAATAAAATCGAGAAGGCAGGAATTAACCTAACCGATTGGCAGACGTCTCTAGCAACCTATATAGGCCAGGAACCTAAAAACGGTCGGTCTTAACTAAAAACGAAGAAGCCTGTTGACCATATCGGGTAGCGGTTCGCCCTTGTGCTCATGCCAGGGCAAAAAAACCGACAGGAAGCTAACCAGTTGATCGGCTTGGTTACCAGGGATAACAAAGTGAAGCGTAGAAGACAAATTGAGCCGTTCGATATAGACGTTGGCTTGATCGTGGCTACTACTTACCCAGAAGGCCTTAGCCTGATGATATGGTACAAACGTATCTCCCCAAGTCACACCATTTTCGTCAACCACGACCTTTCGGCTACCAGGCTCAAGACCTGCCAACCTAAACAATGCCAGGCCGAAAGCAACGGTCACCAGAGATAACAGGTAGTTTTTGAAATAGAAAGCTAATACTAAACTCAAGACCAATAGCAGACCGATACCGATGTACCAGTAGTTATTCTTACGATAGTGATGAAAATCGCTAGCCTCAAGAGTAAACCTGAATCTCTCGGTTGCTGGTTTAGTCTCCTTATGGTGAGCTTTATGTTTTTCGGCCATCTACTCCAGCCTAGCAGAAAACGAGGACTGGGGTGGGATTCCTTTCAGCGGTTTTCGTTGTCACTCAACCGGAAAGTCAGCCTCGAAGCATCAACTTGCCCCCGGCAACCTGACTTTCGGGTCTTCGAATCCCACCATTTACAAAATTTGCCCACCAACTGGTGGACAAATTTCGCAAGCGGGAGTGGTTAGACAACATTCGAACTCTGATAACAGAGAAGAATCTGCGTTTCGACTACGAAACGCCTGACCAACTTAAGGAACTTGATACTGTCTAGCTCGGTAGTAGCTGTTTGCGAGGTAAGAACCGAACTCCATCAGTGGAGACTCGACAAATTCGGCCTTTCATCGATCGACCGGATGCTGCCTTGACCACGAAGCCCACCAGTCGAGTGAACGTCTTTTGATCAAACGCATCTGTGGCCAGAACAAATACTCCCGGAGCTTGTTGAATCCGGAACTCGGGAAACATCGAAGAACGAAAGTCCCGATCTAGAGTAACAAAGATCCGATCTTCTTTGGTAGCGTGAATGAGTTGAGCGACATCAGTACCGCCGGGTTTGACCTGGGCTACAAAGCCGACATTATAACCCAGAGCCTGTAACTGCCGACCAACAAAGGCCGGAACGTTCTCGTCCAGGTAGAAGGCTCGCTTAGACCCGGGTCGCTTCCAGCTTTTTGATTTGGCGGCTGGCTGCGTCATGAATGTAGGTCAGAGCTACTTCAATCTGATCTTTAGTGAGATGTGGGTAGGCCTGGCGGATATCACTCAAATCGTAGCCAGTGGCCAGATACGTTGCGATCAGATCGACGGATATACGAGTACCGGCAATGACTGGCTTGCCGCCCAAGACTGTTTTCTTGCTGACGATACTGCTCTTCATTTCCTCACAGCTTAGACTTCAGCGTCATTCTCGTCAACGGCTGATCCTGCAAAACGGAAACCCTGCCGGACCAATTGGCTGGGCAGGGCGTTTCTCGCTTCTACTTATAGCAAAGCCTCTATAAAGCGTCAATAGTGTTTCAAGGAGGCATCTTAATTTGCTTAAGATTTCCGTTTAGGAGAGAGTCGAATCAGTTTGGAGACAATCGTATTCCCCACTGACCGAGAACTGGGGAGGTTCGATTATTGTCTCATTAGCGGTGAGGGTGGGATTCCTTTCTGCTGTTTTCGCTTCGCTCAACCGGAAAGCCGGCCTCGAAGCGTCAACTTGCCCCCGGCAACTTGACTTTCGGGTCTTCGAATCCCACCATTTACAAAATTTGCCCACCAACTGGTGGACAAATTTCGCAAGCGGTGAGGGTGGGATTCGAACCCACGAGCCCCTTACGGAGCCAACTCGTTAGCAGTGAGTCCCTTTCGGCCACTCAGGCACCTCACCTAAAACTGCATAACAGGGAAATTATACCTTTTTAGCCCTCGGTTCTCAATCCAAAAACCACTCTCAAATCCCTTGACTGTTCGATTTCACTCACAGTCAACCCTGAGCAAAAACATGCGTCGAAAGGGTTGACATTTTCAGGTACATATGGTAAGCTCCTGACATCACTTCAGGTGTGCCAACTAGGCACCTGGGGGCACCTGAAAAAGGAGAAAAATGAAATTCCTAGTCGCTTTAGTTGCCGCTCTAACGGCCAGCTTGCTCCAGGCCCAAAACCTGGACGATCTACTTCATGGTGGTGGTAAGGAAGCCGCCATCAAGGCAGCCGGTGGGCTTATTAGCGCCGGCCGAGCGAAAAAAGAGGCGGACGCCCTTAAGAGCGCGAGCGCTCGGTACAATGCCGGGCAGCCGAGCTTCAAGTTCGAGGATGCCACCTTCAAGGTCAGTCTAGCCGACAACTCCCAGGTTTATGGTAACGAGGCAGACTGGGTCTTGTCATCGGCCTCATCGACCCTTACGAGTTTGGGCGCAGAGCCTGGATTCGATCAGCGAGGAATCGACAACGAATCTAGTACGCGTGACTCCAACTCGTCCAATAAGTGGGTGGCTCAAGACTCGATGCCCAAGACTGGGACGATCCAGGTCGTCCGATATTCGCTCGAACTCGCGGTAATTCAGCTGGAAAAAACAGAAGACCTGTCTGGTTTCTTTGGCCGATTTTGGAACGGAACCAGCTTCAACTTCCAACGAGAAACTTCGTATTGCGGCATTACCGCCACAATACGCGATCGCCGAACTGGTCTAGTCAAAGCAATCTATAAGGTTTTGGATCAGGCAAGTTCCGCCGACAACGTCAGTGGTAACATCGCCTCTGGGTTCTTCGGAAACCAATTGGGCGGTAGCTATCAGTCCAATGACCGCGACGCCCTCCGGCTTCGAGCCGAGGAGAAGGCCATGGAAAGCCTGGCTAAGGTTCTCGAGGCCAAGTCCCTGTAATGATTGTGCTACAACACAACACCGAAGCCCGGCCGGTAGTAATAACTACCGCGTCCGGGCTTTTTTCATGCCCTTTGACAACCACTAGCTAATTTGTTTAACTTAGAAAGCTTTAACAAGCATTTTTGAACATTACAGAATCTTCGAAAAAGCCGGTCGTCCTGATCGGCTTTTTCGTATTGTTGGTAGCGTCACATTGACATTTATATAATTTAAATGTACATTTTAATTATGACTAAAGTAGTTAAAGCAACAGAATTACGAACCAACTACGCCCAGATCGCTATGGCCATCCGTGGCGGCAAAGATGTGGCCGTGATCACTAAACGAGGCCGGCCTGATCTGGCTTTGGTAGATTTGGATTACCTAGAAGACCTAATCGAAAGCCACGACAAAGAATTTCAAAAGTCTTTACGCCAGGTTGCCCAAGAAAAAACCTACTCGCTAGAGGAAGTCTTCAACGCCTCGGCCTAAATGCCTTTTACGTTCACAGAGTCGGCTAAAGGCGACGTCGAAAGGTTACCAAAGAAAATTCAGCGCGGCCTGAAAGATAAGATCCTCTACCGGCAATCGTCAAAGAATCCGCTTGATTATGCCAAACCACTGACTCAACATATCGAAGCCACCCACCGCTTTCGTTATGGCGCCTATCGGGTAATTATTAAACAAATCGGTGACGAGTTGCGCATTTTACGAGTCCGACACCGCAAAGACGTCTATCGTTAGGGCTTAAGATTTCTTGTGCGGTAGGGGGTTGATAGGCGAAGCCACCAACGGGCAGTCCGGGGGACTGCCCAGGGGAGATTCTATCAACTTTGTTTGCTGAGAGGGTGGGATTTCTTTCAGCGGTTTTCGCAGAGCTCAACCGGAAAGCCGGCCTATAAACACCAACTTGCTCCCAGCAACTTGGCTTTCGGGTCTTCAAACCCCACCGTTAAAAAGTTTGCCTACTTGGTCAGTAGGCAAACTTTACAAGCGGAGAGGGTGGGATTTGAACCCACGAGACCCTTGCGAGCCTACCGCTTTTCGAAAGCGGCGGAATCAGCCAGACTATCCGACCTCTCCAAATGTTAATGAGGAGAGACTGACAAGGTTCTGGCCATAAGGCCATGGTTCTTATCCGACCTCTCCAAGCAGCCCCTATTCTATCCTAATTTCTCATAAAGGTTGAGGGCTGGATAGGAAAACTCGTGGTCGAGATAGGCTACAATAGTCATATGGCCAAAAACATTAAGTCAGTTATCCATGGTTATAGTAGGCAGAAGGAAGAAGAACAAGCCAAGCTACTAGCTTCGGACAGCCACCTGCCCTACGTCAATCTAGTTAACTATCCATTTACTGGCGATGTCTTGG
>JBGOUP010000001.1:0-39167 GCA_041477655.1 Patescibacteria group bacterium
CAAACAAGGTGATACTGATGTTGGTAGACGCAATGGGACAGATTCTGGGTTCTCATGAGCAAAACGTACCACCTCTGACGAGGTGGTACGAGTGGTACGATTCATCCACGGACTAACGTCCGTGGTTCTCTCTAAGAGAAAAAGGACGGAATTTTTCCGTCCTCAATTGAGGCAAACCATTTGTCGATGACGTTGAACGGTTACCTCGGAAAAAACCACTAAGCCATCAGTTAGGTGATTGAGTTGGTGAAGGATATCGCTCCACCGATACAAAAAGCTTAGGTTGACCGTTTCATCGTTGATAATATGGTAACGATCATAAATACCGACCAGCCAACGGGCCAATTCCTCTTCAATAATATCCTGTAACCAACGGTCTAGTCCGAGTATTGACGGACCACCGATCTGTCGAATCACCGCATTAGCCGGGTTATCGATTAAATCCCTAAATCGGGAGTAGTCGCCGGCCTGACGCAGGTTAACAACGTAGAGACCACCGCCAATCTTCTCTTCCCATCGTCTGGTTCGACTGCATAGGTCGACGGTGGTAATGGATTGTTTAGGGTAATGCCAGAGAATTAGATAAGCACGTTTGCTCTTAACCCAGGCTATCTGACCGTCGCTAAATTGAAATGCCCATACTCGCTTATGACCATCGAATATCACCTCAATTACGGACAGCTCTTTGGCTTGGTTAATTAGCCTCTTCCTTACCGTATATAGACTTTCTCCAGTCACCAGCGCCACCAACCCAAACAACGGTAATTCCCAACCCCAAGCAAAAGCAAAGAGGTCGGGCATTCTCAATAGATACTTGGTAGTCAATCCTATCACCACTAGTTGCAGACTTAAGGCTCCGATCAGTTGGATAGAGGAACCAAATCGGTACAGTCTGACACGTTTGGTTAAACGCACCAAATTGTTGAACTCATGTAAAGTTGCGTCTTCCAACCTCCACCTCCTTTGGTTGAGACAAAAATAATTATACTCCTCTCACCAACCGATCAGCAATCGGAAGAAAACTTGACATGTTCGGTATTTGTTCGTGTATTGTAGGAAGATGAAGAAATACTTTGCCAGCAGACACTGTCAGATTTTTCCGGCGAAAATCTGCAGTTCGATCTCGGCTAATTTGTACGCCAGCCGGCGTAACCAAGCTAAATTAGCCTCCGATACGCTACCGTCAAAGCATCCTTCATCAGTTATGGAGACATCTTCCATCAATATTTTGGTGTGGTTAGGTAGGAAAGAATGATCGAAACTAAAGAAGCCATCGGTGAACCAGTTAAGGTTATTGTTAGTTTTTCACCAGGTAAAATTCGTCTGCATTTTTTTGAGTGGCAGAGTCGGACTTACAGGGTTGAATCAATGAATCTTTTCCATATTGCCAAAGACGCCGACAAGCATCTCTACCATTTTTCCGTTAGTTCTGATGGTAACAGTTATGAGCTGGTTTTTGACCCAACCACCCTGACTTGGCAGTTAGAGGAGGTGGTGAGTGCTTAAAAAACTCGAAACTCGAAATCCGGCCATTCGACAGAGCTCCGGCCGCCTCGAGCAAAGTCGTCTTTCGACATCGCTCAAGACGACCATGAGCCCATCGAATGGTCGAGAGGCGAAATCCGAAACGGTTCGATCAACTCACCGTCCTGAGTGCAATCGAAGGACAAGCTCAAAATTTAAATTTTTGAACTTAGAACATTGGAATTTGTTTAGAGTTTCGGGCTTCGAATTTCGGATTTTAAAATGAGCCAAAGGATCATTTTACATCTGGACGTCAATTCTTATTTCGCAACAATGGAGCAACAGGCATATCCTAATTTAAGAGGTAAGCCGATAGGAGTGGCGGGAAAGGATGAGCGGATGTCTGGGAGACATTCGCGAACGGAAGCTCCGAAAAGCGGCATAATGTCTTTTGGCCGCTTTGCAGGAGCGAGTGGAGGCGAGCGAACAGTAGTGGCCGGAGCTTCAATTGAGGCCAAAAAGTTTGGTGTCAAATCGGGTATGTCCAGCTGGGAAGCCCGGAAACTCTGTCCGGGAATTATTATCGTCGCCGCCAATTACGATCGCTACATCTTCACTAGTAAACGAATTTTTTCTTTGATGGAACGCTTCAGCCCAACGGTGGAGGTTTTTTCCATCGACGAAGCCTTTCTAATAATAAACTCTAAGCTCGAAACTCTAAGCTCTAAACAAATCCAAATGCTTAAAAATCAAATTTACAAAAATGATTCGGATTTTGAAAATTGGAATTTGAAATTTGTTTCGAACTTAGGATTTAGTGCTTCGGATTTTGCCTACCTTCAGGCTATTGATATTGCCGTACAATTAAAGCAACTGATCAGGACACATATCGGCTCTTGGGTGAGCGTTTCTATCGGTATTTCTTATGGCCGAACTCTAGCTAAGCTAGCTTCAGAGCTACAAAAACCCGACGGCCTAACGGTTATTAAACCTGAAGATTTCGCTCGGATCGCTAAAACAACGCCAATCGAAGAGCTCTGCGGTATTGGCTATCGCCTCCGACCACGCCTAAATCAGCTGGGCATTAGCACCATTGCCGAATTAGGTAGCGCTCCAAGAGAAATGCTAGTCAGGGTCTTTGGCGATTTCACGGGGTCGTGGCTAGCCGATATCGGACGGGGAATTGACGATAATCAGTTACGCTCATTTCGCCAATTACCTCAAGAGAAATCGGTCGGCCATTCATATACCTTGCCTCACGACTTAGCTTCGATGACCGAAGTTAAAAAAGTCATGTTGCTATTGGCCGAGAGGGTAGGGGTGCGACTTAGACGTAAAGGTCTTATGGGTAAAACGGTTTCGGTCTACGTTCGCTTTTACGACAAAACTGGTTGGGGCCAGCAAATGGCCATTAAAGATTATTTAATGGACGGATTGGCTATTTATAAAGTTGGAGCCGAACTACTAGACTTAATCATCCAGCCCAAACCCGTTCGCTTGATCGCCATTACGGTTAGCGATTTAGTCACCCAAGTTCAGACGACCAAGCCGCTTTTTGTAGTTAATCAACGCTACGAGCAATTGGTTGGAGCGATCGATAAAATCAATAATCGTTACGGTGAATTTACGGTTTTTCGGGGAGCTCTGGCCAAAATGAAACAGCGTATCTTCAAACTACCCGATGGTCGTAACAAACGACACTATCTGCCGGAAATTACTCACATTAATCCGTTTACAAAGAGGGTGTAAATCAAAACTCCGGTTGGGTCTCTGTGCGACGTACAGATTGAGACCCTAACCGGAGCGACTTGTGCCAAACAAACCGAGAAGTTTGGCAAATGGTGCCCTTTGGTTCCTTAATCCCCTGGGAAAGAAACTGGCCGTGTTTATTCTTAGCAACCTTACCGAGGAAGCCAACCTTACACCCGAGAATTGCCCAAACACCAACCAACTAATCCGAAACCGAAAGACGATGTGAAGTACTTAAGAATGCCTACTAACAGGCTGGGCTGATTTCAAATAGTTGTCAAGCCCCTCCTAGCGGTGGAATTTGATAATGAGTGGTCATCCCCGAATGAATCTTCCCGGGCTCCCGCCCAGGGTATCTTCTTCTTCACTCCGCACTGCCGTGCTTGGCAAAGCGGCGAGGGCTCTCATCCACTGGCTTTGGCCCGTGGTATTCTCGCTAAGAATAAAGATGTTTTCAACGGTTATTCTCTTCTGTTTTAGCGTGCTAGGGGGTAGGAGGTTGAGGAAGGGGGAACGCTTCGCAGTAGATCCCCCTTCCTCGCATAATATCTCTTGACAAGTTCGGTATTTGTTCGCTACGCTCAATATATAATAAAGGAACTTAAAGTGGTGAATATATTTCTTGAGCGGTCGTCTCGCAGACTTGCCAGCTTGGTTTCCGAGCCTTGCGAGGAATGGCAAGTCGAGAGCGAGTAGTCGATCTATCTCTGGAATAGATCGACTACGTACCGATGAAGAAATATATTCACCACGAGGAGGAACAATGCTCACACCTAAACAAAAACTAATTTTAGATTTTATAGATTCATTTATTAATGATAACGGCTACGCGCCTAGTTATCGGGAGATTGCTGAAAACTTTGGCTTTTCGTCGGTGGCAACGGTGGCCGAACATATTGATAATTTAAAAAACAAAGGCTACTTAACTAATTCTGATTCTGGTTATCGTTCTATCCAGCCAATTGAAGTAGAGGCCGGTAATGCCCTAATGAATTTGGTGGTGCCACTGCTTGGCGCCATCCGAGCTGGCAAACCAATCGAAGCCATCAAGACCGATCTGTCACTGGAAGTGCCTCGCGACATGATGGGTAAAAACGTCTTTGCCCTGCGAGTCCGGGGCGACTCAATGAAAGACGACGGCATTTTAGACGGCGATTTTGTGGTGATTGAGCCCTGCACCAATCCAAAAAACGGTGATATTGTAGTGGCCTTGATTGACAAAGACAACGTGACCTTAAAGCGATTTTATCGGGAAAAAGATCATATTCGCTTGCAACCAGCTAACGCCAATTATCAGCCAATCCGGGTTAAGAAAGTTAGTATCCAGGGCCGGGTAAGGGGAGTAATCCGAAAGTTTTAAGTATCTAAGTAATTGAATACCCCGCCGTTTGATGTTGGCGGGGTATTGGGTGACGGGAAACTGTGTTCCATGAGCAACGAGGTACGTTACGGTAGGATGTGCTCCCTTGGGGTGCAAAACCTTCGGGCTTGCGCGCACGCACAGTTCCACAGCGTTCGGATTCTATTTAATTTACCCCAAATCGTTGGGCATGTCAAGTAGTCTACCCAAGAAAAGTTGTAATGTCCAAGTGGTATGATATATGTCAGACATGGCTCGCCACAGCACTCGCAAGCTTTTTCTGTTTGGTCGTTACTCGTTGGCTTTGTTACTACCCAAACGCTGGCTGACAGAATTAGGTATTGTTGCTGGCCAACAGGTTGAGCTGAAATTCGATAAAACTAAAAAACGAGTGATTGTATATTTATTTGGCGGCGATACAGCTAAGCAGATTAGGAAAACATCAACCAACCCAGCCCAAAAAGGAGAGTCAGTTCAAGAAGAAGGGGACTGGCAGGAAATTCCACCGGTTTAGTCTTGAGAAAAATGGGTTTTGGAACTAGCTCTTGAGAAAGTTCCGTTTTGGAACTATCACATGAGACCGTCTTGCTTTGGAACTATCTCTTGAGACAGTTCCGTTTTGGAACTATCGCTTGAGACAGCCCCATATTGAGACTATGGTAGGGGCAATCAATGCCACGAGATTTAGACTTTGTTAGGCGCCCTCGCCGAGAATCACCGACGATTCATAAACCAAGTCGACAACCGCGTTCAGGCTCGATGGCAATAGCCTTTGTCATAATAATTTTAGTGGTCGGCGGGATTTTAGTCGCTCAATACCTAAGCTCAAAACCAACCAGCGCCCCAGCATTAAACGCCGGCCAAACGCCAACCACATCTACGACACCACCAACAAATTCAACCACGCCAACTAACCAAACAAAATCTAGTCAGGCGGTCATTCAAATCTATGATTCCGGTGGAGGGGCTGACGAGCTCAAGAAAGTCAGCGACAGCTTAGCCAAGACCTATCAGATCAAGAACCTTGGCCCGTCGCAATTCGACTATGACAAAACGTATGTTTGGTATCGCAAAGAGTTTAAGACTGACGCCAACGCCATTGCCAAATTATTGAGCGATCGGGATGTCTCGCTCAAAGAATCAGAGATTTCCGGCGTATTTGATATCCTGGTTTACGTGGGTAAGAAGTGAGGCGCTCTTTACTCATCCCGTCCTGCCTGTAAAGTATAAGTATGGTCACCACAGTTGATTATTTGCACCAGCGGGTCGGAGTCTTTATTGATGTCCAGAACCTCTATTACAGCGCCCGAACCATGTACGACAGCCACGTTAATTTCGTTAAAATCGTTGAACAGGCCACGGCCAAACGTCAGCTGATTCGAGCCATTGCCTATGTTATTAAATCCGACGCGCCACGCGAACAGAGTTTCTTTGATGCCTTGGGCAAATCCGGACTTGAACTTAAATCTAAAGACATTCAAATTTTTCCTGGCGGCGCCAAGAAGGGGGACTGGGACGTCGGCCTAGCCGTTGACGCCATCAAGATAGCTGATCGTCTAGATGTTATCGTTATAGTTAGCGGTGACGGCGATTATCTGCCCTTAGTCACCTATTTAATTGAAAACAAGGGTTGCCGAGTTGAAGCTATGGCCTTTGGCCGAAGTACTTCAGCTAAATTGATCGAGGTGGTTGATCAGTTTTTTGATTTAGACAATCACACTCGCGAGTTCCTGATTAAAACTAATCACCATGCTGAAGGTTAAAGACCTCCGTTTTGAGCAAAGTAGTAGTATCATCCTGGACAAAATATCCCTTGAAGTTAGCCGTGGCCAGATTTTCGGTCTGATCGGGCCGAACTCTTCTGGCAAAAGCCTACTCTTAGAGGTTCTCTCTGGGCGACAAGGATATTTTGAGGGCGATGTCCGCCTGGGAAGCTATAACCTCAAAACTGAGCCGACCAAAGCCAAGAGTCAGTTCGGTTATCTGCCAAATCCGGTTATTTTAGAAGACGGATTAACTGGTTACGAGCTTCTGGAGCTGGTCGGTTCATTGTATAGCCTCGGATCTGGTGTTCGTAGAGACAGAATATTGCAGCTGGCCAGCCAATTAGGCTGTCACGATGACTTGTATTCACTGCTTGAGCGTCAGGGTTTTGCTCTCAAGCAAAAAATTGGTTTAATCGCCGCCCTCATTCACCAACCGAGTCTATTGTTTCTTGACGAACCGATTCTTCACCAAGATCCGACTGGCCAAGAACGGGTGATTGACCTACTTAAGGAAGAGAAAAAACGAGGCACTAGTATACTTTTGGCCAGTAACAACCTGCCTGTCGTAGAAGAGTTGGCCGATGTCATTGGCGTGGTCAATGAAGGCGGACTGTGGCGAGTTGGCAGTTTAGCTCAATTACGCAACCAAACTAAATCCAAGCATAAGGGGCTGGCGGCCATCTACGGCGAGCTTTTCAATGGCTGAATGGTCGGTTTTTTTCCGACTCCGAACTTCGTTGTTTATTAGCAAGTTCGGTCGGGATGGTTGGCTAGGTTTGATTTCGACCACTCTGACCTTGCTACCCTGGCTGGTGCTAGCATTGGTGCTATTTGGTTTGGCCCAAAGCCTGCCACCCTCTGTTCGACCACTAGTCGACCAGGTGTTAGCTACCAGCGCCATTGTCGCTCCTTTGTTTTGGGGATTACTGTCGGGACTGACAGGAGAAGGTAGCCAGTCGGTATCATCGTTAGGCATTATCCGGCAAGGAGCGTGGGCAAAGCTAACCGTGACCCTAGCCCTTCCCTTGATCATGTCTGTGGTCATTCTATTTCCTTTCCTGCTTGGCAGTTGGGTTGATCTTGGGCTAACGCCGTTAACAAAATCAGTTGGTTTAGTGGCAATTTTGTCGCTTGAAATTGGCCTGACTACGATTGGCTTTGCCTTGGCGTGGCTGATTAAGTTTATCGGCCGCCAGCTACTGGTTCGGCTGTTTTTGGTGGCGATAGCCCTTTGGGCAATTTGGTACAGCACAACCACTGCCCTGCCTAGCCTACTGACCCTTTCATTAACTTTAGGCGTAACCAATCAACTGACGGAACTGTTAATTATTGGTCTTGGTTGCATCGGTATGTCCGTTACCGTTATTGAGGCCATTGAAAACTCTGTCTTCAGCGCCCGACACCAACGAAAGTTAATAAAATACTGGTCGGTCTTGACGTCAGCCAGAGCCTTAACGTCAAGTTTTAACTGGTTTGACAGTCTCTTTGTTGTTAGCCTGCTTAATTTGGTTCGAAATAACGCCATTCATCGTCAACTAATTTTGCCTTTTATTTTTTTGATATTCGGTCTGCCACTCTTAAACGCTTTGTCACCCTTAGACTCAACAACAACCCTTATCGCTTCAAGCCTATTATTCATCCTACTTGGCAGTATAGTTTCCAGAGGATCCGGCAAAATCTGGTTAGAAACAATGGAGAAATTCCGACACACACCGGCTTTAAGGCCCTCCAGCTGGTGGGCGGTCTATTTAGCCTCGTTGTCAGTGATCTTGGTAATCGGGATTTTGTTTATTGGTTATATTGCCAGTTTCAGCCTGGCCTTAGACCTGAACGCTAAAGTACTGCTTTTGGTTCTACTAATGGCTACTCACAGCCTTTACTTTTATTTTGGATCGGTTGAAGTTGCCAGAAATGTTTCGGCTAGCAGTCGAAAACTTATGGCGATATTGGCAGTGGCTCTGGTGTTTTCAGTCGTGACTGTCATGGCAGTATTAAGCGGCGCGGTTTCGTTGTTTTCGGTGCTAATCGTTAGTCTCATCTGGCTAATCGCATATGGCCTGATACTGAAATGGCTAATGCCAATTAATTCCCAATTAATCTAAAACTAGTCGGCCAGCAATTCGATCAGGTACAATCAAGTCGATGCGTTGCATAATCTGGGGATTAGTCATTCTCTTTGTTGTCGGCTGGCTGATGGTCTACTTTAGATAGCAGACGATGACAAGAGGAGAACGCTCCCCGATCGTCGGTCGGTGGTTTAGCCAACTTGGTCAGGCTTTTTTGAATCAACACCACCAACTTTATATTGTCGGCGGGGCTGTCCGGGATTTTTTGCTGGCTCGATCCATTGACGAGTGGGATCTGACCACCGACGCCAAACCAGGCGAAATTGAAACTACCCTTAGAAAAATCGGGACTAGACAGATCGGTACCATCGGTAAAGAGTTCGGAACGATTACCGCTGTTTTTAGCGGCGAGAAGGTAGAAATTACCACCTTCAGGAGCGAGACTTACGACCCGACCAGCCGCAAACCCCAAACTTCGTTCGGTTTATCGCTTAGCGACGACTTGTCTCGTCGCGATTTCACTATTAATGCCATTGCCTATGATTGGCGCAAAGACGTATTAATCGATCCTCACAACGGACAGAAAGACATTGACGATAAAATCATCCGTTCGGTCGGCGCGGCCAGTAAACGTTTTGACGAAGATCCATTGCGAATGCTTCGGGCTATCCGTTTTGCCAGCCAGTTGGAGTTTGCTATCGAGCGTGAGACCCTTGAGGCGATTAGCCAAGAAAAAAGTCGTTTAGCTATTGTTTCAGCTGAACGAATTGCCCAAGAATTTGATAAAATACTGCTTAGCCAGAAGCCAAGTGATGGAATTGAACTGTTGGTCAATACCGAACTCATTAACTTTGTATTGCCAGAACTAATTCCCGCCATCGATTTAGAGTTCGACCCTCTGGAGCACAAAGATATTTATCATCATATTCTTCAGGTTCTGGATAACACACCGGCCAAATTGGAGCTACGTTGGTGCGCTCTGTTACATGACGTCGCCAAACCGATTACCAGACAGAAAATTAAAGGTGAGTATCATTTTTTGGGCCACGAAAATGTTGGCGCCAAAATGGCTCGGGTAGTTTTGGAGCGGCTTCGCTATCCCAAAGATTTTTGCCAATACCTAGCCAAGCTAGTCAGGCTCCACCAAAGGATCCCTGGGTATGATGGCTCCTGGAGTGATGGCGGAGTTCGTCGGTTTGTCCGTGACGCCGGGGAGACCCTCGACGATCTTCTCCAGTTTGCCGAAGCTGATGTTACCGGGGGCAACGAAAGGAAATTGGCCTTATACAAACGTCATCGCCAAGAATTGCGAGAACGAATTGATGAGTTGGAGAAGCAAGCGGAAATTGCCAAAATTAAAAGCCCGTTGTCAGGTGAAGATTTAATGAAACTATTTAACCGCCCAGCCGGACCGTGGATAAAGCCGATCAAAGAAAGGTTGTTGGCTATGGTCCTAGACGGGGAGCTCCAAGCAGATGATAAAGATACCGCCGAGCGCGAGGCTCGGCGGTTGGTGGGGGAAAACGTCTAGGCTAACGTCGGGATTCGGCCAGACTAACAGTCTGGCCAATTTCACCGACGGCCTTAACAAAACCGTAGATTTCCGACTCAATTTCTTCGCTGGTTGCCCAACGAAAATTCGGTAGGTTGTTCTCCCTTACCCAATTGGCTGGGAAAGGATAATGCGAAAGGATGTCGATAGGGCAAAACTCGTTGTCGGGGTTCCTCATCAACTCGACGAAATAGCTAGCGACGGCGACTATTTGTCGTTGTTCTTCCTCTGGTAGCTTGTCACTATCCGTGGCCAGGATAGTGATCGTCCTGGGAAAGCTGTTGAAGTAAAGAGTGTCAATGAGCTGGTCTAGGCGACAGCTAGCGATTACGTGCTTGTCGGAGATTTTCGGCAAGACTAGCTCATAATCTTGGAACTTCAACACCTGACGAAGCGGATAGAGAAGTAATAAGTTTGAATTACTCGGATCCACGCCATACCTCCTAATTTGTTAAGCGAAACCAATCATATCAAATCCCAACTACACTGTCAAGACTTGCACCGATTGGATGGCTTTGTCATGATGGATCTACTAGAGGAGGGAAGTGAATGTTCGCTAAATTTAAAACTTTTTTGAGCGTCAATAAAAAAGCGCTTTGGATTTCTCTGATGGTTGCGGTGGTTTCGGGGGCAATAGCAATCTGGCAGTTTTCTGGATCGAACAATTCGACAACTGCCACAACAACTCCTACAACTACCCCAACTCAATTACCCAGCCTATTAAACGGTCAACTCGTGTCGGCGGATATTGCCAATCGTCACCCAGTGGCTGTTATGATCGAGAATTCTCAACCGGCCCGACCACAAGTTGGCCTGACCGATGCTGATGTTGTCTATGAAGCTGTCACCGAGGGCGGAATTACTCGATTTATGGCCTTATACTCTACTAATTTCCCGACTAAGGTCGGTCCGGTTCGTTCAGCCAGAAGTTATTTTATTAACTGGCTTAGCCCCTACGACGCTTTCTACGGACATGCTGGAGGTAGTCCAACCGCATTATCTTTAATTTCCAGTGCTGGCATTAAAGACGCGGCCGGTTTTAACGCCGCTTATCATCGCGAGCCAGCTCCGGGCGTAGCCAGCGAGCACACCCTGTTTGCCGATGTCTCTAAAATCTTTGATATTGGCAAAACTAGTAGCAAATGGCCAGCTACTTTTGATTTCAAACCATGGTCATTTAAGGATCCGGATAAACTTCCCGGACCGGCTGGGAAGGTCAACGTTCATTTTTCCAGCTCACCGTTTGATGTTGTTTGGGATTACGTCCCAGCTACTAACAGCTATAATCGAAATCTAGCCGGAGCACCTCATAAAGATAAGGTCAGCGGTAAACAAATTAACGTCTCAACAATTATCGCTATCACTGTTTCCCATTCGCCGAACCCACCCTACTCGGGAACCGGTAAAGAATCCGAGTGGACGATGAGTGTCACCGGAACAGGCGCCGCCAGTCTCTTTTTTGACGGCAAGCAAATTAAGGGCACCTGGAGCAAGGCTACTCGAACCGACATGCTCAAATTCAGCGACAGCGCTGGTAAAGAAATTGTTATGAATCGGGGCAAAATTTGGGTTGAGGTGATTCCTCAAGACGGAACAATCAGTTTGGTGGCTAGCCCAGCAACGACTAGTACAACCACCCCTTAGTTTAATTTTAGAGTATGCAAAAAGCCCCGTACGGGGCTTTTTGCTGTTAACATCAGTTGATTGATCGAGCCATGGCTAAAACGTGGTTAACGTAGGCCATAGAGTGGTTGTAGCGAAGCAAGGCGGCGACATTGTCACCGCGAGCGGCTCCACCACCGGCCAGCAATTTAGCCGCGCCAAAGAGACAGTCCTTGGCATCAGCAATGTTAGCTGAACCGTTACCATCACCGTCAGTCGCATAGGAACGCCAAGTACTTGGCAAAAATTGACAAGGACCTTGGGCTCCAGCGTAGGACGATGCTCCACCAAACCAACGTTGACCAGATTCTGCTTGCCAGACGGCGGCCAGAACTTTCCAGTCCATGCCAACCGAAGCGGCCGCTCGCTGTACCCAAGCCCGCTTCTCTTCAGGAGAAGCGTCAGTTTGGGTAATAGCGACGGTTAGAACCGTGGCTGAACTGTTTTGAGCGGTCCGTTCGGCCCGAGCAACTTTAAGCTTGGACTGATAGACCGATTCAGTTAGTTCAATTTTGAACGTCCGACTTGGCAACTCAACGACATTGCTGTTGTAGGTTGTGGCAAGCTGACTATCAAAAACAACTGGATTATTTTGCTCTGGTTTATCGATTGACATATTAGCCGCCCCCTGACTCTGCTCGGGATGACCTTGAGGAATTTGAAAGGCCGCTGACGCACCGACCGGAAAAACCAGCGGTAGAGCCAGCAAGACAAACATCAATCGCTTGGCAGTGTTCGATCGCGGAGCGTTCTCCGTTTTGTTAACTTTGCGAGAATTCTGTACCCTCCCTATCTTTCGTGACTTGAGCCACGAGCGTAGGGTTTTCATTAATCCGGTACGGTTACCTCTTTCTTGTTAGACGTAATAAACGCCGTTCCCAAGGTCCTGCCGCTATCGGCTTGACTTCTTTGTTTCGACAAACAAAAAAGCTTCCCTGGGGAAGTTTGACAATAATAGCATATATTAATAAACCTGTCAACCCCTGATAGCGATTGTCAGGCCAAACAGAAATGGTACGATCAGCCGATGGACGACTGCATTTTTTGCCAAATTATCAACGGGAAATTACCTTCAGAAAAAGTAGCGGAGACAGACCTAACTCTGGCCTTTAAAGATATCCACCCCAAAGCGCCGGTGCACGTCTTGATTGTGCCCAAAACTCACCGCCGTAGGCCTGATGAATTGAGCCCAAAAGAGCTAGAGGATTTATTTAAGCTCTCTCGTGAAATTGTCCAGAGGACCGGCGTAGTCGAGACTGGCTACCGATTGTCGTTTAACATCGGCCGAGATGCCGGTCAGTTAATTGATCACGCCCATCTCCATCTATTAGCTGGTCGTCCACTGTCGCTAGGCTGAAGTACTAACTTCCTTGCCGCCGCTTAACATCCACCGATTTTTTTGTTACACTGTAACTCAATAATGATCGAAAGAAGCTCCAGCGAGACCAGTCCATCAGTCGAAGTCGTTCTTCGTCGCTTTTTCCGTGATGTTCAACAGTCCGAGATTATGACCGAAATTAAAAAGCGCCGATTCTTCGAAAAAAAGTCTTCCCGGATTAAACGACGCCAAACTGCTTTAGTTAAGGCCAGCCGCCGCAAGATTCGCCGCGGTTACTAATGTCACTGTTGGATCAGCTTTCAACCGATTTGACATCAGCCCTACGTCAGTCTGATCAGGCTAAAAAAGACGTCATTCGTTCGATAATTTCTCAAGTTCGTTTAACAGAGAAAGAACGGGGATCAGCCCCAGCCGACCTAGATGTCGTCAGTGTCATACAAAGGGAAGTAAAACGCCGTCACGAGGCTATTGCTATGTATAAGCAGGCTAATCGCCAGGATGCCATCGACCAAGAGACTTTGGAGCTGACAATTCTTCAGTCATATCTGCCTGAACAAATGAGCCAAGAAGATATAAGGATCGTGATTGAAGAATATTTAGATAGTAACCCTACAGATCCAAACGGCATGGGTCAGGCAATGGGCGCGCTGTCGGCTAAACTCAAGGGTAAGGCTGATATGGCCATGGTCTCCCAAATCCTCAAAGAGCTAATGTCTGCCTAGCCTGTCATGGCTACTCTCGAGTTTGGCGTTATTAACCAAACCAGTCAGAAGATTGGCAGTGACGAAATTACCGACCACTTGAGTCTTGTCTTGCACCGACTGGGCGTCGCTGATAGATTGAAAGGAGAGCTGATTTTGGTGGAGGATCAAACAATTAGACAACTCAACAAAAAGTTTCGTGGAAAAGCTGAATCAACCGACGTTCTAAGTTTTCCCCAACCAACAAGTCATCAAATACAAGAAGATGATGGTCGGGTATTAGGTTCGATTATTATTTCAATCGAGACCGCCCAACTTCAGGCCGACCAAGCGTCAATTTCATTATTAAACGAATTAAAAATGTTAGCTAGCCACGGATTGCTTCATTTATTAGGGTACGATCACCACTAATGTATCAGGAGGGGAATGCCTAAAGACTCGCTGATTGTCGGCCTAGACATCGGCTCGACTAAAATTGCTGTCTGTATCGGCACCGTTAATGAGGGCGTTCTGCATATTATTGGCCTGTCATCAATCAGTCATAATGGTCTGCGAAAGGGGATGGTTGACGATGTTGAGGAAACTGTTAGCGCTATTTCCCATGCCCTAGAAGAGTCCGAACGGATGGCCGGCGTTAATATTAGCCACGCCTTTGTTGGCATTAATGGCGGGGCTATCGAGGCTAATCCAGCTAAGGGAGTAATTGCTATCTCCAAAGCTAACGGCGAGATTGACGGCAACGACGTTTTAAGGGTAATTGAAGCGGCTAAAACCGTGGCTTTGCCCCAGAACAGGGAACTTATCCACGTCTACCCACAACAATTTATTGTTGATGGCCAGGACGAAATTCGTGACCCTGTTGGAATGACCGGTATTCGCCTAGAAGTTGATAGTCTGATCATCAGTGGTTCTTCGGCTTCGATCCGTAATTTAATGAAAACAGTTGATCAAGCTGGGCTGGAAGTTGACGGCCTGGTTTTTGGACCACTAGCCGCCGCTAAATCTGTTACTACTAAAAAACAACGTGAGAGCGGGGTGGTGGTGGTTGATATTGGAGCTGGCTCGGTGGATTTGGCTGTTTTTGAGGAATCAAAATTATTGCATTGCGCTAGTTTGCCGATTGGTTCTAAACATATAACCCACGATATTGCTATTGGCTTGCGAAAAAATCTTGACGTAGCTGATGCCATCAAGTTGAAGTACGGCAGTGTCTTGCCAGATAAAATTCGCGAGGGCGAGTTGATCAATTTAAGCAGTCTCGATCCGGCCGAAGATGAACGGATCTCACGCAAGCACGTAGCTGAAATTGTTGAGGCCCGGGTTTCCGAGATGCTTCATATGATTAAAGATGAGCTACAAAAGATCGGCAAAGACGGCGTCCTGCCGGCAGGTGTTATATTTACTGGCGGTGGCTCGGAAATTGATGGCTTAACCGAGCTAGCTAAAAAGGTTCTTCGTCTTCCTTCGGAAATAGGTTTGCCCATGGCCCAACTTTCCGGTATGATTGACAAAATTGACAATCCCTTATACGCTACCAGCGTTGGACTTGTCATTTGGGGAATGGAAGATGGCAGTCCCGCAGGTCTTGCACCTTGGAGACTGAATTTAGGAAAATTTGGGGGGGTGATCGATAAGTTTCGTGGGATATTCCGAAACTTTACCGACTAAAAAAGGCTAGATTAGATCACAGGACATATTTTTTCACCATATGGACAAAGAGAGTTTAGATACCCTTGCCAATATTAAAGTCTGCGGAGTTGGAGGTTCGGGAGGTAATGCTGTTGCCCGGATGATTGCCGCTCGGGTTCGGGGTGTCGAGTTTATTGCCGTTAATACCGATGCTCAAGCTCTAATTAATAACCCAGCCACTGTTAAAGTTCAGATCGGCAAAGAAACAACCCGAGGCTTGGGTTCGGGAGCCGATATTGAGACTGGCCGCAAATCGGCCGAAGAAAACAAAGACGAAATTTACGAAGTCCTCAAGGGCGCCGATATGGTTTTTGTTACTTTTGGCGCCGGTGGGGGTACTGGTTCTGGCGCCGCTCCGATGGTCGCCCAGATCGCTAAAGAGTTAGGCGCGCTAACCGTAGGCGTCGTTACTAAACCATTTAGCTTTGAAGGTTTGCGACGGAAAAAAGTTGCTGAATTGGCTATTGAGGAATTGCGGGACAAAGTTGACACAATTATTATCATTCCCAATGATCGTCTTCTTCAAGTTATTGACAAAAAAACCTCGCTACCCGATGCCTTTGGCATTGTTGATGATATTTTGCGTCAAGGCGTTCAAGGCATCTCCGATTTAATTATTGTTCCCGGTATTATTAATGTTGACTTTGCCGATGTCCGAACCATCATGCACGATGCCGGTTCAGCCTTGATGGGCATTGGTCGAGCCTCCGGCGAAAACCGTGCTATTGAAGCCGCTCGCCAAGCCATTGATTCACCACTGCTAGAGCTATCTATCGACGGCGCCCGAGGCATTCTTTACAACATCACCGGTGGCCCGGATATGACTATGTACGAAGTTGAAGAAGCCTCCAAAGCCATTACTGAAGCGGCTGACCCCGAATCGAATATCATATTTGGCTCAATTGTTGATGACGCCATGAGCGGCGAGATTAAGATTACCGTCATTGCCACCGGTTTTGAAACTGAACTAGCCAAACCAACTTCAAAACGTCGCGGTTCTGAAGGTGAGTTTCGTTTGCCCCAGGCCGCCACAAGCGTTCCATCTTCCTCCTTCTTCAATAGTCAGCCAACTCGTAACGCTTTCCCCGTGGAACCTCCGGAAGCCGTTGATCTGCCACAGTCACCGATGATCGAACGGCCAGAGCAACCAACCGCTCCGGAAAAAAACGACGACGAGTTCGATGTTCCAGCGTTCATTCGGAGAAAACTTCGGTAGAAGCTGACGACTGATACGAGGCCGTTATCGGCCGACTAAACGCAGAAAACTTCGCTAAACCCCCTCTAAACCCCGAACGCTTGACACATTAACTAGTAATAATGGTAGGGTGATTTGGTAGCAGACAAAGCAAAAAAGGAGGGTGGATGCCAAAACAATCGAAAGACCAGCAGGCCGAAATTGCCTTACAACCGGTGGAGATATCCATAGACATGCCCGACGCCAACAAAAAAGGCAAAGCCGCCAAGGGTGGTCTTAAAGTTAACCGCCACTTCACCAAAGTCGGCCAAGATGTTTACGACACCGTTAGCTGGGATACCCGCGATTCGATCATTACCGATGAAAAAGGCACGGTCATTTCCCATATTACAAATTTAGAGATCCCAAGTGGCTGGACCCAACTGGCCACCGACATTCTTGCCTATAAATATTTACGCAAAGCCGGTCTACCAACCAAAGAGGGCCGGGAAACTTCGGCTAAACAAGCCATTTTTCGCATTGCCCACTCATTGGCAGATTTTGGTGAAAAGTTCGGCTATTTTAGCGCTCATGATGATCGGATCACCTTTGAAGATGAGCTGACTTATCTGCTTTTACATCAACGAGCCGCTTTCAACTCACCGGTTTGGTTTAACGTTGGTCTGCATCATCAATACAATATCAGCGGTCAAGGTGGGGCATTTTACTGGGATTTTGCCAAAGAAAAGGTTTTAGAGACGAGTTCGGCTTATCGCAACCCCCAATGTTCAGCTTGTTTCATCTTGGCCGTTAGAGATACTCTGCCGGACATTTACGAGCTGATCAAAACAGAGTCGCATATCTTTAAATACGGCTCGGGGGCAGGCGGTAATTTTAGTCGCCTACGCAGTCGCTTTGAGCGATTAAGCGGCGGCGGATTTTCGTCCGGCATGATGAGTTTCTTGCGGGTCTTTGATCGAGCGGCTGGCGCTACCAAATCTGGGGGGACAACTCGGCGGGCGGCCAAAATGGTAGTGGTTGATATCAGCCACCCGGAAATTGAAGATTTTATTGGGTGGAAGGTTAAAGAAGAAAAAAAAGTAGCCGCCCTGATTGCGGCTGGTTACGATTCGGACTTCAACGGCGAGGCCTACGGCACTGTTTCCGGCCAGAATTCCAACAATTCTGTCCGCGTCACCGATGAGTTTATGAAAGCTGTTGAACAAGATGGAGAGTGGCAGACTCGTATGGTTACAACTGACGAAGCCTACAAAACCTATAAAGCCCGAGACCTCATGGATAAGATCGCCCAGGCGGCTTGGCAGTGTGCCGATCCGGGTCTACAGTTTGACACTACTGTTAATGACTGGCATACCTGTCCTAACACCGGTCGGATTAACGCCTCTAATCCCTGTTCCGAGTACATGTTCTTGGACGAAACCGCTTGCAACTTAGCCTCAATCAACCTAGTTAAATTTCTCAAGGACGATAACACATTTGATATTGATGGCTACCGACAAGCTTGCCGAACCCTAATTATTGCCCAAGAAATTATCGTTGATTTCTCTTCATACCCAACTGCTGATATCGCCAAAAATAGCCACGACTACCGGCCGTTAGGTTTAGGTTATGCCAACCTTGGCACACTCCTTATGGTCACTGGCACTCCCTATGATTCTAACGAAGCCTTAGCTATTGCTGGCGCACTTAGCGCTATTATGACTGGCCATGCCTACAAAACTTCAGCCGAAATTGCCGCTGTCAAGGGTCCCTTTGAAGGCTACACCCGTAACCGAGCGCCAATGCTAAACGTTATGCGTAAACATCGCAACGCCGCCTATCGAATTGAAGAAAAATACTGTCCAGACGAGATGCTACGAGCCGCTCATCAGGATTGGGATGAGGCTGTCGCCTTGGGCGAGCAATTTGGCTATCGAAATAGCCAAGCAACCGTCATCGCCCCAACCGGCACTATCGGCCTGTTGATGGACTGTGATACAACCGGCGTCGAGCCAGATTTTGCTATTGTTAAACTTAAAAAATTAGCTGGCGGCGGATCAATTAAAATCGTCAATTTGGCCGTAACTAGGGCTTTGGCCTATCTCGACTACACAGAGGCCGAACAAAGAGAGATTATTGACTACGCCGTCGGCACTGGCACATTAGAAGGTTCAACACCAGTTAATCGAGCTTCATTGATTGCCAAGGGGATGAGTGAAGAAGATGTGGATAATATCGAGAAAAATCTTAAGAACGCTTTTGATTTAACCTTTGCCTTTACTCGCTTTAGCTTGGGCGATGAGGCCATGGACAGGCTGGGCGTGACCGCCCGGGAAGAAAGCTTGCCAACTTTTTCCCTGCTTAAGAAACTGGGCTTTCCCCAGAGTGAAATAAATGAGAGTCATGAGATTATCTGTGGCAGACAAATGCTTGAAGGCGCTCCCCATTTAAAACCCGAGCACTACAAGGTTTTCGATTGCGCTAGTCGTTGCGGTCCGCGAGGGACCCGCTATCTATCGGCTATGTCTCATGTCAAGATGATGGCCGCCGTTCAGCCGTTCATCTCCGGGGCTATCTCCAAAACCATCAATTTGCCTAACGAAGCCGCGGTCGAGGATGTTAAAGAAGTTTACATGCAATCTTGGAAATTGGGCCTAAAAGCTTTGGCACTTTATCGCGACGGCTCAAAGCTAAGTCAGCCGCTCAACGCTAAATCTGACGAAGTAGAAGAACCCGAAACGGTTAAAATACCAGCCACGCCTAAACGCCGACGTTTGGCCGACGAACGGCAAGCCATCACTCATAAATTCCAAGTGGCCGATCACGAAGGCTATCTAACTATCGGTATGTATGAAGATGGTCAACCAGGCGAGATATTTATCACCATGGCCAAGCAGGGCAGTCTTATCTCTGGCTTGATGGACGCCTTCGCCACTTCTATATCCATTGCCTTGCAGTACGGCGTGCCCATCCAAGTAATTGCCAAAAAGTTTAGCCACGCTCGCTTCGAACCATCAGGCTTCACTAATAATCCCCAAATCCGCATTGCCAAATCAATCATTGATTATATCGCTCGTTATTTGGGCTTAAAGTTCTTGAGCCCGGAGGAGCAACTCCAAATTGGCATTAGTAACGACTCGCCAGCGGCGGCCGCGTCCAGTCAAGCAACGCTGGACTTTGAAGAGTCACCAGCTCCCACCCAGCCGGCCGACCAAGATAGCGAAACCATCGCCGCCACCATGGTTGTCGAGGAAGAAGTCGATCCGATTGTTAAACGAAGCACCACCGACGCCCCAATTTGTTCAACCTGCGGTAGCCTAATGTCCTTCAAAACCGGCAGTTGCTACACCTGCACTGTCTGTGGTAACACGTCTGGTGGATGCGGCTAAAGAAAATTTTTAAGTTTCAATTTTGCAATTTTCATTTATGATACAAGTTCCAAACCTTGTCAGTTTGGTGGTTACTGAAAATTATTACTTGAAAATTGAAAATTTATTCAATGACTATTTACACCAAGAAAGGTGATCGGGGCGAAACCGGTTTACCTGGGTCTCGGCGACTGTCAAAAACTGACAGTTTATTTGAATTCCTAGGCAGTTTAGACGAAACCAACGCCCAAGTTGGTCTAGCTTTGAGCTATCTCAAGGATGATGCGCCTAGTCTGATGCTACTGGAAATCCAGCGGAATTTTTTGGGGATCGGCGCTTGTTTGGCTTCAGTGAATCCAGCGCTAGCACCGATAGTAACCAAACTGTCCAAACAAACCCAAAAACTAGAGAAGACAATTGATGGCTGGGACAAAATAATAAAACCGCTAGAAAATTTTATCCTGCCGGGCGGAACAACCGCCGCGGCCACTCTGCATATCTGCCGGACAAGTATCCGCACGACAGAACGGGCTTTTCATCGTCTGGACAATCGGAACGATTTGCCAACGGTTTCGGAATATCTCAACCGTTTGTCTGATTTCTTTTTTCAAGCGGCTCGTTTTATTAACCACCAAAACGGCGCCGTCGAAGAAATTTGGAAACAGTAATCTGTGATAACATCCAAAAAATACCTTGACTTTTTGACGTCATTCTGGTACCATCTCGATGAAGAATGAAATGACTTGTGAGAGCGGTGGAGCTGGAGACGCGACCCCTCCCGTCGTCTCCGGTTCCACTGTCCTGACAAGTTTTAATACCGGGCCGCATGTCTAAGAGTGAGACTCGCGATGCGGCCATCTGCCCGTGAGAGCCTGGAACCCAACCCAGGCTCTCTTCAACTCCGGCTAGTTGCAAGGCCGGACTAACTGGCTATGATGGTAACACCAATGGAAGAGCCGAAATCTCATCTGAAACCAACCGCTTGGTTGCTAATTTTGGTCACTAGCATAGGCCGACTCATACCTCATCTGCCCAATATGACGCCGATGAACGGCACGGCTCTGTTTGGCGGCTCAAAACTGAATCGACCTTGGAATTATTTCTTGCCAATCGGCATAATGCTTGCCACAGATTATTTCTTGGGCTTTCATAAAACCATAATCTACGTTTATGTTAGTTTTCTCATCTCTGTTTTCTTGGGTGAACGATTTTTGGCCAACAACCAATCTGCTTTCAAACTTTCCGTCATCGCCATTTCTAGCTCGATCATCTTTTTTATTATCACCAACTTTGGCGTTTGGCAGGCGGGTGGGCTTTATCCGCACACACTGGCTGGGCTGATAGATTCATACATCATGGGCCTGCCGTTTTTAGGCAATATGGCCGTTGGTGATGTCGTCTTTACCGTTGGTTTCTTTAAGCTCTATGAGTTAGCTGAAAATCGGGGAGTTGTCAGAGTGGTTGACCAACACGTTATTAATACGCTACATAACTAGAGGAGGTGACATGAGTGAAAGTATTACGCTTTACGATTTTTGGGCCGAATGGTGCGGACCATGCAAGATTATGCACCCAATTATTGAAGAGATTGAGCACCAGTACGGGGGTAAAGTTGTTGTTAAAAAAATCAACGTTGACGAAGCTAATAATCAGCCTTTGATAGAAAAATATCAAATCGGCGCCATGCCAACCTACATTATTGAAAAGGGCGATCAAGTAGCCAGCCAGTTCGTCGGGGCGCAAAGCAAACTACGACTGACTGAAGCACTGGACAAAGCCTTAGCTTAATTCAAACTGCCCGCACAGCTCGCAACCGCCCTCAAGATTTTCGCCGGTGTGGGGAAATTTATCGTCAGTTAAAATTTGTTGGTAGGTAGCAATGATGTCTTTCTTGAGCTGGTCAATTTCTTTTTGACTAATTTCAAATCTTTCCTGTCGAAAGCTACCGGCGTCATCGAGAAAGTCGAGGTTAGATTCTTTGATCTTATAGGGGAAGTGGCGATCGAGCTTAGCCAAGAGCGAATAAAAGACCAGCTGGCTTTTGATTGAGCCGTCGCTGTTCTTGGTCGTTCCTTCAATCTCGCCACGGGTTTTCGATTTGGAGCCGGTCTTGTAATCAACAATTCGGACAGTCCGAGCCAAGGGATCAAGTGGATCAATCCGATCGTATTTGCCGGTCAGCCAGATATCATCAAGCAATACATGGTGAGAACGGAAACTATACTCGACCCCGACCGGTATCGGCCAACTTTGATTATACTTCTCGTAGTAGCCGGCCAACAACTTCTGGCCTTTGTCAGCCATTATCTCTTGATCGCTGACCGGACCCAAACGACGCAAGGCTTGATCAAAAAAGTCAGTCAGGGTTTTGACTGATGGCAGTTTTTCTCTGGCTTTGTATTGTTTGAAGAATAACTCCAGGGCTCGATGAACGGCGCTACCAAAAGTTAGGGAAAAACTTTCTTTGGTTGGAAACCTGAAGAGGTTGACTAACAAATAACGACGGGGACATGCTTTGTAAGCCGCCCAATCGGTAAAGGAGAAGGGTTCTTGGCTGATCCGTTCTCGAATATATTTCAGCTCTCGTTGCTTAATCTTGAACTGGCTAACCGGCATAATACTTGTAGTTAAGAATTGCTCGGCCTGCGACTTACTAATGGTTACTTTTTGCTCCCAGTAAAAACCATCCATTTCCGAAACAAAACGACAAGGCAGGGTAGTCCGACCATCATTGGTCTGATTAGCCCAACTCAAATACAGCTGATGTCTGGCTCGAGTCATACCAACATAAAAGAGTCGTCGTTCATCTTCAATTGGGTCATTTTCGGAATTTGTGTCAGTTCTGACAATGGTCATGGGCAGGCGAATAACCGAACGAGATTGGCGGAGCCGCCAGTTGTGATCAGTGGCGTTGGCCACAAATACGTAGCCAAATTCTAGACCCTTGACCCCATGGACGGTTGATACAGTCAGCCCACCAGTTTCTGGCGTCAGTCTATTTACCGCAATTGTAATTCGATAATTGGCCATTGAGTCAAAATATTCTAGCAATCCCGTCAAAGTCGCTTGGGGATGCTTTTGGCTAAACCGGCCGACTTCTTCGATAAATGCCCGGATCATTTCTAGTCTTTCAACTCGATCAGGAAAACTGTTGAGAGCCACTAATACGTCAGAGCCGCTGACAATACTTTCAACCAACTCACCCAACGTCTGCTGACTGGCCAAACGATTTAGATTGAGTATTTTTTCCACGGCCGTCTTAACCAATGATTTAGCGGCCGATTTAGCAAATTGACCAGCTAACGGCTGACCACGGCGACCCTGCCAGGATACTGGCGCTAAATGGGTGATGTTAATATTACCATCAATAATCGGCAGGGCAGTTAGTAGTGATTCATCGTCGGTTGGCTGGTTGACCGCTCGAAGAAGATTTATTAGCCGGCGAATTTCCGGCTCGGCCAGTAGGTTGGTCGAGAAATTGCCCGAGACATCCAAGCCATTTTTTTCCGCTAGGGTACGAAATTCGGCCATTTCTTTGTTAGTCCGGAACAGCACCGCTATATCGGTTAGGGAAACCTTTTTGGCTTGAAGTTTTTTAATTTCCTCAATTAGCCAGGCCGTTTGAGCTTCTTCGGATTTAGCCTCCACCACGATGGGTCTAGCCTTGTTATTAGAAACAGAACGAAGCTGACTATGTATTTTGGGCAAACACTCGTGGAGCTGATGTCGGTTGTGATTAATCAATTCGCTAGCGGCGTTCAGCAGGCCCTGGGAATTGCGGTAATTATCGATCAGGCTGATTGTGACGATTTTGGGATATTTTTTAGTGAAATGAAGCATATTAGCCACTGACGCGCCCTGAAACCGATAAATTGCCTGCTTATCGTCGCCAACTACGAACAAATTGGGCGTATCAAAAAAGTCGGCCAAAGCTTCGACTAAAGCGTTCTGGGCATTGTTCGTATCTTGATATTCGTCAACTAATAAATACTGGTAACGTTCTTGATAATAACCTTTAACGTCGTGGTTATTCTGGAGCGCGTCGGTGGCCAACAAAATCATATCCTCAAAATCGTAGAGCTGATGTTTGGCCAAATAATCTTGATAGTTGCCCAAGATTTTGGCTAGCTCTAAATTTGTGACCAGACGCTTAGTCAATAACTCCCGTTGGACAGTATTTTTACTACTAACTAAGGCGGTTTTTGTTTCAACTTCTGAAAGCTCAACTAACAGTTGAGGCAAGATCGCTTCTTGTTTGAGTTTTTGGATGGCCGTGGCGATGGCTGGAATGTGGAAAGACGGTTGGCGGGAGGGACGAAGATTAATCAAGCTTTTATCACTGATCACTATCCGATCTATTATTTGCAAACGGTCTAAATCACTTAATTGGCCGTTATCAGAAACTTGAGGAAAAACATAGGCAAAGGTGCCGATGATCTCGCTGGCAAAGCTGTGAAAAGTGAAAATACCAACCTGGTAGGCATCGGAACCAATGATCGTTTCCAGGCGAGTTCGTAAGGTCGTCACCCCGGCTTCAGTGAATGTCAGAGCCAAAATGTTTCGTGGATCGAGCTGGGTTTTCTGCAGAATTTGGGCAATGCGCATGGCGACAACTTGGGTTTTGCCAGTGCCCGGACCGGCAATGACCATGACCGGGCCTTCGATAGTTTCAACGGCTTGTCTTTGAGCAGTGTTAAGCTTGGCAAATTCACGCTGAAAAGTCTGATTGGTTTTGGCAACCATTATGCTGTGAGCGTAGCTATTTTTGCTACAATTGACCAGATGGAAAAAGCCACCTTCGCCGCCGGCTGTTTTTGGAGCGTTGAAGCGGCCTTTCGGCAAATCAAAGGCATCAAATCGACCACTGTTGGCTATACAGGAGGAACTACTAAAGACCCAACTTACGAGGAGGTCTGTACCGGCACAACTGGCCACGTTGAGGCCGTTCAAGTTGAATTCGATCCCAAACTGGTTAGCTACCAAAAGTTGTTAGAGGTTTTCTGGCAGAACCATAACCCGACTCAACGTGACGGCCAAGGTCTAGACATCGGCAATCAGTATCGCTCGATTATTTTTTATCATTCAACCGAACAACAAAAGATTGCCCAAGAATCCAAAGAAGAACTAGAAGCCAGTGCCTATTACCACGCCCCAATCGTGACAGAAATACTTCCAGCCAACCCGTTCTACAAAGCCGAAGATTATCACCAGCAGTATTTAGAGAAGCGGGGACTGTCCAGTTGCAAACTTTGAAGCCAGAGATTATTAACGAAACTGCTGATTTTTTTGTTATCAACAAACCGCCGGGGATGGCGGTGGAACAGCCAAGCCATAATCAAACGTTAATTGACTGGCTGATCGGGCAGGGGAGACTAGAGCCAAAAAAGTGGGGGAGTGCTACTAGAATTGGCGTCGTCCATAGATTAGACAGCGATACGTCGGGAATAGTTGTTGTGGCTAAAAATCCACAAAGTCAGGCAGAACTAACAAAACTCTGGCAGGCAAGGAAAGTGGAAAAAACTTATTTGGCTCTGGTGGTAGGGGAGATACCAAAATCGGGAACGATTGAACTGCCGATTAAACGCGACAACAAAAAAGACCGACAGGTCGTTGATTTGCTAGAAAGTGACAAATCTCGAGCAGCGATTACAACATATAAGAAATTAGCTACCAGCGACCTAGATAGCAAAAAAATGGCTTTGGTCGAAGTCAAGCCCATCACTGGCCGAACTCACCAAATCCGAGTTCACTTGAAGGCCATCGGCCATCCAATTATTGGCGACGAGTTGTACGGCGAAAAATCCAGTCGCGGTTGCGCCAAAACGCTGGGATTAACTCGACAGTTTCTCCACGCCTGGAAGCTGAAATTACCGAGCCATCCAGAATTTACGGCGGTTTTAGCCGAAGACTTGAGCCAGGCCCTAAAAAAACTTCACACTAACAATCCGACAGGTTGAGAGTCAGATTGCCAACTGGTAGAATTGGGGGAATGAATCACGCGGTAATTTTAGCCGGCGGCGTTGGCACCAGACTCTGGCCGGTATCTCGCCAAAAACAACCCAAACAGTTTCAGAAATTAACTGGCGACAAAACATTAGTTCAAGACACGTTTGAGCGTTTACTACTAGTAGTTGAAGCTAGCAATGTTTGGGTGATAACAAATGAAGCTTATCGAGATTTAGTTATCGAGCAACTACCAAACTTGGCCAAAGAAAACATCTTGGTTGAGCCGGTTGGTCGTAATACTGCCCCAGCCATCGGCCTAGCGGCTATACATATTGTGCGACGTGATCCGGAAGCTAAAATCGGTTCGTTTGCCGCCGACCATTTCGTCGGCAAACCGGCGGCATTTGCCCGGGCGACTAAGGCTGGTTTTGAGCTCATTAACACCAAGCCTGAATATTTAGTGGCAATCGGCCTTAATCCAACCGAACCGGATACTAGCTTAGGCTATATAAAGATGGGAGATGAGCTGGGTAAATTTGCTGGAGAACCGGTTTTTATTGGCGAAAAATTCATAGAAAAACCCGATCTAAAAACCGCCCAACAGTTTGTCAAAAGTTGGGAATATTTGTGGAATGGCTGTTACTTTCTATTTGACGGCAGACAGATGGGGGAGTGGCTAGAAAATTTTGCCCCAAACATTTATTCAGGTCTTAATAGCTATTTAGCCAAGCCGAGCCTCGAGAAATATCAAGCCATCCCAAGCGTTCCAATTGACACTGCTATCGCCGAAAAAGTTGAACATCTGGCGGTGGTGCCGGCTGATATGGATTGGAGTGACGTTGGGAGTTGGTCAACCCTAGACAAAGTCTTGGCCGGCAACGGCATGCAGGCAACGACTAACCACACTGCCATCAACACCGAAAATACTTTGGTTATTAGCCACACCGACAAAATGATCGCCACCGTTGGCATTAAAGATGTTGTTATTGTTGACACACCAGACGCCATCCTGATATGCCACAAAGATGAAGTTCAGAATGTTAAATTGATGGTTGACCAGCTCCACCAAGAAGAGAAAACAGAATATCTTTAATGTCCAGGAAGTTTTGGATCGGCTTACTGTTTATATTTATTCTAATCGGCTTGGCCAGTTACACCAGCTGGCCGACGACTCAAAAGGTTTTAAAGCGGGCTGTCGCCGTTCGCCAAGGCCTAGATCTGCAAGGCGGGGTGCACTTGGCTTATCAATTAGATTTCTCTAAGACGGCCACGGCTGACCGAACTAGCGCCCTTGATTCAACTGTCAAAGTTATTGAAAAACGAGTCAATACTACTGGTGTTGCCGAGCCATTAATTCAGCCAGCTAAGATTGGTAATGATCAAGTGGTCATCGTCGAATTGCCAGGAATTAAAGATATAAATAAAGCCATAGATCTGATCGGTAAAACTGCCCAGTTGGATTTTCGAGAAAGTAACGACGGTCAGAACTGGTTACCGACCGGCTTAACCGGCAAACAACTAAGCCGGGCCACTATCTCATTTGACCAAAACACTAACAAGCCCCAAGTCAGTCTAGAATTTAATACTGACGGTCAGAAATTGTTTGGTCAGATCACCCAACGCAACGTCGGCAAGCAGGTGGCTATTTTCCTCGATGATCAAGTCCTGTCAGCGCCAACTGTTCAGCAGGAAATTACCGATGGTCGGGCGGTTATTACTGGCACTTTCACTGTTGCTCAAGTTAAAGAATTAGTAGATTTGTTAAACGCCGGGGCATTGGATGTGCCGATTAAATTGGTCGAGCAGAGAACAGTCGGGGCAACACTCGGCGAAGAGTCGGTTAAGAGAAGCTTGGTGGCTGGGTTGATCGGTCTGTCGTTGGTTGTATTGTTTATGTTGTTTAACTATCGAGTTGCCGGCCTGGTGGCGGTTTTGGCTTTGGCCGGCTATTCAGCCATCACTCTGGCTCTGTTCAAATTAATTCCGGTTACTCTAACGCTGGCTGGCATTGCCGGGTTTATTTTATCGATTGGTATGGCTGTTGACGCCAACATTTTAATTTTCGAGCGACTCCGGGAGGAGTTGGCCAGCGGCAAAGAGCTGAAGCTGGCACTGACCGAGGCTTTCCGCCGGGCCTGGCCATCGGTTCGCGACTCCAACGTTTCAACATTGATTACCTGCACAATCCTGTATTTCACCACCACTGGTTCGGTCAGAGGATTTGCCCTGACACTGGCTTTGGGAGTGATGATCTCGCTTTTCAGTTCCATTACCGCCAGCCGAAGTTTCTTGCGCTTGTTTGCTCTCAACTCAATGCTGGCTCGAGGCTTAGAGAAATCATAATGTATCGCTTTTTAGGCCGAAAAAAATGGTGGTGGCTAATTATTTCCGGGGCAATTATGGTTCCAGCTATTATTTCATTGATTGTTTGGAAATTACCATTAAGCATTGATTTCAGGGGTGGAGCACAGCTGGAGCTAAAGTTCGATAAACCCGTGACCGAACAGCAACTGCGTGACAAGTTAACTGGCTACAAACAGGTTGGGGGACTAGTCGTTTCCAAAACCGGCGATCAAACATTTCTAATTAAAGTTCTGCCTATAACCAGCGACCAGCACAAAGAAATTAGCCAACAATTGGATAAAGATTTTGGCACGGTGACGGAAAATCAATTCCAGTTAGTTGGACCAAGCGTTAGTCGTGATCTGACCAAAAAAGCCATCATCGCCGTTGTCTTGGCTTCGCTAATGATAATCCTCTACCTCGCCTACGCTTTTCGGGCAGTCACTCACCCGGTCTCTTCTTGGCGCTTTGGGGTAGTGGCGGTAGTGGCCTTGTTACACGATTTAGTAATTTCAGTCGGCGTTTTTGCCTTGCTGGCTCATTACTTACACTACGAAGTTGATGCCTCATTTATAACCGCCGTGTTAACAATTATGGGCTTTTCGGTCCACGACAGTATCGTTGTTTTCGATCGCGTCCGGGAAAATTTGCTGACGCACAAAAATTCCGTACAAGACAATTTTGAGCGGATAGTTGATGAATCACTTAGCCAAACTTTAAATCGTTCGCTAGCGACAAGTTTAACCGTTATTTTCACACTGGTTGCGCTAGCAGTGCTGGGTGGCACGACCATCCGACCGTTTGTAGTGACGTTGCTCATCGGCATAACCATTGGGACTTACTCGTCAATTTTTACTGCCAGCCCGCTGCTAGTCATCTGGCAAAACAGAGTAGCCAATAAGGCCAGAAAGTCTTAACAAGTCTCATTAAAGAATTGGCTTCGTTTATATAAGGTTATAACACGTGGTCAAACAATATAACAACCAAGATTACGTCGCACTCTGTACCTTGTGCGACGTAGTGAACAAAAGCAGGCTAATTTGGCGAAATTTCGTCTAACTAAGAGAGGACCCCAAAAGAGGCAATATTTTACTAATATTACGATCAGCTACCTTGAAAGTGGAGCAGAAATTGGGAAAAAATTGCAAAAAATTGAAACATTTCCCGTATCCCCCGCATATCGGCGGGGAAGTGAGGCCAAAAAAGAATTTCAATCCTGAATTTCTTCGATCGGCTGGATTTGATTTGGCTGATGATTAAGTGGCTCAATTTGGTCGTTATTTTGGGTCGGAACCGCTAGCTCTTCGGCCTTATCCCATGTAATTAAGTCTGAATTTTCATCGATTCTCTCCCCCACTCCCCCACTCTGATTTGTCTGTGTGTCTGTATTTTGGAGCGGCTGTTCATTTATTTTTTGATCACTCTCCCCTGCTTTCTCGAGAATATTAGCCTCAGAATTATTTGATTTCATTTCATTTCTCGGCCAGTCCCCTGCTTCTGGAGTATTAATGTCAAGCAAAGTTGGTAAACTTTCGTTAGTTTCGAATTCACTTGTCTCCCCCATCTCATTAATCGGCGGTTTAGGATTTTCTTTTTCGGCCTCTCCCACACTAACAGGTTCGGCAACTGGTTGTTTTGGCCCAGTAACAGCGTACCAGTTGCGCGAAAACCGATCTTTGAGAATCTCCACTTTAGTTCCTTCGGGCACAGTTTTAATTGGCGCTGATGATTCTGGCTCTTGAACAGTTTGGCTAGGCTGACTAGCTTCGGTCATCTTGGGTTGTGTCTCTGGAGTTGACTGGCTGACTGATGGTCTAACTTCATCTTCAATCTTCTTCTGGGCCTCAACGAAACCTTTGTCTTTGGGTATCTCTGAAACCGCTACTGGTGTCGAGTGATTGGATAGATCAATCGGCGCCGACCACTCGGCGATATAATCCTCAACATCCGATCGAGGCCGAGTGAACTGTCGACGGCTAGCTTCGATTATGTGGTCAATAAAGCCGACCGCTTCACCCCGCGGCGGCAGAGTTTTAGCCGAGAAGGCCGGCACTGTCACACCATCAATAGCCATCTTCAAATAGATATGATAATTGTCTAAATTAACCAAATCGTTGACGTCAAAGACCGGCTCAAACTCACGTTGGAGCACCTCGGCATCGCCGGCGCCAACTCTAAATGAAACAATTGTGCCGACGTTGCCAAAGACGGCGTTAGAAACGGTTTCGGGCATTTGGGCTATGTACTGATGAGTCATAATTAAATTGAGCCGGTATTTTCGGGCTTCGGACAGGATTGAAGCGAACGAATCGGTGGCAAAGGTTTGGAACTCATCAACATATAAGTAGAAGTCTTGGCGGTCGATTTCGCTAATGTTGGTCCGGCTCATGGCCGCCAGTTGAATCTTGGTAATCAACATCGAGCCCAATAACAGTGAGTTGTCTTCGCCAATTTTACCAACCGAAAAATCAGCCAGGAGAATTTTGCCGGAATTCATAATGTCGCCGATGTCAGTGGTGGAGCGAGGTTGGCCAACAATGTTGCGGATCGTCGAGGAAGACAGAAACTGGCCGACTTTATTCTGAATCGGGGCGATGGCTTCGGTCCGGAATTTGGGATCATACTTCTCATACTCGTTGACAAAGAAATCGCGAATAACCGGATCTTTAACTTCATTAACGACCAGGTGGCGATAAGCGGCATCAGTTAGAATACGCATAACTCCAAGCAAGGTTGAATTAGGATATTCAAGCAGGGCCAGAACGGCGTTTCGCAAAATATACTCTAACCTCGGCCCCCAAGATTCGCCAAAGATTTTTTTGAAAATGCCAATTACGCCGGAGGCAACCACATTTTTTAGCTCGGGGTTGACGTTCTCCAGCAAATTAAAGCCGACTGGATTATCGGCATCAGCTGGATTAAAATAAACGACATCGTTAATTCTTGATTCAGGAATGAAGTTAAGAATATGGTGGATCAGCTCGCCGTGCGGATCAACCACGGCCAGTCCCCGACCTTCATTAATGTCGTCAATGATCATATTCTCCAGTAGCGTTGACTTACCTGTTCCGGTTTTACCGATGATGTAAGTATGGAGCCGCCTGTCGTTACGCTTGATGCCAAATTTCTTGGATTCATTGCGATAGCTGGTGCTGGCAAAAAGGGTCAGCTCTTCGGAGGGCACCACCCCATCGAGCGGCAGGTTGGCTGGCGGCTCGCCTTTTTTGGAACCAGCCCAAGCGATGGTCGGCGTGGAGACTGTTTCCGAGGGGTAATGGTAGATCGAAGCCAACTCGGTGATGTTGAAAATCATCTCTGGCTGGCCAAAAGTTCGGGAGCGAAAAAGTTTAAGCACTTCTTGGTCGGTCGTCACCTCTTTCATAATAAAACTGTTGATATTGATGGAATTAAATTGCTTAAAAGCGCCGACAATTTGTTCAAGTTTGGCTCGAGTGAAATTTGGATCCGGCCCGGCCGCCAGAATTCTTATAGTGGTCTGATAACCAAGTTTAGTAATTTTTTCTTCAATCCCCTTGATCGCCTGCTGGGCTGTTCCAGGCACATCTTTTTTATCGTCTGGCTTGTCTGACTTGTCTGGCTCGGCCGATGGATTAATGATAGTTCTAACTGCGTGAGTAGCTAAGCTGGCGGCTTCACCTATCACCAGTTCCATCCAACCTTTGTGTTTGGGCGGCTCTTTAACATCCTTAATCACCTTCTCGCCCTTATCTTGCCAGTCGTCATCGACCGGACGAACAATTGTTTGGATCCAAATTTCTTCGTCCTGATTAAGAGCACTCAAGACACCGGTGATTGCCGAAAGCGGATCAACTTCAAAATTTTGAAAAGTTTTAATTGGAAAGACCGGGTCACGCTTGAGGGTTAGTTCTGTTGCGGCCAAGTGTTTGCCCTGGGAAAGTTGAGTGTAGTCGTGCTCCAATTCTACAACTGCTGTTTCAACGTTTGGATACTGGGCATAGATTTGACCGATTACGAAATCTTTAAGATCAAGCGGTGTATAAACATAAAAAGTAATGGTATTGTTTCGGGAAACAATCTCAAAACTGATTTGGGGCTGGATATTAGAACCGGCTCGAAAAATTCCGTGCAGGGCGGCGAACATCTGCTCGGCCGCCAAGGGTGTTTTATCGTTGTTCTTAGGTACTGATATGGAAATTAGACAATTACTCTCTTCTACCTGCCAATCAATTGTTTGCTTGACTCGATTGGTGCGTAACCACATAAATATGGCCGCTACGACCAGTGTTCCGACAAAAAGGAAATTAATAAGAATTAGCATATTTAATTAAACATATTTAATTTCGAATCGCTGGGCTTGACGTTGCCATCGTTGGAGCAAAACTAACAGGTTTCATTGAAAATCGTTGACGACTGGCCTGCTTGAGCCAATTAGCCATCTCGTCACTGCCAACGTTGGGACTTTTCAAACCAGTTAAGCTAAACGGTTTAGTCGGAGCTAAATCAATCAGCAGTTTAACATACGCCTGAAAACGATCAAGATTAGTCAGATCCTCGACCGACAATCCTGGCAGTTCTTTGGCTAAATATTCAGCATCCTCGGCCCCAACCCGATAAGCGATCAGTGTCCCGATGTTACCGATGACGGCGTCGCGAATTGGCTGGGTTAGTTGGGCAAAATACTGATTAGTGATGTTTAGGTTGAGTCGGTATTTGCGAGCTTCAGCCAAAATTGTGGCGAAGGTATCGGTAGTAAAGTTTTGGAACTCATCAACGTAAAGGTAGAAATCCTGACGAGCTTCTTCAGTAATATCAGCCCGACTAAAAGCCGCCACTTGGATTTTCGAAACCAAAATCAGACCCAAAAGGTTGGAGTTTGTTTCACCTATTTTGCCTTTAGCTAAATTGACCAAAAGGATTTTGCCTTCGTCCATTAATTGCCTCAAATGGAACGAACTTTTTTTCTGACCGATAATATTGCGCATCAGATCATTAGTCATAAAACGGCCAAATTTAGAGATGAAGTAGTTGTACATCTCCGATTTGTGAAAATCACTAGTTTTGGCCAACTGCTCTTGCCAAAAAGCCTTGACAATTGGGTCACGGACATTGGCCACGGCCAGAGTTCTAAAATTATCATCGGTAAAAAGCCGAGGCAGATCAATCAGCGAGCCGCCATCGGGCTGGCTCATAACTGTCAGGGCGGCGTTTCTGGCCCAGTGCTCCCATTGCGGACCGACAATGCCGGTTCGGTTGGGATCGAACAGCTTGTAGAATATTTCTATTACTTCTTGGATCAAAAAGTCTTTCTCTTCCGGCCGACTGTACTCCAGCAAATTCAAGCCCATCGGATAGATGGTGTCAGATGGATCAAAAAGAACGACGTCGTTAGCACGGTTTGTTGGAACTTTTTTAAGCAGGCTCTCGATGGCGTCGCCAAGCGGATCAATAAAACATAAACCCTTACCGTTATGCATATCTTGCTCGATCATATTTTCAAATAGTGTTGTCTTACCAACACCAGTTTTACCAATCATAAATAGATGACGGCGACGATCTTCCTCTTGCAAGCGAACCAATTGTTTGACGCCCCGAAAATCTGATTGACCAAGCACAATCCCCTCTTTGGGCAGATTAGCCGGTGCTGGCAGTGATTTTGCCAATTGCCATTTAATTCCGGGGGTTTCCAAATTGCGGTTAGGAAAATGAAGAACGCTGGACAACTCTTCCGTGTTCAAAATCATTTTGGGAGCGTTACCAAATAATCGCAATAAATAATCTCGGGCCAGAGACAAGCCGACTGCGTTTCGATACTTAAACGAGTTGAATTGCGGAGCATAAAACTGGGAGAAAGACGAGACAATCGCCGTCAAATTCACTTGTGCTTCTTCCTCGGTTTTAGCCGTGGCGACAAGCCGAATTATCGTCTCAAAACCAACTTTACTGCCTTTTTCTTGAAGTGCCTTAAGTGTTTCTTCTTGGGCCGGGCTCATCGGCTTGGCTTGATCGGTCTTGGCTGGGGTCCGAACTGCTTCGGCAATTGTGCCAAGCACCCGACCAGTCTTAGATCGATTGACTAAATGGAGTTTATTATCCATAACATGCTGACTGGCAATTTGAGTGTGCATCCGCCAAGTCTCCCGAATTGGCCGGATCAATAATTGAATCGAGGCTGTTCCCTGCTTGAGTTTGGTCAGAGCGGTCGTTATGCCATTAAGCGGATCCGCTTCAAGGTAGCGAAAAGTTTTAATCGGCAAGACATAAGATTTTGCCTGTTCTAAAACCACTCCGGCAATACCCGGCTCGTCGTTACGGAAGATTTTGGGCGCGCCAACAAACGAGACTTGGGCGTTGGCAAAAAAACTATGGACTTGTCGCTCAACTATTGAAGAAATTCTCTTGGGCGCCAAAATATAGAAGCCAATCGTGCCATCAATGGCGGTTATCTCCAGACTGATATGGGCCGGCGTGCTAAACAACCAGTCAATGAAGTTTCGCTGATGAATTGTTGTCGTTAGAGCCGAGTAAAACTGCTCCATCGGGGCGATCAGATCCTTAAAATTCTTGAGTGGATCGTTGGGGTTTCTCTGCTCGTTACCTTCCTTAGATAGCGTAACGCTCATACAAACAAGGGTGGTCACATCGTTAAGCCAATCTCGCTTCTGCCAAACCCTGACTAACACCATCAAGACAATTGGCACGCCGACGATAAGGCCAATAATCAAGTAGATAAGTGATGTAGAGATCATGATTCACCCGGCGGCTCTTTTGGTAAAATGCCAATTCGATCCTGTAGAAGTATTAGCTCCGGCAAATTCTTGATCGGATCAGTAACTTTAATTTCAGCGATTGGCTGGGTGACTGGTGCCGTTTGCTCGGGTTGTGCCAAATCCGGAATATTGGGCGTTAATGTTGACTGTTTCGGTCCTGGTCGAGATTCTGCTGGTGCTGGTTCAAAAACATCCTGGCTCGCCTGGCCATTAGCTTCAACTCCCCGAACTTCCGGCTCACCGGCCGGTTCAATAATCGATCCCCTCTCTACCATATTGCCATCATACCATCTCCCAAGATGGTTCCAAACAAAGGCTACCCGAGAAATTGAGCAAAGTCGGTAACGAAACGATTATTGGCAATTGCTTGGTGAATTCGATCAAGCAGTCGAAAAATTACCCATAAATTATGGTAGCTCAACATTCGGCTGGCCAGCATCTCTTTGTTGATAAATAAGTGGCGAAGGTAGCTTCGAGAAAAATGTTGGCAGGCCAAGCACTGACAATTTGGGTCGAGCGGCTGGGAGTCTTGCTTGAACTTGCTTAAACGAATATCCAATCGCTGGTAATCTCCCGTCCAAAAGGCACCGTGCCGAGCTAAACGGGTTGGCAGGACACAATCAAACATATCCATACCCCGATGAATCATATTGATAAGATCAGTTGGCTCGCCAACACCCATTAAGTAGTGGGGGCGACTTTGGTCTAATTTTGGGGCAATAAAATCAACCGCCTGATTGATTTTGTCTTTGCCTTCGCTAGCAATCGCTACCCCGCCGATAGCAATGCCATCAACGGGCAGGGCTTGGATTTCGTCCATTGAGCGCAAACGTAGATTTTCAAACAAGCCGCCTTGGATAATGCCAAAAAGCGCCCGGCCGTTGTTGTCATGCTTCTGCCAATAGTCAATTGACTGCTTCGCCCAGTTGGTAGTGCGTATTACCGCCGACTCAACCCGTTTTTCACTTGCATCAATCGGCGGACAGTCGTCCAGGACCATGGCGATATCGCTGCCAAGGTCGGCCTGAACATCTAAGACGCTTTCTGGCGTAAACATGTGCTTGGCTCCGTCAAGGTGGGAGTAAAACCGAACGCCGTCGTTGGTAGTTTTGGCCATCTTTGAGCGGGTGGTGCCAAGTGAATAGGCCTGATAGCCTCCGGAGTCGGTCAAGATTGGTTTTGGCCAATTCATCCATTTATGCAACCCACCTTGATCGGCAATTAGTTTAGAGCCTGGTCGAAGATGAAGATGATATGCATTGGCTAGAATGATTTGAGCGCCTAATTCTTCCAGCTCCCAAGGTGCCAGCGTTTTAACCGCCGCGCTAGTGCCAACCGGCATAAATGTGGGCATGGAAATTTGGCCATGCGGGGTGGTAAGTTGACCTAAGCGGGCTAAACTCTTGGAGCTAGTGGCTGTTATTTCAAACTTCATCCAAAAACACCTCAAAACTCAATCAGTCACTAGCGACACTTTATACCATACAAGAAATCCTTGGGGACATAAAAAGTATAAAGTGTCTTGGCTGACCGGATTAAACATCAGCGGCTGGTTGTAAGCGAGTTGCCTCAACGAGCTTATCACCAGCAAAAACCAGCCGATAGACATCGGCCCAGTCACAGGGAACATTTTGCCACGATTTTTTGCCTTCAAGCACGGCCACGATATGGCCGATGACAAATTGGTGGCTAACACAAATTATATGCTGACCAGCATGCTGGATTGCTAATTGATCGATAATTGTCTCGCTTCTTTCACCGACCTCACTCTCCGAGTCAGATGGGTAAATCTCCCTTAAGCCAGGTTTTTTAATGATTGATAATTTCAACTGACCACCGGAATTGATGTATTGAGCTGTCTCCAGGCATCGCTCGACGGGGCTAGAGTAGATGGCTGATGGCCCAAAATCCCCTAAATACCGGCCAACCGCTTCGGCTTGCTTAACACCAACCGGGGTTAGCGTTCGCGGCCCATCAATAACAGGGTTACGAGGATTGCTAACGGTGGTCGGTTGCCCGTGACGAACCAAAAACACTATGGTTTGAAATTTCTTCTCTATCATCAGGTATTGAAGTATTCTCGCCAAATATTGTAGAGTTCTTTGGTTGCCCACAAATCATTGGCGTTGTAGCGGGCAATTTCTTCAAATTTCTTGTCCCGAAAATAAGGCGTCACGTCTTCACCGCTCATACCATCAACTTTGGGGCTGGTAATGCCAAAAAGTCGGCACCACAAATGAAGACCGCCTTTACGACGAAGTGCTCCATAAAAGGTCAGTTGGTCTTGCAAGTCCACATGTTTGTGACCAGGCCGTTGGCTAAATAAATAACGGTTACTCATTAAATCTTTAGTCGGTTTGGTTTTGTGTAGAGCCGAGCGAACCATTAGAAAAGGCACATCAAAGGCTCGACCGTTAAAACTAATAAATTCGTCGTAGTTACTAGCGCCAGCCCAAAAACTTTCTAACATCTCCTTCTCGCCCATCGGCCGGTATTTAATCTTGTTCTCTTCAAATTCTTTGGTTTCGGCTCCGGGCGACTGGAAATAAACGACGCCTTGATCTTTTTCCACATCCAGAACGCCGATGGCCACGATTTCGCTAGTTAGTGGCGAAAAACCCATCTCACCTTTCAAGTTTTCTAGGGCGGACTCATATTCAGTTTCGGATGACGATTCCTTTTTGATCCATTTGGTCATCATTTCTTTGGTTAAATCGTCCATTTGGTCGTAATCTTCGCCAACAGTTTCGATATCAAAAACTAACTTTGCCATTGGCAATAGTATAGCGAAACCTTGGATTTGTTCGAGGTATTAAATTTCTAACCATAGAGATATACTTCTGGTAGACGGTTTGCACACCACAAACTGGAATACAGACAAAGGAGGCTAAATAGGCATGTGGACGCCGTTTAGAAGCCAAGAAAAACCCGAGCATTTTCGCTTCAAGTTGTTTATCTCTCTCACCGTTGCCCAAACACTTGCCGGCTTGTGGCTGGTTATTTATCTGGTTTCCTTGCGCTGGCCAGATGTCGCCCGAGCCCAACTTTCTGTCGGACTATTTGCTGTTTGGCTACTTATTATCCATCTCTTTATGAGTGGCGTTGAGTGGAACTTCCACCGCTACGCACTTCACAAAGTGGTGTTGAAGTGGTTGGCATCCATGAGACGGAGTCACGAACATCACCATGGTCATACTTATGTTTTGATGGAAGCTGCTAGCGGTGTGGTAGAGAATAAGTATCCAATTACCGAGGAGGATCAAGTCGAATCTTCGGCTTTTCCTCCATACGCGCTTGTTGCGTTTTGGCTTATCTTCAGCCCGCTCCTCGCTGGATTGCAGTATTGGTTGCCGAGCCAACCGATACTTTCTGCCGGCTGTGTTGCTATCGCCTGCTCGGTCGGGCTATACGAAGTGAAACATGCTATGGAACATTTGAGCTACCCAGATTTCTGGGAGCCACGTCTCAAACGGTATCCCTGGCTGGTGAAAATCTACAGCATCCATCTCTATCACCATGTCAATAAGAAAATGAACATGGCTATCGGTGGATTTCTCGGCTTTCCCATCTGGGATTGGTTACTAGGAACTCTGGTGACTACCAGCGATCCTGAACAACTACCCCTCGATGGCAAAAATCAATCGGCTTTACTTCCGGTTGCCTGGCCAACGCCGCGTCGTTCGATCGTTTGGCTTGATATGATCACCGACAAGCTACACAGCAGGGTTCAAGGCAAAATAGCTGGCAGAGCGTTGAAAAAATCTGTAGCCAATAATACCCTTACCAAAACAGGACCCGTTTCCTAACCTAGTTCCGCCCAAAAAAGGCCCATCAGTATAGCTGACGGGCCTTTCTCTTCTCTTAGAGAGAACCACGGACGTTAGTCCGTGGATGAATCGTACCACTCGTACCACCTCGTCAGAGGTGGTACGTTTTGCTCATGAGAACCCAGAATCTGTCCCATTGCGTCTACCAACATCAGTATCACCTTGTTTGGGGGACAAAATACCGTCGGAAGTTTCTCAAGGAGTACGTCAAGGCGGATCTGACAGAGAGCTTCTTTGGCACGGTCAAACGTCATCCAACGCTCCACATTTTTACCCTCAACGTCGACAACGATCATCTTCACCTCCAGATTGAGATTCCGCCGGATATGCCCGTCTGTGAGGTGGTTCAGCTTTTGAAACAAAACTCCAGTCGAGCCCTGAAGAAACGTTTTGCCTTCATCCGGCGGATGTA
>JBGOUP010000017.1:0-18384 GCA_041477655.1 Patescibacteria group bacterium
CGTTGCAAATGTTATTGCCCAAGTTCAAAAACCAACATTAGTAATTGCTCATAACAAAACCCTAGCCGCCCAGCTGACTAGCGAGTATCGCCAATTTTTCCCCAAAAACGCCGTTGAGTATTTTGTCAGTTACTACGACTACTACCAGCCCGAGGCCTATATGCCTAATTCCGATACTTATATTGAAAAAGAAGCCCAGGTGAATGATGAGATTGATCGGCTTCGCCATGCCGCTACTCAAGCCGTGCTGTCCCGTCGCGACGTTATCATAGTTGCTTCAGTCTCTTGTATTTATGGTCTGGGTTCACCAGAGGAATATAAAGAAGCCAGTTTAGTTGTGCACAAAGGCGAAAAAGTTGATCGCGACCAAATTATCGAAAAACTGGTTTTTCTGCAGTATCAACGTAACGATACCGAGCTCAAACGCGGCACTTTCCGAGCTCGGGGTGAAATATTAGAAGTAATGCCAGCCAACTCCCAACGGAGTTTACGTTTGCAACTTTCAGGAGACGTGATTGAAGAAATTAGCGAGATCGTACCAGCTACTGGCGAAAACTTAGGTAGTCGCCGAATGGCCGTTTTTTATCCAGCCAGCCACTTCGTTCTGCCTAAAGATCAGCTGGAAAAGGCGATTTTATCCATTGAAAACGAATTGCGGGCTCAACTGGCCAAGCTCGAGCAAGAGAAGAAATTACTTGAGGCTGAACGACTCAAACGCCGGACCAAATACCATATTGAGATGATTCGGGAAGTTGGTTACTGTAACGGCATTGAAAATTACTCTCGACATTTCGATGGCCGTGTGCCGGGCGAAGCCCCAAGTACTCTTATGGATTATTTCGCGCGAGCACCGCGAGCAAGAAATACGAGCGGTAGCGACTATTTCCCCGACGATTTTTTAACAGTTATCGACGAATCTCATGTGACCGTCCCTCAAATTGGTGGCATGTATAACGGGGATAAAGCCCGAAAAGAAGTGCTAGTTGATTACGGGTTTCGTTTGCCCAGCGCCAAAGATAATCGGCCACTCAAATTTGTTGAATTTGAGAAAAAGGTCGGCCAGACTATTTATACATCGGCCACTCCGGGCCCGTATGAACTGCAGTTAACCCAACAAACTGTCGAGCAAATTATTCGGCCAACCGGTTTGGTTGATCCAGAGCTAATTGTTCGACCACTAGAAAATCAAGTTGGCGATTTAGTTGAGCGCATTCAAGACCGAGTTAAAAAGAGCGAGCGCACATTAGTGACCACCTTGACCAAAAAGATGGCCGAGGATCTGTCGGACTATTTGCTGGAAAAAAGTATTAAGGTCCGTTATCTGCACAGCGGCATCGAAACATTGGAACGAGTGGAGATTCTCCGAGACCTACGCAAAGGCACTTTCGATGTCTTAGTCGGTGTTAATTTGCTTCGCGAAGGTCTGGACCTGCCCGAAGTGTCATTAGTTGGCATCCTTGACGCCGATAAAGAAGGCTTTTTGCGTAGTGAACGAAGTTTAATTCAAACAATTGGCCGAGCCGCCCGAAACGTTCAGGGTCAGGTCATTTTGTACGCCGATTCTATTACCGACTCAATGAAAAAGGCTATTGACGAGACCAATCGCTGTCGAGCAATCCAGGCTAAACATAATCAAGATAACAACATCACGCCCAAATCTATCTCCAAACAGATTAATAGTATCGTTGAGCAAGAAATCTCCGAATCTGTTGGGCTGGACAAAATCGAAAAACAAATGGCCCAAACTAACATTGACGGCTTACTCAAAGACAAAGAACGACAGATGAAATTAGCCGCTCAAGAATTACAGTTCGAGTTAGCGGCAATTTTGCGCGATGAAATTATCCGCTTGAAGAAAGTTCGGAAAGAACGTGTTAGATTTGAGATACATGGCTGAGACGTTGAGCCCGCCACAAGAAGGAATAGGAGAAAATCAGTCAACTTTTGAGCAGGAAGCCAGTCAACATGTATCCGATTATTTAAGCGAGTTTGAACGTTCAATTAATTTCAACCCAGACCAACGCTTGCAGTTATACCTAGCTGAACATCCAGATCAGGAGATAAGTGATGACGATAGGAAATTATTTGTTGACACGCTTCGGACGGGTGAAGGCTATAAGCAACAATTGTGGCTGTGGCGCAATGAACATAGGCTCGAAGCTGATGTTAAACACTTTCCCCAACCAGTACGATCACTAATTTACGAATATTGGGCTACTATTGATCATATTAAAAACAACAGGCCGACCGATAAGGATGAAATTAGAAATCTCGACCTTCGTCGTAACTTAGAACACTTTGCAGCCGCTAAAGAACTAGTTAATCTAGGCTTAGCGCCCAATGAAACAATCGGCAGACTTCTGATCCACTTTATTTCCATCGAGGAGGGTTTCGATGTTATCGATCCTGAACGCGATATCCGCCGGCTTCAGGGATATAGTTAGAAAAAACGCCGCTAAGCGACGTTTTTGGGCAATTCCATTATCTCCCAGTAGTATTGTGCCGCCAGGCGGCAAGTTTGGCAACTCTCTAGGTGTTGCTCTACCTTCTTGGATGTGTTTTGGTCTAGACCCCCCATCACATACTTAACCAGGGTTGAGAATTGGAAGGGGGAGATTGCCTCAGCGAAGGCTAAGCACTTATTGTGCATTTACCACTCCTAAAAGTACGACTTAGAGATATTACCATATCCGTAGAGGTATGTCAATAAGTAATGATCAAATTTGTGGTTTCTGATAGAATAGCCGATATGACCGACGAAAAGATTACTATTAAAGGTGCTCGAGAACACAACCTCAAAAATATTGACTTGGAGTTACCTAGAAACAAACTAATTGTTTTTACCGGTATCTCTGGCTCTGGCAAATCTTCATTGGCCTTCGACACCATTTATGCCGAAGGTCAGCGTCGTTATATGGAAAGTTTGTCTAGTTACGCTCGGCAGTTTTTGGGTCAGATGGAAAAGCCCGATGTAGATTATATCGAAGGCCTATCACCGGCTATTTCTATTGACCAAAAAACTGTTTCTCATAATCCCCGCTCAACTGTTGGTACCGTCACCGAAATGTATGATTATTTACGATTATTGTTCGCTCGGATTGGCATGCCTTTTTGTCCTAAATGCGGTCGTCAAATCGCCCGGCAAAGCATTGATCAGATGGTTGATTTGATCGAAGGCTTGCCTACAGCCAGTCAAATTAGCGTCTACGCGCCAGTTGTTCGCGGCCGTAAGGGAGAATATCACCAACTTTTGTACGATTTATTTAAAGGTGGTTTTGGCAAGGTTCGAGTTAACGGCGAGCTGAAAAACTTGTCGGACAAAATTGACCTCGATCGTTACAAAGCTCACACAATTGAAGTCTTAATTGATCGCTTGGTGGTTGGCCAGTCATCCCGATCCCGTCTAACCGAAGCCCTGGAAACCGGCATGAAGTTGAGTAAGGGCATGGTTATTATCTCTAGCTCTGAAAAAGACGAAATAATGGTTAGCCAAGATTTGGCTTGCCCCTACGATGGTTACAGTTTGGGTGAATTATCTCCCCGATCATTTTCCTTCAACAGTCCTTATGGCGCTTGTCCCGATTGTCACGGCTTGGGTTTCCGAAAAATTATTTCCAAAGACTTAATTATCCCAAACCCTGGCGAAACAATTGCCCAAGGAGCAATTTTGCCCTGGACATTTTCGCCAACCAATTACTACGGAATCTTAATAAAAAACGCCGCCGAACATTTCGGTCTGCCAATAGACACACAGGTAAAGGACTTGGACGAAGAACAGCTGAATAAACTACTTTATGGGGTTGGCTCACCAATTAAATTGCGCTTACGTTATTTTTCCGGCGGTACTGTTCAGTACTTTAACGTCTGGTTTAAGGGTTTGATTCCTCATTTAGAGAGCCGTTATCTAGAAACTGAATCCGATCGCGTTCGTGAAGAAATTGAAAAATATATGTTGACGGCGCCCTGCCAAACTTGTAAAGGGGCCCGGCTTAAAGAAGAAGCTCTAATTGTAAAGATCGGCGGATTTAATATCGCCCAATTAAGCCAGCTGACTATAACTGGAGCTCAAGAGTTTTTCCACGGTCTCAAACTATCGGCCAAAGATTTGGCTATCGCTGGCAAGGTGGTTACAGAAATTACCAACCGGTTGGAATTCCTAACCAAAGTCGGTTTGGATTATCTAACTCTGGATCGTTCGGCCACCACATTGGCCGGCGGTGAGAGTCAGCGAATTCGCCTAGCTAGTCAGATCGGCTCTGCCCTAGTCGGTATTCTCTACGTGTTAGACGAACCGACTATCGGCCTGCATCAAGTTGATAACTATAAGCTAATTGAAACGCTTAAAAAACTTCGTGATTTAGGCAATACCGTTATCGTCGTTGAGCACGATGAGGAAACAATGCGCCAGGCCGACTTTTTGGTAGATATCGGTCCAGGAGCTGGCGAGCACGGCGGCAAGATCGTCGCCTCTGGCACGCCCGAGGAAGTAATGAATAACGCCGATTCCATTACCGCGCCATATCTAACCGGCAAAAAATCCCTACTCGTTCCGGAACGTCGATTGATAGCCAAAAAACATCCCATCATCACCATTCATGGCGCCAGTGAACATAACCTCAAAAATATTAGCGTCAACTTTCCCTTGGGACGTTTTATCGGGATTACCGGCGTCTCTGGTTCTGGCAAATCAACTTTGATTACAGAAATATTAGGTAAGGCGGTTGCTCGAAAATTGGGGACGCTGACCGAAGTGCCAGGCAAACACCAATCAGTTACTGGTAGCGAACAGATAGATAAAATTATTGAGATTGATCAATCGCCGATTGGCCGAACACCACGAAGTAATCCGGCAACTTATACCAAGGCTTTTGATCCAATCCGGACATTATTTGCCGCTACTCCGGCCGCTCGAGCTAGAGGCTATAAGCCCGGTCGGTTTAGCTTTAACGTTCCGCCAGCCGGCGGAGGCGGTCGTTGTGAGAATTGCCAAGGTGATGGCCAGATCAAGATTGAGATGAACTTTTTACCGGATGTCTATATTACCTGCGATGTCTGTAAAGGCAGTCGTTTCAACCGCGAGACTCTAGAGGTTCTCTGGAAGGGTAAAAATGTCAGCCAGGTTCTCAATATGACGGTTGATGAATCACTAGAATTTTTTGCCAATATGCCCTCAATTGCCAGCAAAATGGCCACGTTGCAGAAAGTTGGTCTGGGCTACATCAAACTTGGCCAAAGCGCCACGACCTTGTCTGGCGGCGAGGCCCAACGTATCAAATTGGCTTCGGAACTGGCTCGACCAGCTACCGGCAAGACACTCTATATCCTAGACGAACCAACAACCGGTCTACATTTTGCCGATGTGGAAAAACTGCTTGGAGTTTTACAAACTCTAGTTGATCGGGGCAACACAGTTGTGGTGATTGAACATAATTTAGACGTAATTAAATCCGTTGACTGGCTTATTGATCTTGGTCCTGGTGGAGGCGAAAAGGGGGGTTATGTTGTAGCCAAAGGAACTCCGGAAGAAGTAGCGCTCAACAAAGAGTCGTTGACCGGCCAAGTTCTCGAGCCGATAATTTTTGGCAAAAAGAAAGCGGGTCAGCCAACTGGCCAACCCGCTTAGATTCTACATTTCATTTAGAAGCTCATATTTTGCTTTAACAAAATATGAGCTTTTTTCCCCAATCTGCCCACGACCCTAGAGCAAATCCTCATCAACCCATTGCTGGACTAATAATTAAGCTCGGACATTGCCTCGTCGGTAGATTTGGCAACGCGTAAAGAATCGCGGGCAGGTTGGGAGGAGCGAATGCCGTTTTTCTTAGCACTCACTCCGGAATTCCGTCCCCTCGGGACTGCTTAGGCATTGCATTGGGGACAGGGATCCTTGGCAGGATCGCATCCCCAAGCGACGGAGTAGCGACAACCGGGATTGTCGCATTTTATGGATTTGCTCCGCATTGGCTGGGAGCAATTCGGACACCTCATTTTGCCCTTGTTCTTACCACGTTTAATCTTTAAGCGTGGCAAATCCGCGTCATGGACGCGGATAAACATGTAGTCACCCATTCATTTCCTCCTTCACACCCACTTTATGTCATATAACACATAATTTGGGTGAAATTCTGGTGGAGGCGCGCAGAATTGAACTGCGTTCCGAGATCAAGTTTGTTCCGACCCATGTCGGACTTGACCCCGTCGAACCCGTTCGCCCCCACTCTCGAAATCCACCAAATTTTGTTGGACTTTGAGAGTGGGATAACTTCTCTTCAGCTGTTTTCTAAGAGTGAAATTACGTACGGAATTTCTTTTGACCAAGACCCGATTGTTTAGTTATCGCCTGAAAAGTGCCAATGGCCAGCTGACGGTTTCGTTTATGAACGGGTACTGGAACAATCGTACCCAACCGAGAATCTCTCATGATAACATGACTGCCTTTCTGCCGACTGTTAACAAAGCCGTTGGCTTCAAGAATCTTGATGATTTTATTCGGCGGTAGCGGCTTCATGCCGACTGAATTCAATTTTTTAGAATGACTGTTATCTGGTCAATCGTTGGCTGGCCAAGGTTTTTGCCGTCAATTTCTTCCAACCATAGTTCTAAGACTTCCTGAGCCATTGCCTTGGCGTGATCGAAGCTATCGCCTTGGGTATGACAACCGGGCAGTTTTGGGAATGAAACATTGTAACCGCCTAATTCATTAGGTTCAAAGACGGCAACAAATGATCGGGTGATTGACTTTGTTTTCATAACGTCATTCTACCATTATAAGTAATCACTCTCAAAACCCAAAAATATTTGTGGGCTTTGAGAGTGAGATAACTATTCCATTGACCCAAGTCAGGCAAAGTAATACCATATTGGTATGGCCGACTTAACCATCAATATCAACCAATCCAAAACCAACCGCGGCGCCACCAGCGTAACGGTTGAATTAAACCCCAGTCGCTTCGAGCGCTTGGCAGCTGATCTGGGTTTATTTAATCCAGAATTTCTATCTAGCCTTAAGAAAGCCGAGCAAGATATTATCACCAAGAAAACCCGCAAAATCACCAGCCTCAATCAGTTGATCTGAAAATGATCGAAGTTTTGGTCACTGCCGAATTCGAAAAGCAGTACCGTAAACTTCCTAAACCTATTAAAGCTAAGGCCGAGAAGCAAGAACAGCTATTTCGTGATAATCCGTTTCACTCTTCGCTGCACACCGAAAAACTGATTCCCAAAACCAAAGAAGTTTGGAGTTTCCGAGTTGATCGTAATTACCGGATTCTTTTTCGATTTGTCAGCAAGAATAAGGCAGTTTTTCTAACTACTGGCCCTCACTCATGGATCTATAACGTGAAATTCTAATTCCCACCCTCGAAACCCACCAAGTTTGATGGACTTTGAGAATGGGAGGAGCGAAGTGCCGAAGCAAATCGCTCCTCGAAAATTCACCGCCACATTGAAGTATAGGGCTTCCTATACTTCTCGAGCGTTGGAGAGTCTAGGGGTTGTCTTAAAGACCATTCCTCAACTGCCCTCCACATGATCTCTCCGCCTCCGTTTTTAGCAACGAAGGCCTCTCGGAGAAGCGCAAGCTCCTCTGAGTTGAAGGGCGAGGCCTCCAATTGGAGGTCGTAGCAGAGGCGGTTCGCCACCGCCTCTTTCACCCACAACAGGCGAAGGAAGGCTTTGGCCTCTGCCTCCGCTGGGACAATGGCCCTAACCTGTTCATCCAGGACTAAGCCAGTCAAAACGTCCAACACCTGCCGCCATTTAATAAGCCGGCTACCCTCCTCTATCGACCGGCAGGCTCTATCAAGAAGCCTCTCCTGCTCGTCGAGATCGAGGACTGTTGGGAGACCAAAACCAAGGTCTCCCAACAGCGAATCTATTCGGGGAGAAGTCACCCCGAATTTGTCACCAGCATTATTGCTGGTGGATCTGGTGCCACTTATGTGGCGGCCAGGCCTGACATAATACTTTAATTTCATTATCTACTCCCTCCCACCTGCCTTGCGGTCAGGAATTATGGAGTTTGGCCGAGCTAAGCCCGACAGAATTCGGCCGGAGACGAACAAAAGCTCATCTCCTCCCATCAAGTGCCAACAGTTCAAACACTAAACACTAAAATCTAAACTCTAAATCCTGAAGTATCTTTTATACTATTTGATATTTCGAATTTATTTAGGATTTAGAACTTAGCGCTTAGGATTCCTCTGTTAGGATCTGATGGGAATAAATTGTTAAATTACAGTTGCTGTCGGCTGGGGCTCATTAGACCCAAACCTCACAACTCGGCACCAAACATCGAAGTGGCTAGGCCAACAAAAAAGCTCGCGGTAGCGGCGAAGCATCTTGGAAGATGACTTCACTGTTCACAGCTACCGATCTGTGAACTCTTGCGAGTTCTAAACTTTTTCTTCAATGGTTGTGATGTGCGATTGTTACGATAAAATCTTACTCTTCATCATAACGGCGATATAATAACATGTATCATTGAATTTGTCAAGGGTTTTGCTGCAATTTTACCCAGGACAGTTTATGGCTAAATTGGCTTAATAGTGACGATGTGCTTAGTGAAACCGTTCTTAGTAACTGGGTTATTGTAAAGGCTAGCGAAACATGACAACGACTTAGTTCTATTTACCGCGTTTCCTCATCAACTAATGTGCCGGTTGCCTTATATCATATAAAGTATAATTGGCCCAATTAAGTATCACCGGATATAGGAACAACGCATAAATATCAATATTGAGAGACCCATTGATTAGCCTATCTATGTGTTTAGGGAGGTAAACGCTCAAACCTGTTAAATTAAACGCCAGAATAATGGACATATGCTAATAACCTGTTAATAGTATAAAAAGAAAACGGGTCAGCCAACTGGCCAACCCGCTTAGAACTTGCGAGAGGGGTAAAACCATTTTCCCCTGATTAGTCGTAGAAAACCGGCCAAATCTGTGACGTCGTCGCCTCATCAAGACCTTGAGCTTTCCCGTCACTCATTGTTTCTGGCAACTCCAACAGTATCTGCCAGAAACCTATCACCAGAGGTATAATGGCCCGATCCCAAAGGTGAATCGGCACGGCCAACACAGAATAGACGACACGAACTCGGGCCGGCAGATCGCCCACCCACTTCCAAAAGTTGTCTCTGCGACGCATCGTCCTTTCAGGCAAGACTATAGCGACAAAGACGGCGATGAATATTGATATACTGATTACATAAATCATCTTTCCCCTTATCCTTCCAACGCCTCGACGGTGTTGACAATGGATTATTAACTTACGTTTCCCCGTTACTCGACACTATTTGATAATAGTCTTCTTACGAGTTTTCCCCAATCTGCCCACGACTTGATTCGGTAGCTAAATGGAAGCGGCGGCACGTCGTTGTGCCGCCGCAATTGATTTTCCCTGCTCATGCTGGCCGCTAGGCGGCCGCTGGAATCGAGTTCACCCCGACGTTTTGGTACCTGACTTGGCAATCCAAGCAAGAATTAAAATGATTGACAAACCTTCGTTCTTCAATCATTTCTCTGTGATCCTGCTCAAAACCTTTGTCAAATCCCAGAGAAAAGTATCTCGTCCAGCCGCCTTCTGTGTGTTCGAGCCAAGCCCAATGTCCCAGATGACGGCGGAAAGTCTGACATGACATATCTTCCATGTGCGACCTCCGGGGTAAACTAACAAACAAAATATTACTTCATCCGGCAGAGCAAGTCAATAGCAACTGACAAAAATCGGCAAAGCTATTATACTTGACCCGATGATTAAACTTTACCAAAACATACCATCACAGCCCGGTATTTATCAGTTCAAAGATGAGCACAATGCGGTGCTCTATGTTGGTAAAGCCAAAAATCTGAAAAGCCGAGTCGGTAGTTATTTTACTAAAGACGATGGTAGCCGACCCTGGATACGGGTAATGGTCGGGCTAATTCGGTCTGTTGAGACAATTGTCGTGAGTAACGAGTTAGAGGCGCTCATACTCGAATCAACCCTGATCAAACAACTTCGACCCAAATTTAACGTTAAGCTGGTTGACGACAAGACTTTCCCCTATATTAAACTGACAAGAAACGAGAGCTACCCTCGGTTTCAAATCGTCAGGAAAATTGCCAGCGATGGTCAAAGATATTTTGGACCATATCTGTCGGCTAGAGGCGCTGGCTGGACTTGTGAATTTTTACGTCGGCTTTACGGTGTCCATTTGAGTAACAGCGAGATTAAGGCTAATAGAGATCGTCCATGTTTAAACTGCCAATTGGAAGGCAATCTCTGTCCTTATAACGACGAGATTAGCCCAGAAAGTTACCAAGCCAATGTGGAGAAGGCGGTTGATTTTTTGCAAGGGAAACGAAGGCGTTTAGTAAACGACATAGCCGATCGGATGGAAAAAGCCTCGAAGAAAGAGCAATTCGAACTGGCGGCCAAGCTACGTGATCAGCTACGTTTGGTTAAACATATCATTACCCGTCAACAAGTGGCTTCAACGCAACTTGAAAACTACGACGCCATTGCTGTCGCCACTAACCAAAACCGAGCCTGTCTGTCGCTTTTGAGAGTTCGCCAAGGTCAGCTTAGCGCCCAGCATTATTTTTTCTACCAACTTGATGTTAGTTTGCCCAAAGACATTGTCCGGCAGTTTTTAATTGGTCTCTATTTTAATTTTCCCAATCTGCCAGCGTTAGCGGTGATTGGTATCGACTTTGAAGATCGGAAAACGATTGAACAATTTTTGAAATCTGTCCGGGGTGGAGCCTTTGAGTTACGGGTAGCCGAACGGGGAGAAAAAATTGCCATGCTTGAACTGGCTCATAAAAATGCTCAAAGCAAATTGGAGATGGAGTTGTTAAGGAGCGACCAAAGCTTTAAGAACTTAATCGCTCTAAAGGAATTGTTGGACCTAGCTGAATTGCCCCAGAGGATCGAGGCAGTGGATATCTCTAATCTTGGTAGCTCTGAAGCTGTTGGAGCAACCGTCTGTTTTATTAATGGCCGACCAGACAAAAACGAGTACCGCCGCTACAAAATAAAAACTGTCCGTGGTCAGAACGACTTTGCCATGATCGAAGAAGTAACTAAGCGGCGATTTTCCGACACTACCCGAGCAGTCCCAGATCTATTTGTGGTTGACGGTGGACCGGAACAACTTAAAGCGGCTATGGCCGGCTACTACGAGACACAGTCGAAAAGCGAGCGCCAGCGACATCAGCTATCAGCAATCGGCAACCAGGGTAGAGATCATTCACTCAAACTCATTGCTCTAGCCAAAAAACCTGATCGGGTTTTTCTGGTTGATCGAAAAACTCCCATTGCGGCGCCAAGTGGAAGTAAGGGCTTGTTACTGCTGGCTAGAATCCGCGACGAGGTTCATCGCTTTGGCATAACCTTTCAACGTAGCCGGCAACGACGTCGCTCGATTGGCAAAACAAGTTCTTGACAATCCTTTAGCCAAGATCATACTCATGCCATCGAAGCGCTCTCGACCAAGAGTGCGACATATCCGTTCCTCCTTTAGAACACTGCCCTGGCAAGGTCGTTGCTTGCCAGGGCGAATTTTAGTTGAAATCGGCTACTAAGCCTGATGATGATTGAAATAATCAATCATCGGCTTCCAGTAATAGGTGATCCAACCGTCGGCATAGGAGTCGGCGTCTTCTTTGGGCACGTCTGCCTGGACCATCTTGAGTTTGGTCCCGCCCTTGTCTTTGGTAAGGGTGATTTCTAGATGCGATGGTTTGGCGTTTTCTGGCCAGTCGGTAGTTGTCCATTCCTGAACGATCTTTCTACCAGGAGTGAGTTTTAGATGTTTGCCGAAAATGTAGCCGTCCCAGGCTGTGAATTTCTCACCGATTTTTGCTTCACCCGTGGCTGGCGAGCCGGTGATGTCAGAGTGAAGATTGGAGTTAACCAGTGCCTCAAAGACTTGGATAGGCGAGGCACAGATAATCTCCTGCTGTCGGATTGTGGTTGTCTCCATAGGCTAGGCGGCTTTGCGTTCGGAGTCCGATAGCCCTTTTGTTTCTTCCTCTTTGGCTTCAGTTTTCGGACCCCAGGGGTGAAGTTTGCGCCATTCTTTGGCCTCATTATCAGCTTCGTTGATTGCCTCATCATCTACCCTTCTCTCCGGCCGCCATTTTTCCCGGTTAGGATCATCAACAGACTTTGGTTGCTCAACTTCCATGTCACCAGGGATAGGCACAAATGATTCGTCCTCCCTTCGATCTTCCATCTCTCTCATAAATAAAAAATAGGCCGAAAATCGAAGTTTGGCAAGACTAGCGACGAAGTGACTTTAGGACTTCGATATTTTTTTTGTCCGGGCCGTGATTATCAAAGCCAGGGACTTCCAGATAGCCGGCCGTTTTTTGCCAGCGTGAATCGTTAAGTAGCCATTTGAATATGTCGGTGCCAATTTTACCAGCACCAATGTTTTCGTGGCGGTCGCGCTTGGCGCCAAGATCAAATTTAGAGTCGTTCAAGTGCCAGCAGAAAACATTTTCTAGGCCAATTTGCCTATCAACGTCTTTAATATAGGTTTCATAGCCGTCTTTGGTACCGATATTATAGCCAGCTGCAAAGGCATGACAGGTGTCTAAACAGACCCCAACCCGATCTTTGTGCTTTGAAACCTCGAGTAAAAAGGCTAAGTCTCCTAATTTCCCGCCCATAGTTCCGCCGGCCGAGTTTTCGTAGATTAGTTTGGCTTCTCTAGGAGTTTCGGCCAGGATGTAATTAATGGTTTGCTCGATCTGTTTTTTAGCTATAATTTCGCCGCCGGAATATGAGCCAGGATGAAATATTGTGCCAACAACGCCAATTTTAGGTGCTAATTTCAGAGTTTCAATTAAAGCAGTCTTTGTTTTTTCCAAGTTTTCAGCAGATGCCCCGGCCAAATTGGTTAAATATATGCCATGAAAAACAACTTGCTTAAAATCTTTAGGCCACTCATTTTTAAACCAAGCGCAATCTTCATCCGACCAACCGCGTATTTTCCACTGCAAGGGTGCCGAAGGAAAAATCTGCAGAGCTTCAGCGCTAATCTCCTTACCTTTGTTGATAGCCGTTTTCAGTCCGCCAGCCGTTGGCACATGGGCCCCGATAATCATTAGAGGATTCCAGATTCAGAACAAGCGCTTGTTTTATACAAAATGATCATTTACTTTCAATGGTCTGGAAGTGCTTCTCAACTTTAGCCCAATCGAGGTTCTTAAAGAAAACATCGATGTAATCTGCCCGTTTGGTCTGAAAATCAAGGTAGTAGGCGTGCTCATAGACGTCTAGAGCTACAAGGGGTGTGGCGTTCCAAACCGGAAAAGTGTTTTGGGCATCACCGATATAGTTAAATAATTTGGCAAATTTCCAGTCGTAAGCCAACCAAGCCCAGCCCCGAGCGGCCATGCCGGTGGCTTTCATATCTTCTTGCCAATTATCAAATGAGCCAAAGTCGTGCTCGATCATTTCCAGTAGCTTTCCTGATGGCTGACCGCCTCTCGACTCCTCGACTCCGCTCGGACTAAACTCCACTCGAGGCAAGCCAAGGATATCGAAATAGAGCTCGTGATTCTTAATCCCGCCAATGGCGAAAGTTAGATCAACTTTCAGGCTTCGCCAATCGCTAAATATTTGATTGGCGCTAGCCTTATCGGCCGTGGCCAACTTTTCCGTAACCTCGTTGTATTTTTTAACATAACCCTCATAGAGCTTATAGTGTTCCGTCATCGTTTGTTCGCTTATACCACCCAGAGCCTTGATTGACTCAAACTTTTTAGCTTCGTACATTAATCCTCCTTCTTCTTGACATTTTACTCGTTGTATGCTAGTATGCGCTAGTTCGCAACTTTCAGAAGGAGACAAGTTTGAGATGAACCACATCTTTTTACCTTTTTCCCAGCCGTTTCGGAGTCAATCTGACTGTGACGCCTTAGTTCGCGGGATGAATAAACTTTATCTCGTAACAATGGCTGTCGTAGCCACGATGTCCCTAGTAATTGTCCTTTGTTCAATCAATGCGCCTCGGTAATCACCGAGGCGCTCGGCTTTTTATATACCATACAATGTTTATAATCAGGTGTTCAACGGTTGCTGTATCACATAAAAGTGATAACGAAAGTGTAGGAAACCTATATGATCATCAACCAACGACGTAGTTGAAAATGTCAACAATTTTCTGGCAATCTGATTTAGTTGTTGACCGACCAAGTGATATTCTAATGGTTGAGTTTATTTGCTCCGAAGTTAGGCCGACGGATTGCAGAACATGAGAATCCGTTGCCGTTTTTGAGCTGCAGGCTGAACCGGAAGATATCGCCAGACCAAAGTTATTTAATTTCTCCACAAGATTCCCCTCGACACCATTAATAATAACTGATAGATGATTAGGCAGTCGTGGTGAATCAGCTACATTGATTGATATGTTTTTTAGCTTTGGCAACTCAATTTGGAGCCAATTGCGTAGTTTTTCGATTTGTTTAGCCTTTTTCCGCCCAGTTCCTACTGAAATTACCAGTGCTTTTGCTAGACCAACAATTCCTGGGACGTTTTCTGTCCCAGACCGAAGTGAATTTTGCTGACCGCCGCCAAAAATAATCGGAAAAATATCAACACTCTTTCTTACAACTAAACAACCAACGCCTTTTGGTCCGTAAAGTTTACTGCCATTAAAAGTTAAGAGATCAACACCCAGTTTATTAACATTCACGTCCATATAGGCCACGGCTTGGCAAGCGTCAGTATGAAAATAGACATTATGTTTTTTGGCGATCTTAGTCAGCACAGAAATGTCTTGAATAACCCCTATTTCCGAGTTGGCCAGGTGAATTGAAATCAAAGTCGTATCAGGACTGATCGCAGATTCTAAATCATCGGATTTAACCAAACCATCTCTGCCAACAGGAAGATAAGTAACTTCAAACCCATCTTTTTCTAGTGATTTACAGGCGTTCAAAATACTTGGATGTTCAATGGCCGATACAATAATATGCTGGCCTTTTTGTTTGTTGGCTCGAGCAACACCCAGAATAGCTAAATTATTACTTTCAGTGCCGCCACTAGTAAAAACCAGTTCATTTGGTTCACAACCAATGCACTGGGCAATAGTTTTTTTGACGCTCTCGATCGCTTGACTAGTGGCTTGGCCGAACGAGTGAACGCTGGAAGGATTGCCGAATTTTTCCGTAAAGTACGGCTTCATTGCCGCAATTACCCTTGGATCGGTTGGGGTGGCGGCGGCAAAATCGGCATAAATACTATCACTAGTCATGGTCACCATTTTAACGGAAATAACCTGAAATGTCAGCCAAAAAACTTGCCGAAAAGTGTTGACAGTGTGCACGAAAAATGATAATCTTTCTTTAACACTGTGAAAAAGAGGTGAGTGTCATAAAGATGACAAACGGCCCGAATAGGGTCACCGCAACAGGAAACCACTTAACAAATCGTACCGCGGCCTGAACAGCCACGTCAGCAAGGCTTCTGTGGAGGTGCTCCGATGTGGTGACTAATTCCTGCGGCCTAAAGCCGTAGGCGTCTACACCGGTACTAATTTGGTCGAACTCCGGAGGACGTAAAACCGCCTCTCACAATTTTTTTGCATTTCCAGCCCCAGGCACACCGCTTGGGGCTGTCTTTGTATCTAAAAACTATCAATCGACAACACTGCTACTTTAATTATATCTTTGAGTAAATTCTGGAAGCGATTGGCATCGGCGGTACTGCCCAGCAGTTTGCCAAAATGCATCGGTATAACTAATTTTGGTTCAATGAGTTCGGCGGCTTTGATTGCTTCTTCCAGGGTCATAACAAATGTTCCCGAGATTGGCAGAAAAGCAACGTCGATCTTTTTCAATTCTTCCATTTCCGGAATTTGGTCGGTATCGCCAGCGTGATACCAGCGAGTTTTGCCACTTTTACCTTCCGGCAAGTCAACTTCAACTATAAAACCAACCCCTCCTAACGTTTTGGGGTGAAAAACTTCATTAGGTGTTCGGAATTTATCAATGTTGTAGGCGGGAATGGTCCAGTAGGTTAGAATTTTTAGCGGGTGTTTCTCCCGGTCATCAACAAACTCCACATTGGCTCCAAATTCTTCAAGCTCGGTAGCACAGTGACGGGGAGCGATAATTTTAGTCGTCGATTTCATTAAGACTCGAATTGAAGAGGGATCGCAGTGGTCAAAATGGTGATGACTGATAAAGATGTAATCAACTGGATCGCCAACTTTGACGTCAAATGGATCAAAGATAAAGCTCAATTTGGGTCTTTCGTAATCTACCCGAAAACCGTCATGACCTAAAGCTGTAATAGTAGCCTCTTCAAAATTTGTGGAAATCATTTTTTTAGTTAATCGGACGAATTATCAGTTCGCTTAGCCGCATCGCGGCTGATTTAAGGTAACGGCTATTGTTGACAGCCGTCTCGCTAAGCCGCTCACTAATAATTCGTCCGTTCATGTTGCAATTAAAATAGCCATTTCGACTAATCGGTTAGAGTAACCAAATTCGTTATCGTACCAAGCAATAACTTTCAATAAATCACCATCAATTACTTGGGTCAGATTCAAATCAATAATGGCCGAGGCTGGATTGCCGATAAAATCCGACGACACCAGCTCTTGATCGGTCACCTCCAATATTCCTCGATAGCGGGGCTGTTGGGCCGCATCTTTGAAAGTTTCATTTACTTCTTCAACCGACGTTGGTCGTTTAAGTAGGATTGTAAAATCGGACAATGACACGACTGGCGTTGGCACGCGGATGGACAAGCCATCAAATATGCCTTTCAACTCGGGAATAACTTCGGTGGTAGCGATAGCGGCGCCGGTGGTAGTTGGCACAATATTTTCGGCGGCGGCTCGGGCTCTTCGTAGATCTTTGTGCGGGCCATCCTGCAAGTTTTGATCAGCCGTGTAGGAATGGATGGTTGTCATCATGGCTTTTTTAATGCCGAATTGATGTTGGATAATAGCCGCAACCGGGGTGATGCAGTTAGTTGTGCATGAGGCGTTGTTAATTATTTTTTGATCGGCGGCGTCTTCGTTGACACCAATAACGTGGGTCGGTGCTCCACCCCCCTTAGCCGGAGCCGAGATTATTACTTTTTTGGCGCCAGCTTTAAGATGGGCACCAGCTGATTCGCCATCGGTGAAATGACCGGTACATTCAAGCACAACGTCAACCTCGAGTTCGTCCCATGGTAGCTTAGTCGGGTCTTTTTCGGCAAATGCGGGAATTTCTTGACCGCTTATGCTCAAATGGGTTTCGTCGTGACTAACCGTTTTACTAAACGTGCCATAATTGGAGTCGTATTTAAGTAGATGAGCTAAGGTTTTGGTGTCGGTCAGATCATTTATAGCTACTAATTTGGCCTTATCGGCAAATTTTTCAGTGAGTATTCGGGCTGACGTCCGGCCAATCCGACCAAAACCGTTGATGGCAACGTTAATCATGAATTTCCTCCTTTACCATTACTACCGAACAAACGGATTTTATCAAGAACAACTTCCCTAACCTCCTCTTTGGAAGGTTTAAGATCGTCACGGGGATCGTACAAATCTGGATCTTTGAGGGTCTGGCGAAGTTGTTTGGTGAAAGCTAGACGCAGGTCGGTATCGATATTAATTTTACAAATGCCTCGGCTGATAACTTCGCGAGTGACGTCTTCCGGAGTTGAGGAGGCGCCATGCAAAACCAGCGGTACGGTCACAACTTTATTGATTTCACTTAATAATTCCAAATCGAGATGTTCGTTAGGCAAAGGCTTACCGTGACTTGAACCGATAGACACGGCAAAACAGTCACAAAGAGTTTGTTCGATAAATTGTTGGGCACGCTTAGGGTCAGTAAAATGACTCTTGTCACCCTCGACATAGTCTTCCCGTCCGCCGATCTGGTCTTCCTCGACCTCAACTGTTGCTCCGAGTTTATGAGCTTTAATGACAAAATCTTTAACAAAAGATATCCGCTCATCTTTATTCATTTTAGAAACATCAAGCATAACCGAACTAAAACCAAGTTTAAGAGCTTGCTCGACCAAGGGAAAATTGCGGCCGTGATCAAAATGGATGGCAATTGGCATAGGGCTTCGGTCGGCCAATGTCTTACTGATAGCAAATGCGACGTCCAAACCCATGTAATCAATGGTTTTTTCGCTGATCTGTAAAATGGCCGGGGATTTTCCCTCTTCGGCCGCTTCGACAATGGCCAAGGCTGTCTCTAAACTGGTGATGTTAAAGCCGCCAACGGCATAGCGATGTTCGTCCGCTCGACGCAAGATATCAGATAAATTAACTAACATAGTAAATAAATTTTCAATTTACAATTTCTAATTTTCATTGAATTCTTCATAATCTAGTTTTCAAACACTTGGATCGGGAATTTGATTGAAAATTGAAAA
>JBGOUP010000039.1:0-5241 GCA_041477655.1 Patescibacteria group bacterium
AATACCGTTTTGCCAACCGTGATCATTTCTAGAGCTTAGTGGTAAGATGATTGAGGAGGGGCCATCAAGAAGCGACGCGGTTTCACACTTGTTGAAATAATCATCGACGCCTTTATTATCACGGCTGTCTTCGGGGCGGTCGTTGGCAGTTTTATAGTTGTTCTGCGGACCGTTAATCAAGGCAAGGTCCGAACGGCCGCCTCGGCGCTAGCCAATGAGCAAATCGAAAGTTTGCGTAACCTCCCCTACGACAGCCTCTCCACCCAACACGGGACAATCTTGCCCCAAGGAACGATTCCCGATTCCCAAACGATTAACCGAAGCAGTACAGTTTTTACCTTAGAAACTACCATCGCCTACGTTGATGACCCTTTTGATGGCTGTGCCATTCCCTCGGGCAATCTTTACCAATGTACCGACGGCGCTACCTCGGCCCAACAAGATTTGGTTCCGGTGGACTACAAACGGATTGCTGTCGAGGTCAGCCAGCTTAACTCCACCATTATTTTGGCCAGGCTGGTCACCAACGCTTCGGCCAAGGCCGCCGAAACGACTTCCAATACCGGTATGTTACTAGTAATCGTTAACAATGCCCTTGGTCTACCGGTACCAGACGCCACGGTCAACGTTACTAATGTCTCCAAGAACGTGTCCGTTACCGCCCAGACCAACAATCAGGGTTACGTCTTTATTGCCAACATTCCGCCCGACTCCCAGGGCGGCTATCATATTGTGGCCACCAAGAACGGCTACTCCCAAGATATGACCACTAGTCGGACACCTCAAAACCCTAACCAAACTCAACCTGACGTCTCTGTCTACGTGCAAAAAATTACTACCCAGACGCTGGCCATTGACCTCCTGGCTACCGTGGATGTGACGGTCAGCTCGGAAACAGGTCAACTGCTCGACAATATTGCCATCACCGCCACCAGCTCAAAAATTGTCCAATTCAATCCCAGCACACCAAAAAATGTCTACACGGTCTCGACCGACGCCAATGGTTTGGCTCACTTCACTAACGTTGAGTGGGACAGCTACGCCCTAACGGCGAGCGGCAATTATAATATTGTCACTACCAGCCCCTACCAGAACGTCAAGGTGGACCCAAATGATACTCAAGTAGTAGCTCTGGTAATTACCACCAACGCTGGCTGGCCACGGATAAACGATGTCTCACCCCAGGCCGGCACGGCTGGTTCAACTGTCCAAGTTGTTATTACCGGCGTCAACTTCGCTTCTGGCACAACCGTTAAGTTGCATCGGACTGGCTACGCTGATATTGATCCGACCATTACCAATGTGGCCGCCAACCAAAAATCCGTCACCGTCACATTTAATTTAACTGCTGTAGCCGCCGGAGATTGGGACATTGTTCTAACTAGTTCAAGCCAGACGGCCACTCAAACAGAAGGCTTCACTGTCTCATGAGCGGCCATTACCGTCGGAAAGAATTAGGCTTCACCATCATTGAGATGATAACTGTCTTATTTATCGTCTCGTTACTGGGCGGAATTGTGACCGGCTTCATTATCAAAAATTCTCGAGACAATCAGCGAGTTCAAGCCCAATCGTTGGTTCAAAAGGATCTTAATCTTGGCATTGATCGAATCTCACGGGTTCTTCGAAGCGCTACAAAAATCCTCGAAGCCACCGAAACTAACATTAAAATTCGTGGTTTCCCTAATGTTGGCGACGCCGCCCCCAGCGAAATTAACTTTTATTTAAGCGGCACAGTTGTTAAGTACTCGGTCATTCCACCGACAGGGACGGCTCCAAATTACACCTATAACCAACAAGACGCAGTTTACTATACCCTACTGACTAAAGTGACTAACTCAACTAGCTTGCCGCTCTTCAATTATTACGATGAGACTAATACCAAACTGGTTTTTCCGGTCACTGTTTCGACGGTTAGGGTGGTTGAATTTGCCCCCAGCGCTACCGACAGCCTCAATAGCCTGACGACGCCAGTGGTTGTTTCAACTAAGATTGATTTAAGGAATTTCAAAACCAACCTATGACAAGGAAATCCGGTTACTTTCTGCCCCTAGTCTTGACCTACTCGGTTATTGCTTTTATCACCATCGGAGCAATCCTAACCTTGGCCTACTCCAATTTTAATGTGGTTAAAAAACAGACCAATTCTGTATCGGCCTTGAATATCGCTGAAGCCGGGATTAATTATTACCTTTGGCATCTGTCGCATAACAACCTAGATTACTGCGATGGCAATTCCTGTTCTGGGCCTGGTCCGTTTGGCCCTTATACTCATCAGTTTAAAGATTCTTTAGGTAATATAGTTGGCAGTTACAAGATTACCATTACTCCTCCAGCTAACGGTGGAACATCGGTCTCGGTTCGCTCGGAAGGCTCGACCTCAAACTTGGAAAAAAGAACGATTGTGGCCACCCTGGGTATTCCTTCGTTTGCCCAATATTCCTTCGTAACCAATTCCGAAACCTGGTTTGGCAGTACTGAACAGACTAATGGTCTAGTCCATTCTAACGCTGGCATTCATTACGACGGCACTGCCAACGGTGTCGTTTCTTCGGCCATTCAAAGTTATGTGCCAGCCGGCTGTTTTGGCGGCGATGGTCAGACCCACAACGGCATTTGGGGTAATGGCGGTCCAACAACGTATTGGCAGTTTCCGGTGCCGCAAATTGATTTTAACCAGTTAACCAGTGATTTGAGTAAACTCCAAATTGCGGCGATTACTAATGGTATCCTTTTGCCAACACTAACTAACAGCTCTAATAAGAAGACTCATGATGGCTACGTTATTCAACTCAAGGGTGGAACAATCAGAGTCGGTACGGTTGATGCCAGTCAAGACAGCGGCGGCCTAAATGGCGGCTGTGTCAATCATCCCAAATACAATTCAATTATGCAGACGGTTAACTGGGAGAGCTCGGATCGAGCCTTACCAGGCAATGGCATTATTTACGTTGCCGATAATGTTTGGGTTTACGGCACTGTTGGCTCTCGGTTAACAATCGCCTCCGGGCGATTACCCGACACCCAAAGCACAAATACCAATATATTTTTGCAGAATGATATTACTTACTCGGCCAAGGATGGTTCGGTTGCTCTTGGCCTCGTCAGTCAGTCTGATCTTGTGGTTAATCCCAACTCCGAAGACGATTTGGAAATCGACGCCTTTCTATTAAGCCAGAAAGGTCACGTTTTTCGGCCTTATTATCCCAACAACATTAAAACCAAGATCAGTATCTACGGCGGCATCGGCACCAACTCTTGGTGGACCTGGAGCTGGGTTAATGGTTCTAATCAGACGGTGTCTGGCTATCAGTCCACAATCTCAACCTATGACACCTATCTGGCCCTAAATCCCCCGCCCCAGTATCCGACCACTGGCTCGTTTGCCGTGTTATCGTGGAAAGAAGAGCCGATTCTTTAGCCGTTGGCCAGTCTAAGAACTCGATATAAGGTCGAGCCAAAGTCGGTTAGAAACGGGCTCTTACTATCTAAAATTATCGTCCCGACCAGCAATAGAGCAATAATGACGACGCTGGCCAGTGTTCGTTTAAGTTCCCGTTTTTGGAGCGGATGAAGCGATGACTCTTCTGATTCATCGGCAATTCGGTTAGGCTCGTTGGCGATTGGTTGATTCTCGGTTGTGGCCATAATCGGCTGGTGGATTGGCGTGACCGTTACTGGAGTGGAGGCGATATTGGCAGGTTCTGAAGCGATCGACTGAATTTGCTGTTTTTTGTTGATTAGCTGTTTAAGTCGTTTTCTGTTTTTCCTAGACATTTGCCATCATTCTAGTCTGCCAAAACCTGTATAGCAACAGTCTGGCGTTGATTTACAGGGAAAAAATCGGTAAAGTTGATAGGAAGGCGTCTCGTGAATTATTGTTGGTTTGCGGTAGTAGTTCAGTTGGCAGAACGTTTCCTTGCCAAGGAAAAGGTCGCCGGTTCGAATCCGGTCTACCGCTCAAACAGATTTATCTGTCTGGTCGGCTAGTTGGTTGCTTCTATCCTGTTGATTGATTAGATCCTCTGCTTTTTCTGCTAGCTCCATAAAGGTTGCTAGCTCGCTAGGTGAAAAGATTCTAGGCTTCACGTCTTTGACGCAAAAGACTGCCATCGGTAGACCCGAATCCCTATCGACAAGTTTCATTCCAGCGTAGAATCTAATGAACGGTGGCCCAACAACGTAAGGATTGTCGAAAAATCGCTTGTCTTTGAGGGTATCTTGGCAGATGAGCATTTCTATATCAACCAACGCGTGACCGCAAAAGGAAATGTTGCGTGGCCCGCTCTTTGCGTCTAGGCCACAACTACCAATATAAACTTCCTTATCCCGATCTATAACAGAGACGGCCGACATAGGGATCTTGAGTTTTTGCGAGGCTTCAACAGTGAGTTTATCAAAGCGGGGGTCGCTTTTGGCGCCTAAAATGTTTTTTGACTGTAAAACCGACAATCTTTGCTCTTCTTGCTCGTACAATGGCGCTGGTTGCATATTAGACCTCCTTTACATTTTTATCGTTACCCGATCTGGGCATTGTCCAGTCCAACCGGGTTGGATCTGTTTTATCCATTACTGATTCGATGCCAATGAAAAATTGTATTTTGTTGCTGGTGTCGTAAATCGGAGAAATTTTTAGCAGGGCATTGTATAAGCGACCAGATTTGTGACGGTTAGTTATTTTGGCTAGCACGGAGTTTTTTTCTTCAAGAAGGAGTCTCCACATCTCCTCGTAAAAGGCTTTTGGCATTTGGCCACCCCATATAGCTGGAGTTTTGCCTAAAACCTCTTCTAGCTTGTAGCCAGTGATCTCCTCAAGCATTCCGTTGACGTAAAGAATTTTGCCGGTGAGATCTGTCACAATCACTTGGTCTTTTAGCTTGGTAAAAATGGAATTAGTCGTACCGCAACGAAGACACTTAATTTCGTACGCCGATCCCTCCTCCTTAGCTAGGAGTTTGCCACACTTAACACAGCGGTGGTTTAGCACATTGCTCCCTAATATCCTCACTCATATTATATTATTACTATGAGCTTCGAGAGCTTCTCTTGCATCCATACTAGCATAATTTTAATCTAGTTTTACACCATGTGTCTTGATATAGCAGCGGGTTTAAGGTACAATCGCCCATGGCTCATATACCTCGGATTACATCCTCGGTATAGGCGCTAATAACTTCTATACCTCGGATTACATCCTCGGTATAGGCGCTAATAACTTCTATACCTCGGATTACATCCTCG
>JBGOUP010000046.1:0-3772 GCA_041477655.1 Patescibacteria group bacterium
GTTGCCAAAATCCGGCTGAAGGTTGTTTTGCCGGCGCCGTTTGGGCCAAGCAAACCGTAACATGTTCCCTCTTCAACGGCAATGGAGACGTCCTTGAGAGCCTCGGTTTTACCAAACAAACGGGAAATTTTGTTGGTAGTAATGATTGGTTGAGCCATATTATTTAGTCTGGTTAATTATTTCTTTCATCGAACTAGCATGTTCGTTCAGTTGAGTAATAAACTTCTCAATTTGAGCCGGCTTGGCCAGCATTAAAACATCTTGGCTTGGCCCACTCATAACTAGTAGCTTGTCGCCTTTTTCTAACTTTAGCGTCTCACGAGCTTCGGCCGGAATCACAATCTGGCCTTTTTCGCCAATGGTCGTTAGTCCGTAAAATCGTGGCTTCATAGTAGGAAATGTAATACATATCCTACTGGCAGTCAAGTCCTACTTTAAGAAAGTTAATCGTATGGTCGTCCAATGGCTAATAATAATTACCAGAAGCGCGATATTAACCAGCGGAAAAACCACTAAGTTCTCAAACCACTTGCCAGTGACGATCCGCAGACCCTCGAATGGTTTAGGCGGAATGCCAAACATATGTTGATAAGGGAAAAAGAGTGGGATGCCTTCAACAGTTACCATATCTGCTAGCAAATGGCTCGAATAGGCCGCCATAAAAACCCAGAAAACCACCTGACCATCGACCCCCCAATACCCGGGCATTATCGCGGTTAGCCAGTGAACCAGCCAACCAACTAAGGCCACCCCAAGCAATGAATGTGATAGGTTTCGGTGCTCAATAAACGGATTAACGACGGCTCCGGCCGCTTTGCCAAATGGGACTGATCGCCACAGGCTCGACGTTGGCTGGTCAATGTCTGGTAATAGCGCCGCCACTGACGATACTACTACCACAAAAGCAAAGGTTGCTGGCTCGTAACCAAGTGGCTTGAGGGAAAAATAGGTTGCCAAGCCGACAGTCTGACCAATAACTTGGTGAGTTTTTCCGGTCATTGGCCAATTGTAGCAACTTGTTAAGCGATTAGTTTTGTTTCTTCTCTGCCGCCAAATCGTTGTTAATCTGGCTGACAAGTTGCGGGCCGCGGTAAATTAGCCCAGTTATCAATTGGATTAGATCAGCCCCGGCGGCAAATTTAGCCTTGGCATCTTCGGTGCCAAATACCCCGCCACAGCCAATTATGGCAAAACGAGTCTTGAACTTCTTTTTGATAATTTTTATTAGTTGGGTTGAGCGATCTCGAGTCGGCCGGCCGCTAAAATTACCCGGCCCGCAATCCGATAATTCAGTCTTATCTAGCTCTGGGTGATTTCGATCACGCTGGAGATTGCCGATTATTAAACCCGCTATCAATGAGAAATTTTTAGCAGTGTCGGCAATAGCTATAAGTTGATCGTCAGGAACACTAATCGGGCATTTAATAAAAACTGGTCGGCCAATATTCAGATCAGAAAGACGCCTAAGAAGCTGACGAAGATTTTTTGATTCATAGAAGGAGATATGTTTTTGGACGTTGGGGCAACTAATATTTAATTCGTAGTACGAGCACTGATGAGGATGTTTTTCAGCATAAATAAACGCGCTGGCGATATCATCTATCGCTATTGGGATAGAATTTATACGGCCAACATTTGTCTGGCCAATGCTTAAGCCAACTGGCATAGTTGGCGGTAAATTGCCTAATCGTGTTAGCGTTTTACGAATTCCGTCGTTTTTGAAGCCTTTATTGACCAATAACGACTCCGATTTGATCAGTCGCTTCAACCACGGCCGGGGGTTGCCCGGACAGGGCAAATTGGTAATGGTGCCAACACTGGCAAAGCCAAAACCTAACGCATCTAAGGCCCAAGGTAGTTTAGCTTGGTAGTCAAAACCGGCGGCCAGACCGATTGGTGAAGGGAATTTTATTCCAGCAACAGTTTTTTTAAGCGAAAGATCTCTTTTGCCATAAATAATCCTGATAATCTTCTGCAGAAACTGATTCCGACTAATTTTTTCGCCAAGACGGGTGATTCTTTGGTGAACGATTTCGGGATCTGCTTTAAAAAAAATCTGCCGAATAATATGTCGGTAAGTCGCTCCAGATATATCTGTAATAAATCCGGCCATCGGCCTGATTTTACTCTTGGCGAAGCAATTGTCGATGGCCCTATCTTTTAGTTAGAGTCAGTTCTTGATAATCCGCTAAGAAGTGGAAAGAGAAATAGCCCAACAATAATCCGCCAATAATGTCTATCGAGTAGTGACCGCGTGAGAGTAGCAATGATATTAGCTCAACAAAAACACTTAATAATGCCAGCTGCTTATATCTGGGTAGTTGACGCCGATCGATTAAGTAATAAATTGCAGTAACTAAAAATACGTGACCAGACGGAAATTGGCCGTATTGGTGGATATTTGTTAAGCCGTAATGGACAACGTTACCTAGCGGCCCGCCAAATGGATTGAGTAGGATGGTAATGCTCCGAATTGTGTAGCCAAGCCCCAAAACCGCTAAGACTTGCGGAAGTTTATGCCAGCGGTTTGGAAACAGGTAGAGTGCTAGCAGTAAACAGCTAAAAATATTGGCCAAGTCGGTGAGTATCTGGGTCCAGCGCCAATAGGGCAGGAACTGAAATAATGTGTCTGGTATTGGCAGTCGACCGGGAAACAAACGTTGGATTTGGGCGCCATTGATATTGTCTAATGCCGCCCCAATAATTAACAAGAATGCACTGGCGTAGAAAATCTTACTGGAAAATACAGTCTTCCAAGCGGGCCGATGGACTACTTCTTCGGTCATAGCAAAATTCTACTCCCTAACCTGAAAAAATCGAGTTGGCTGACCAAGTCTTTACCCTTCGGTCGTTTTTCCCTCGAAATGCTCATTGTCTTTGAGGGCATCATCTTTGGTTGGGTGGATAGTTTGGTCAAGATGATGTGGCGGAGCATAGATAGTGTAAAGCTTAAGCGGCTCGGTGGCAGAGGTATTGATTATATTATGTTTAGTTCCGGCTGGCACAATGACCGCACTCCCGTCGGCTAGCTCATGTTCGGCGCCGTCAAGGATTGCCTTGCCCCGACCAGATTCAAAACGCAAAAACTGATCGCCGTCATGGACTTCCATACCAATCTCCTCATTTGGCTGAAGCGACATCAGCACTAACTGGCAGAATTTAGCCGTGTATAACACCTGACGAAAGTTGGTGTTAGCCAAGGCCAGTTGCGCAATGTTCTCTTGGTAACCGTTCATCTCGCTACCTAATCAACCCCATCCTTAACCTGGTTAGTCTTCCCAACCAGCTAGCTACTCGGTAACAGTTACAGTTCCCGTCATCGAGGAATGAATAGTACAGTGGTAACTAAACGTGTCAACAGTATCAAAGGCGAAGCTATAAGTACCACCGGGCGCCAAAGTCTTGCTGGCTGGTCCGGTTTTACTGTCACTCTCAACCACAGTGTGGGAGACAGTATCGTTATTAGTCCAGGTTACCGTTGTTCCCTTGGTGACTGTCAGAGCCTTTGGCGAGAAGGCCATACCAATAATTGAGACGGCATTACTGGCCGTCGGCGTTGTCGTGGTCGGAGTGGTCGGCGTGGTGGTAGTAGCCGGCGTCGTTGTGGTTGTGGAATATTTACTTTTCATTAGCCAGTAGCCTATCCCAAGTACAATAACAATAACTATCAATACCCATGCTGTTTTAGTCATTAACCTCCTTATTAATCATCATATATTCAATCGAACGATTTTCATTCAGCGAGTGGCGTTAACTAGAAAAGCCCCAACCA
>JBGOUP010000037.1:0-6272 GCA_041477655.1 Patescibacteria group bacterium
AATTCGCCAAAATCAACCGAGAACCCTCGAGTAGCAATTCCGGCATAACTACCGGTGGCAACCTTTCTGTGTTTCAGTTTCTTTGGCAGTAGCATCACTCCTCCTCTTCCAGCTCCCCTTGGTTAATCCAAACCTTGACACCAACGATCCCATAAGTGGTTTTAGCGGGGTAGGAAGCATAATCAATGGTGTTTCTAAACCGTGATAGTGGAATACTACCGACTTGAAATTTCTCTTTGCGAGCAATCTCGGCGCCGTTTAGTCTTCCGGCAACGATAATCTTGACTCCCTTTGCTCCGGCCGTCATGGTTTTCTCCAGAGCCTGTTTGGCGGCTCGCCGGTAAGCAATTCTCCTCTCGATCTGACTACCGATATTTTGAGCGACTAAAACGGCCGAGAGTTCTGGTTTTCGCTCTTCGATGATATCTAGGCGGATGACTGGGGTTCCATCTGGATAAAATTGCCCTTGAATTTGGTCCTTGAGTAAACTAATGCCTTGGCCGCCTCGGCCGATTACTAGGCCTGGTTTGCTACTAATGACCTTAATCTCTAGCTTGTCCTTGGATCGGTGAATATCAACGCTGGCAACACTAGCATTGCTTAATTTTTCGTTAACAAAATCACGAATTTTAAAATCGTCAACCAAATACTGACGATAGCCAGATTTGGTACTGGCAAACCACTTGCTACGCCAATTCGGTTTGAAAACCAGACGATTACTAATTGGGTTAATTTTTTGGGCCATTATTTATCCTTAAGATCCGTAGCCTGATTTCTATCAGCCGAATCCTGATCGGCTGTGTTTCTATCAGCCGAATCCTGATCGGCTGTATTCATATCAGCAGCTTGAAGCTTTGGCATATTCTTTGATTCGGGTTTATTAGATCGATCGGTTAGGACAATCACCAAGTGCGACAGATGTTTTTGGTAGGCGTTGGCCCGGCCACGAGCGTTTGGCCTAATCCGTTTGATTTTTGGGCCAATGGTTGCGTATATCTCTTTAATTGACACATTTTTTGACTCTAATTCTTTAGATTTAGCGGCGGCTTCGGCCATTTTCAGTAATTTATTAATAAATCGGGCCGAGTCTTGAGGTAAAACCGAAGTTTTGGCTAGGGCGCTGGCTAAAGACTGACCGGTTAGAGCCTTAGTTAGCGGTTGGAATTTGCGAGCCGAATGACGAAGGTAACGTAATTTTACTTGAACGGTATTCATGACTTTGGACCAGACTGATTAGTTTTCTCGGCGGCAGTAGTAGCTTGTTCTTTAGCTATTTTACCGCCATGGCTTCGAAATGTTCTGGTCAAGGCAAACTCGCCAAGTTTATGGCCAACCATATCTTCGGTTACAGCGACATTGATGTGAATCTTGCCATTATGGACGCCAAAAGTAAAACCAACCATTTCTGGATATATAGTTGAGCCGCGTGACCAAGTCTTAATAACAGACTTAGAACCTTGGCCGGCTCTTTTGATTTTCTCCAATAACCTTGGGTCACAAAACGGACCCTTTTTGATTGATCTAGACATAATAATTACTTACCTTCCCTTCGACTAACAATAAATTTATCGGTTCGTTTGTTTTTGCGGGTTCTATGACCCAGAGCCGGTTTTCCCCACGGGGTCTTGGGATGTTTCAAACCGATTGAGTTAACCCCTTCACCACCACCGTGAGGGTGAGAGACTGGGTTCATGGCTTTACCGCGAACGCTCGGCCGGAAACCCATACGGCGCTTTCTTCCAGCTTTAGCTAAGCGGATGAGGTTATGGGTTGGGTTAGAAACACGGCCAACCGACGCATAACATTCTAACAGAACTTGACGAATTTCTGAAGAAGGTAACTTGATTTGGGCGTATTTGCCTTCTTTTGAGCTCAAAAGGGCGCTGGAGCCGGCTGAACGGGCTAACTGGCCACCTTTTCCGGGTTGGAGCTCAATACTGTGGACGGCCTGTCCGATGGCAATGTCTTTCAGCTTCATCCTCGAGCCAACTTTTGGTTGTTTGGTGGCGCCGAAACTGACCGTATCACCGACTTTGACACCATCCGGTGATAGAATGTAGACCTTTTTAGCTATTCCTTCACCTGGCAATTCGATAACGCTAATAAAGGCGCTACGGTTTGGATCGTACTCAATTGAAGTGATTTTAGCATTGCCCTCAAATGGTTTAAGCGAAAAATCAACCAAGCGATAGGCCCTTTTAACACCGCCGCCACGATGTCTGATTGACATTTTGCCCGAGGCATCCCTCCCGGAATGCTTACGCAAATGAACTGTTAAAGATTTGGTCGGTTTGTGGCCAGATAGCGACTCAAAGTCACCAAAACTCATTTTGCGTTGGGAACTGGTTGTTGGACGAATTAAACGAGGCATTAGGCTTTCTCCTTCGATTCAGACGTTTCGATCACTTCTTTGGTGGCTTTAGCATCTTTTTGATCTTTAGGCAGTTCAAATCCAGGAATATGCTGGCTAGCCTTAAGCTGGACATAGGCTTTTTTAACAGCGGCGCGAGCACCTTTGATTTTTCGAAAACTAACCGTTTTTGGCTTGGTTACAAGGATGCGGACAGAAATAGCCTCAACATTGTAAAGACTTTTTAGTTGGGCTCGAACGAGTGGCTTGGTGGCGGATTTGGCCACTTCAAAAACATACAAACCGCCGGCAAAATTAGCCGCGGATTTTTCAGATAGAATCGGTTGCTTAATTACTAAGTTTGAAGTCATAACTTATCCTCTTGAGGTTTTAATTTGTCCTTGAGAGGTTCTGGCTTCTCTTGGGTTTTCTTGGTTTTGGCAGTAACGCTGACGGCTGGTTGATTAACATTGGGTCTAAATTTAGCTAAAGCCGATTTTTCAATGACGACGTGACAGTTATTAGCCAAATCTAATACAGATAATTCGTTTATGGTTGTCGCCAGGACGTTTGGCAAATTATTGGTAGCAATAACCAGTTCGGGCTGAATTTGGTCGGTAATAAAAACCAAAGCCTTACCTTCTAGATTAAGTGTTTTAATCAGCTCAAGAGCTGTTTTAGTCTTGACTTGATCGAGTTCCAGACTATCAACTTGAGTTAACTCTTTATTGGTGGTTTTGAGTAAAATTAATCCTTCAAGCGCTAGTCGGCTCATTTTTTTAGGTAGACCGACTTTTCGGTTGCGATCGCCTCGAGGTCCAAAAACAACTCCGCCGCCGACCCAAATCGGCGAGCGGCTACTCCCGACTCTGGCCCGGCCGGTTCCTTTTTGTTTCCAAGGTTTGCGACCACCGCCACGAACTTCACCTCGGGTTTTAGTGTTGGCTGTTGATTGGCGATTGTTGGCCATTTTTGCCTCAACCGCTTGCTTGATCAAATGAAGTTTAGTCATTGTCGCCTAGCGCTAGAATCCTGATTAAGCGAGGTTATAACGATCATTGATTTGGCCGCTCCAGGTACTGCCCCGGAAACGATCATTAATTTTTTTTCGGCATCAACCATCAAAACTTTATTGCCCCGTACGGTCAGATTGGCGTCACCCATGTGTCCAGCCATCTTTTTCCCTTTAGGTACTCTTTGAGGCTGTTGGGCGCCGATTGAACCTGGTTGGCGAATATTATGAGAGCCGTGACTGACCGGTCCTCGGTGAAAGTTGTGGCGTTTAATTGTTCCAGCGAAACCTTTGCCTTTGGTTCGGCCGGAAATTATTAGTTTGTCGCCGACTTCAAATTGACCAACGTCAATTTTGTCTTGATCAGTCTCCAGTCCTTTTACAACTTTCAAAAATACCGACTGCTTGGTCGGTACGAGTTTTTTGAGCCACTCTTGGGCTTTGTTGATTCTGCCAATCTTGGTAGTGGCAAGAGCGATTGAATTGTCTTTAAGCTTAATTACCGCATTTGGCTCGGCGCTAATTACGGTACCAGCAACCAGACGACCGTGATCGTCCCAGAGTTGGGTCATTCCCACTTTTCGAGCCAATAATGCTTTCATTTATCCCCACATTTATTCCAAATAGACAGGCGCTGTAGCAACGCTTGGTCATTGGGTCTATTTTCTCATTTACAGATTGCCAAGTCAAGAAAACAGCGGGGATATTTATTGGGAGAGGCAACACCCGTCGTGGTGTTGCCTCGATGAATACGGGCTAATTTTTGCCACCTCTTCGACCAATCCTGGACATATGTTCTCGGTTGGCCGAGACTTTCTGGCCACCGAGCTTACCAATCGCGGCCATGTGCAGCCGGTTTTGGGAGACTTTCTGACCACCTTTCGTACCGGCCATGCTGTGTCCTTTCGGATCGCCATGCCAACCTTTGCCAGGCCCTTTTTCTTGTGCAGTATTAGGCTTTGCCACATACCACCTCCAATTAGGATTTAATTTATTATACCTGTTCTTTCGATACAAAACAGCCCCAAAGGTCAAACTTTAGGTAGAGTTCTATACCAAGGAAAGATCAACCAATTATGTTTTGATTTCTATGTCTACACCGGCCGGGAGATCCAAATTCATTAGAGCGTCAAGAGTTTTGGGGTTTGGGTCAAGAACATCAATAATTCGTTTGTGGATACGAATCTCGAACTGCTCCCGAGCATCTTTATGGACGAATGTTGAACGATTGACGGTAATTAACGATCGTTCAGTAGGCAGAGGAATCGGACCGGCCACAACTGCGCCAGTCCTTTCCGCCGTCTCAATAATCTTTTTAGCACTTCGGTCAATTACTCTGTAATCATATGCCTTGAGCTTAATTCGAATGGTCTGCTTGACATTGGCTCGTTTTGGTTTTGCTTCAGGCATTAGATTCTAAGGTGCTTCCAAATTATTTATTTTACTGCTTATTTCGAGCGTTTAAGCGAGAAATATGAGCAATGCTTGGCATGCGATTACTTAATAATTTTAGTGACGATTCCGGCTCCGACCGTCTTACCGCCTTCGCGAATGGCGAAACGTAGTTTCTCTTCCATGGCAATCGGCTGGATGAGTTTAACTTTGAAGGTAACAGTGTCGCCAGGAACAATCATCTCGGCGCCTTCAGGAAGCTCAACCTCACCAGTCACATCAGTAGTTCGGAAGTAAAATTGGGGTTTGTAGCCTTTAGTAAATGGAGTGTGGCGGCCGCCTTCCTCTTTCTTGAGGATATAACATTCGGCTTCAAATTGGGTGTGAGGAGTAATTGAACCGGGTTTACACATTACCTGACCACGCTCAATGTCTGTTCGTTCTAGTCCACGAACCAGCAAACCAACGTTATCGCCGGCTTGACCGGACTCTAGAGACTTGCGGAACATCTCCACACCAGTCACAACCGTTTTCTTAGTGGCATGTAAGCCGACAACTTCAACTTCTTCGCCAACCTTAACGGTACCACGTTCAATTCGACCAGTGGCAACAGTGCCTCGGCCCTTGATGGAGAAGACATCTTCAACTGGCATTAGGAATGGTTTATCTGTTTCGCGAACTGGGTCAGGGACGTAGGTATCCAAAGCGTTGATTAGCTCATGGATGGCTTTTTCGCCTTCAGCATCACCTTCTAGGGCTTTTAGAGCAGAACCTTTGATAATTGGCGTGTCTTTGCCTGGATATTCGTTTTTATTTAAGAGATCGCGAATTTCTTCCTCGACCAGTTCCAGCAATTCTGGGTCGGTAACTTGGTCGCATTTGTTAAGAAAAACGACGACGTAAGGAACGCCAACTTGTTTGGCTAGCAAAATGTGCTCGCGGGTCTGGGGCATTGGGCCATCTGGCGCAGACACAACCAAAATAGCCGCGTCCATCTGGGCGGCGCCGGTGATCATATTTTTGACGTAGTCAGCGTGACCAGGACAGTCAACGTGAGCGTAGTGGCGTTTATCGGACTCGTACTCGACGTGATAGGTGGCAATAGTAATACCGCGTTGCTTTTCTTCGGGCGCGTTGTCAATTTGATCAACGCCACGCTTTTCGGCCTGGCCAGATTTGGCCAAGACGTTGGTGATAGCGGCGGTCAATGTGGTTTTACCGTGGTCAACGTGGCCAATTGTGCCAACGTTGACATGGGGTTTGGTTCTCTTGAATGCTTCAGCCATAAACTTCTCCTTGCTTAGTTAAATTAATTTAGTTAATCATATACCAATCAAGCTCTAATTGTAACAGTTTTGTCAGGCTATAGTCAAGGAGATGTATTGGTTGCATACATATTGGACTTTTGGAGGTGATCAACGACGACGGCCATTGGGGAACGGTATTTAAGGGCTTGATGGGGCCGTTCGGTGTTGTAGAAAAGCAGATAGTCAACGAGTAGGTTGTTGAATGTCTGTA
>JBGOUP010000044.1:0-4456 GCA_041477655.1 Patescibacteria group bacterium
AGATCCGCCGCTACATCGAATACCAAGGTCAGAAAGAGAAACCAGAACAAATCGACCTGGGGTTCTCATGAGGTTCCAAGGAAGCCACGGACGTCAGTCCGTGGAGGACGTCAGTCCGTGGAGGACGTCACTAATTCACCCTCTTTTACTTAAGCTCAACCGTAGCGCCCCTCGACAATTCGATGGGCTCATGGTCGTCTTGAGCGATGTCGAAAGATGACGTTGCCCGGGGTGCTCGCTAGAGTTACTTTAACTCTACGCTTGCGCCGGCTTCTTCAAGTTTCTTTTTGGCTGATTCGGCGTCGTCTTTCTTCATCACACCCAATTCTTTGGGAGCGCCATCAACCAAGTCCTTGGCTTCTTTCAAGCCAAGGTCTGGCTTAACTTCACGAACCGCTTTAATAACAGCGATTTTAGCCTCGCCAGAAGCGGCCAAGACAACGTTGTACTCGGTTTTTTCTTCAGACTCTTCTGCGGCTGGAGCACCGCCACCAGCGGCCGGAGCGCCGGCAGTCATAACCGGCGTGGCCGACACATCAAACTTCTCTTCCAGGGCCTTTACTAACTCGTGCAACTCGATGACCGAAAGTTGCTCTACTTGTTCTATAATCGTTTCTACTTTACTTGCCATTTATTTCTCCTTTTTTCATTATTTATTATCACTTTGGATTTTCTATCTTGGATTTTACATTAGCTACAGCCCGAACGACGAAGGCTAATTTTTGTAACGGATAATTTAAATCGTAAACCAATCCACATATCAAACCATTCAGGCGACCAACCAACTGGGCTCGTAACTGATCTTGTCCGGGCAGGCTGGCTAAGGTCTTAATTGTTTGACTGTCGAAAAACTGACCGCCAACCCAACCTCCCAAAATCTCTAACTTGTCGGTTTCTTTAGCAAACTCGACCAAAACTTTGGCCGCCACAACCTCATCAGTAAAACCGTAGGCCAAAGCCAAGGTTTTTTCTGGTAATTCTAGTTCTTTTTTCTGGTCTTTCAAAATTAGCCGGATTAGGTTATTAGACAACATCCGGATTTTGCCTGACTGCTCATAGGCTCGGTCGCGTAGAGTGGTGTTTGAAGCGCTATCAAGATGATTGTAAGCCACAATCAAACTCACCCTCGAATCAGTCAGCTCTTGGCTAATTTTTTCAATTAAACTTTCTTTTTGAGCTCGTAGTATTGGCATCTTATTCCTAAATAATTTTGTTTGTGAAAGTATCTTGACGACCGTTTCGCAGGTAGATTTGGCATGGTCCTCGATTTTATCGAGGCAAATCTGCCGAGAACGAGTAGCGAGTCGCCGCTGGTGCGACGAGACTGCGTGCCGGAAGATATTTTCAGAAACAAAAACAACGTCCCAGAGACGCCGCGTAAAAGCTTCGTCCTTGGCAGGAATTACTTGAGGAGTCTTACGACCAGCTCAAACCTACTTTCTTTGGAACTGTTAAATTATGCCAGAAAATTAGTTGAGCGTCAACAGAGCTTTAAGATGATCCTGACTAATCCGCCCAGGAAAACGAACGGTGATTTGTCCTTTTTCAATAAAGAGCGATGTTGGCATCGCTGTAGCTAGATTGGCAAATGCTTTTCCGTCTAAGTCAAATAATGTGTTAATGCTAAGATTAAGCTGATTTAATTCATCTTTGGCTGTTTTGATTTCGTCACGAACATTAATATAAATAATCGGAAAATTTGGATTTTGTTTGGCAAAATCGGCCAAAATCGGCAGGCCAGTTTTACACTCGGCACAAGTGCTTGTCCAGAAGGTCACTAAGGCTTTTTCAGGCAGATCTTTTGTTAGGTTATACGAACCACCATCTTCTTTTTTAACAATTAAATTTGGCAGGGTTTGGGAAACGACAAAAGGCTTGAGGATATCGTTAGGAGTTGAGTTGGTTTTCTTACCGCTGGTAGTGGCGCTCCAGTTGTTATCGGACGTCAGACCGATTACGCCGAACAATCCAACTATAGCAACCAATAATCCGACTGGAAAAACCAGAGATTTCATTGAGAAAATGGCTGGAGGAAATTACCACTCACCGCAACCCTCCGTTCCAATTGTTCGTCGGCAATTACCTCCAGACATTAGTTTTAGTTAGTGTCGAGCGGAACCGAAGGACCGATACTGGCAGAAAGATAAGCGGCCTCAATCCGGCTCTTAGGCAAGACTGACAAAACCGCTTGAGCGTTATCAGCCAGTTTTTGATTGTCCCAGGAAACCTTGCCGATAATCTGGTGAAGGTTGTTGTGTGAGTCAATCCGATAGTCAATTTTGCCAGCCTGAATTTCAGCAATTGTCGCTTGGGAATCGTTGGTGACTGTGCCGGATTTTGGATCGGGCATCTTGCCAAGTGGCCCCAAGATTTTGGCAATTTTACCAACTTTGGGCATCAATTCTGGGCTGGCCAGAGCTACGTCGAAATCAGCTTTCTTGGTTGCGGCGATAATATCAATCATCGCTTCGTCAAGAACCACTATTTTTCGCTCTTTGCCCGAGCCATAAGGTAGATGCAAGATTCCCTTGAGCGATTCATTTTGAGTTTTAGCTTTCTTTTTAGCCAGCTTCAGATGAACTTCAATTGAACCGTCAAACTTGGATAAGGAAATTTTCTTAACCAGTTCAATTGCTTCATTCAAACCATATCGTTTACCAGCTTCAACCTGTTCTTTAGCCTTGAGATAGCCAGCTGAACGTCGGCTTTTAGTTGTTGATGGTTTAGTTTTTTTCAGAGCAACTTTTTTGTTGATCTCATTGGCCGTTTGGTTATCGGTATGGATGGCGGCTACTTCGGCCGGCACAGCTTCATCAACATCAGCCGCCTCCTCGACAGTGGTGGCCTTCTCGGCTTCTTCGTCAGGATCGTTCTCCTCATCAAAACTTGGTTCTTGGGAGTGATGAGCCATCGCTTCAGCCTCCTCTTCGGAAGCTTTTTCGCTGGCGACTATATCTGATTGGTTAATTTGTTTCTTTTTTTGCATTAAAATTTTTTGTTTCGAGTTTCTGCTCCAACAAAGATTCTACCAGGAATCCAACGGCTTGGTCAATAATGGCTGGCACGTCCTTGAGCTCGCTTTGGGAAAACGGCGACAAGACGTAGTCGGATAAATCTATATTAGCAATGCGATCAACGCCAATCCTTATCCGCCAATAATTCTTTCCATTTAGCTCATCGATAGAATTGATACCGTTATGGCCACCGCTGGTTCCACCCTTTTTGACCCTAATTTCGCCAAAAGGCAGATCAGCATCATCATGGACTACCCAAATTTGATCTTCCCCTAAGTCTTGCTGGCGCATTAGTTCTTTAACTGTCCGGCCCGATTCGTTCATGAATGTTTGAGGTTTAACCAGCCAGAATCCAGTGTATTTGGCAATTTGGGCTTTCAGATATTTATCCTGATCCCAATTCAGGCCAAAGTGATTAGCCAGCGCCTCAATCACTAAAAAACCAATGTTATGACGAGTCTGCTGGTAATCGGCGCCAGGATTACCCAAGCCAATAACGGCTATCATTACATTCCTGGCAAATTGAGGTCTTTGAGCAAAGGCTGTAAGCGACTGGCTGATTCCGATTGAGCTTTGGCCATGGCCTGACCAACTGTTTCTTTGAGGGCTTGTTCAAGATGGTGTTTGTTTTCTGGCCGTAGTTCTGAATCGTTAACTAAAACTTCAACCACTTTCATCTCGCCGTTGACGACAACACTTACTGCGCCATCTGCGGACTTGGCTTCGATTTCCAAGTTTTTCAACTCTTTTTGAGCTTGCTTGGCCTTTTTCTGCAGACCATAGAGCTCTTTCATTTGTCCAAAATTTGGTATGGCCATGATTATCTCACTCCCCTAGTTTCCGCTCGCTTCTTGGGAAATGCTTGGCTAAATTTAGCATTTCCAGAAGCTTCCGTTCGCGGCTGAAATTCTCCAAAGGAGAATTTTTGAACGCCGCTCATCATTTGTCCAAAATTTGGTATGGCCATTTAACGTATTGTACCCTGTTTTTGACCAACTTGGTACTTCAAATATGCTTCGATAAGTGGGTTGAGCTCGCCATCTAGCACGTCGTGGACAGCCGATGTTTCGTAGCCGCTACGTAAGTCTTTAACTAATTGATATGGCGCTAGAACGTATGAACGGATCTGATTGCCCCAACTGGCCAAAACCGGCTCACCGCGATGCTTTTGTACTTGCGCCCGTTGTTTTTCATCTTCCAAGAGTTGGAGCTTGCCTTGGAGAATTTTCATGGCCTGGTTGCGGTTCTGGAGTTGACTTCGTTCGTTCTGGCAAGTCACTACAATATTGGTCGGCAGATGGGTAATGCGCACCGCCGAATCAGTGGTATTAACGCTCTGACCGCCGGCGCCGCTGGAACGAAAGACATCAACCCGGATTTCGTCTGGCTTAATGTTTATCTCTGTTTTTTCTAACTCTGGCACCACTTCCACCAAGGCAAAA
>JBGOUP010000022.1:0-15191 GCA_041477655.1 Patescibacteria group bacterium
AAGGAGGGGTGGGGGGAGGAATGCGCCGCGCCCGAGCGGGTAAGAAGTCAAAACAAGCGCCGCCTCCGTGGACGGGCGGAGGCGGCGCCACCTTATCAGTTTTGTTCAAAGTATTTTCGAGCAATGGCCAGGATATCCCACCATTCCGAACTTTTTGCAGGAACTGACTCGGCCGCCTCGCGGCTCTGCCGCTCGGCGACCTCGTCCCAGGGTTGTTTGAGAGAAATCCATATTGAACTGTCTAAAATCCGACTAAGATAAATATAATGAATGGGCTCAAACCAAAGTATTTTCTCTACGCTCGCAAGAGCACGGAAGAAGACGATCAGCAGATTATGTCCATCGAAGCGCAACTCTTTGAGTTGAGGGAGTTCGCTCGTAAAGAAAATCTAGAGATCGTTGAAGAATTTACAGAATCTAAAAGCGCAAAGAAACCCGGGCGAGAGGTGTTTAATATCATGATCGAAAGAATTGAGAACGGCGAGGCAGATGGTATTCTCGCTTGGCACCCTGACCGTCTCGCCCGTAATTCAGTTGATGGTGGCAAAATAATCTACCTCGTAGATACGGGAGCTATCGTTTCTTTGCGCTTTCCGACCTTTTGGTTTGAGCCCACACCACAGGGGAAGTTCATGTTGCAAGTGGCGTTCGGACAATCCAAGTACTACAGCGACAACTTGGTAGAGAATATCAACAGAGGGATCCGCCAAAAAGTACGCCGTGGTGAGTGGCTAACGAAAGCCCCGTTTGGGTACACCAACAATTTTAAAACCAGAAATATTGAACCAGATCCACATGTCTCTAAAATTGTTGCGCGGGCTTTCGAAGAGTTTGCCACTGGAAAATATACCATTGTAAGCTTGGCAATTTTTTTGGCGGAGGAGCTAGGTGTTGAAACTAAAAACCGAACGCCGCTTGCCAAAGCTTCCGTTGCCCAAATGCTAACGAACCGTGCCTACCTTGGCTTCACCCATCACCATGGAGAGTACTTCCCCGGAAGCTTTGCGCCAATTCTTGAGCCAACGCTTTTTGACGCCGTGCAAGAAGTATTGTGCCGGAGATCTCGACCTCGAAAATCTAAAGTTCAACACGACTTCCCGTTCAGAGGACTACTTACTTGTGGAGAGTGTGGCTCATCAATCACGGCGCAATACGCTCAAGGTAATGGCGGCCAGTATCGGTACTACCGTTGTACGAAAAAGAAAGGTTTTTGCTCACAGAAATATATTCAGGAGAAAGACTTGGCCGCCCAGTTCCAAGAACGGCTCAAAAGCGTTGGTATCAGCGACGAGCAAACGGCCAATATGTTAGAACAAATCGAAAAGTGGAATAAGGAAGCCGTTAGCTCGTCGCAAGTCTCCGTCCAAAATCTGAAGGCCAAGCAAAAGGAAACGCAAGTGAAACTGGATAAACTTGTCTCTCTTTACATTGACTGCGAGGTCGAAAAGGAAAGCTACCTAATCAAAAAAGAGGAGTTACTCAAAACCAAAGTTTCGCTTGCTAACAAGTTGTCAGATTTTGGCCGGGGCAAGAATTGGCTCGAACCATTGCGAAATTGGATTTTAGACGCTTCTAAATCTGGAAAATTGTCAGAATCTGATGACTTTCCAGCCATTAGGGTTTTTGTCCAAAAGATTGGAACGAACCATACACTTTTGGACAAAACATTTTCTTTCTCTCTCAAACAACCCTGGGACGAGGTCGCCGAGCGGCAGAGCCGCGAGGCGGCCGAGTCAGTTCCTGCAAAAAGTTCGGAATGGTGGACCGTACCGGATTTGAACCGGTGACCTCTTCCATGCCATGGAAGCGCTCTACCAACTGAGCTAACGGCCCCAATAAGAACAACTACTTCTAAGTGCTCTCGCTCGGCGCTACTAAATGCCTAAAACCATTATGGCATTTTTCGCGCCTTCCGTTCAAAGCTCCAAGTTTTCGCTTTTCATCAACTGAGCTAACGGCCCTGAAAAATGTTCGGGGGACATTTTGAACGGTAAGCAACGCTTTTTGTAAAATCTTCTGACAAAAAGTAAGTTGCGAACAGTCTAACTCCCTCAACCAGATCATATTATATCTTTCTACCTGGCCAATTTGAAGCTAAAGTGCAAAATCAGACCCTTGCCAAACCTTACCTTCAATGGCAAAATTGTTGATAGGCAAAATGAATCCCAAAAAGTTTCTGATAGCGACTGGCATTTTGTTTATTATTGTGGCTCTGCTTGGAGCCATCGGCATTATCGGTCCAACATCCGACAAAAGCATATTCTCCAGCCTTTGGTACTTTGACGTTAAACAAAATATAGTATATGCCTTTCTAGGTTCAACCTGCTTAGTATTTAGTTATTTTCTTTCTACTCCAACGCAGAGGGCGTTAGTTGTTGCAATTGGTATCCTAGCATTTGTTGTTAGTATTGTTGGTTTTTTTATTACTAAACACCCCTCGCCCAATTTTTTTGGGGCTAATTTGGAAAACCCGCTAGATAATATTTTTAATCTCGTTGTTGGTATTTGGGCGTTGCTTTCTTTGGGCCGACGAGAAGAGCACAAACCGAACCTGATCCGGTCCGCCAGCCACAGTTAACCTACAGCAGGCTTGCTTTAACCTGTAGCAGGTTGGCTTGTCGAGGCTACCACTTGGGTTGGCTTAACCGACAGGAGAATTTTGCCAGTCATCTCGCTTGATGGCTGAAGTCCCATGATCGCCAGGATAGTTGGGGCAATGTCAGACAAACTGCCGTTAACCAAGCCGTGGCTTTTCATGCTTTCACCGATAACGAACAAGGGCACTGGGTTACTAGTGTGTTCAGTGTCCGGATCACCGGTTTTAGGATTTACCATCTGCTCAATGTTGCCGTGATCAGCTGTCACTATCAGTACTGAATTGGGACGTTTCTCTATTTCGTTAAATATCCGCTGTAATCCAGCATCAACGGCCTCACAGGCTTGGACAGCCGCTCGCAGGTTGCCGGTATGACCGACCATATCCGGACAAGCGTAGTTAAGAATAATAAAATCATACAGATCCAAATTCTTAATGACAGCGTCGGTAATCTCACGGCTGGACATGGCCGGAACTTGATCGTAACTAGGGGCCTTAGGTGAGGGAATAACAATTCTATCTTCACCAACATATGCTATTTCAGCACCGCCATTAAAAAAGTAGGTGACGTGAGCATATTTTTCACTCTCGGCCACATGAAGCTGTTTTAGACCGGCGTTGCTTAAGACCGATGCCAGCGGTTCCTTAACATCGTGCGGCCGAAAGGCCACTTCAATCGGCAAACCTTCTTGGTAATAGGTAAAACCGACAAAATAAAGATTTTGGCAGACAATTTTGCGCTCGAAGCCTTCAAAATTTGGTTGCATGAAGGCTTGGGTTATTTCCCTGGCTCGGTCACCGCGAAAATTGAAGAAAATTACCGAGTCACCGTCAGCGATCGGTTGATACCTACTGTCGACGCCTTGAATAACCGTTGGCAAAATAAACTCATCGGAGTAACCATCGCGATAGGCAACCGCTACAGCCGCTTCAGCCGATTGGGCAGTTTGTCCAACCCCTTCGGTCATAGCTCGGTAAGATTTCTCGATCCGTTCCCAGCGATGATCCCGATCCATCGAGTAGTAGCGACCAGCCACGGTGCAAATTCGGCCAAACCCCAATTCTTTAAGTCTGGTATTAAGGTGAGACAAAAACTCTTGAGAAATGAACGGTTGGCTATCTCTTCCATCAGTTATGGCGTGAATGCAGACGTTAGTTACTTGTTGCTGTTTGGCCATTTCTAGTAGGGCGAATAAATGGTCAATATGACTATGAATGCCGCCAGGCGAAACCAAGCCCATTAGATGGACGGCCTTATTGTTGGCCTTGGCCTGACTAAATGCCTTAACCAGCACTTCGTTCTTATAGAAACTGCCGTCATTGATAGCTTTGCTGATGGCTGGGTAATACTCCAGCACCGGCTGACCGGCGCCGATGTTTAAATGGCCGACCTCCGAGTTGCCTCGATCATGCTCGGGTAGACCAACGGCAATGCCCGAAGCTTCAAGCTGGGAATGGGCGTAGTATTTTTTGGCCATGTTCATAAACGGCGTCCGAGCTAGCGTCGTGGCATTGCCACCCCAGGGTGGGGCGATGCCCCAACCATCAATCACCGCCAAGACCACTGGTCTAGGCCGGTTGGCTGGCGGCGGCATGATTAGTTATTTCCTGCTCAATTGAAAGTAGGCGGCGATATTTAGTCATCCGCTCTGGGTGGCCATCGTTAGGACAGCCGGTTTTAATAAATTGGGCGCCGATACCCACGGCAAAATCGGCGATATAGTCATCAAGCGTCTCACCGCTCCGGTGAGAGACGATTAGTATGTAGCCAGCCTGGCGAGCCAGCTCCACCACCGCCAGTGTTTCCGTCAGTGTGCCTATTTGATTGAGTTTGACGATCATAGCGTTGGCCGCGTCAAGTTTTATGCCCCGACGAACCCGTTCAAGATTGGTGACGAATATATCATCGCCAACCAACATCAAGTGTTTGTCGCTGGGGTTGGACGACTCCATCATTTGCTTGAACTTGACCCAAGAGTCCCAATCTTCCTCGCCGAACGGATCTTCAATCGACAAAATTGGAAAGTCGCGAAGCAGACCGATATAGCGCTCTGGGGTTATCTCAAAGGTAGCCGGCAAGCTAGATGCGGCCACGTCCAGGGCCAACGATACTTCTTCCCAGGGTTTATAACCAGACTGCTTAATGGCCTGGGTCATATAAAACAAGGCCATCTCATTAGTATCCAAATTAGGGGCATAGCCGCCTTCGTCGCCGGTTGGCAAAACCACAGAGGCCGAACGCAAGTACTGGCCCAAAGTGCTAAAGATAAGCTTGCCGGCCGATAGTTGGTTGTGATAGCCACTAACTCGATCGGGCACAATCATAAATTCCTGGATATCGAGATTATTATCGGCGTGCTTGCCACCGTTAATAAGGTTCATCATCGGTATGGGCATGGTGAAGCCGGCCCGGTTGTCTAGCTGACCAATATAACGATACAGGGGCATTTGGGCCAATTGCGCTCCGGCTCGAGAAATGGCCAGAGAAACACCTAAAATCGTATTAGCGCCCAACCGAGATTTACTGCTGGTGCCATCGGACTGAATCATTAAATTGTCAATTCCGGCTTGATCGCTCGGGTCTTTGCCAACCAGTAGGGGATTGAGCTCATGCTCGATGAATTCCACCGATTTAGCCGGCTCAACCGTGGCCGCTTCATATTTACCTTTGGAGGTGCCGGCCGGAACAGCCGCGGCGGTAACGGTATTGTTATCAAGGGTTACTGACACCTGAATAGTGTCTTCGCCCCGCGAATCGTGAATAATTTCCCCTCGCACCTGTTTAATACTGGCCATTATCACAATTTATTGAGTTGATCTTTAAGGGCATCAACAGTTTCAATCGGCGTTGGATCAACTCCGTAAACCCCGGCCAAATAGTAACTTAATAAATCGCCAAAATAGCCAAGTAGCCACTGCTCGCTCATAGCCGAGCCACTAACCACCGACAGAGGTATAAAAGTATTGTGTTTATCGTCGAAGAGTTTGTGAATAATCGTTTCCCGAGCAGTGTTTCTGGAAAAACCGAATTTTGTCTCTAAGTAAAGAACAATCAGCTTTTCCGGAATGGCAAAATCCAAGCCAACCATAACATTGTGACAAAGCTCCGGCATGCTGGCGTAAAAAGCGAAGGTCTTGGCGTTTTCGTTCAAGGAATTAGCCCAGCGTTTGGCAACGCCATCCAGTGGCGGAGGCGCCAAAATCATCGGCACTTTGTTATTTAAACTTAAGGCCAGCTCTTCAGCCTTGGCCAAAAAGTCTTGATCCTCCACTGTTTTTTTCAGCTCGCTGACGGCTTCAAAATAGGCTTGTTCGCGAACCGGCAGATATTTTAGTTTGGCCAACAAGGTGATGAGCGAACCATACAGCCAGCCCATGGCTGCTCGGGGAGGGCCATCAAAATCAAAGTCAATCAAGTGGAATTTGTGGCTTTTGGCCAAATCCTTTAATTTCCCGCCGGTACTTATGGCTACAATCTGGCATTTTTGCTCTAGATCGGATTTAACCACATCCAAGACTTCTTCGGTGTCGCCGGAACAACTAACGGCGATTAACAAAGTTTTGTCATCGGCATATTTGGGTAGTTGATAGTTGGCCCAGGTTTCAATTGGTACTAAAGTGTGATCGGTGGTTAACCCCTTAACCATAATGCCGGCGATGCCCGAACCGCCCATGCCGGCGATAATAACATTTTCTATCTTGGCTGGATCAATATCAATGTTTTTTATCCACAAATTGGTCCAGGCTCTTTCGTACTGACTGGGCAGGCTCTGAATTTTTTCCAGCATTTTACCTTCATCTACCACCACGATCTGTTGCGCCATATCTCTAGATTACTACGAAGATCGGTCAAACAAAAGGTATAACTTTTTAAGTACTTGATTGACGATTATTTGGCTGGTGATATAGTAAACCCATCACCATCACGGTGAAATTCTAAGAATAAAAGAGAACAAAAACCGGGTTGAATGAACAAAAGGCTCTCACACTTGTGCGAGCCTTTTCACTTTGCCCTAATTCTGTGACGGGGGTAATTTTGTTTGAAAAAAATAGACTGGGGCTTGTCTGTGACCACGCCTCGTAGCCAGCAAACAAGCCCCGTGGGAAGAGGGACGAACAATGTCCCTACGATCAGAGCCATAATTTCGTTGGGTACAATGGCAACGAAAGTTGTCTCGATTGCCCAATCATCATATATCTAAATTATTTCGAAGCAAGGGTAAAAGAAAAGTACACCGGGCTGGGTCCAGAAACAATGCTCAAGAGGCATATCTGATATCCCAGCCCGGACAGGAGAACTGGGGGAATGCTAACCCCACAATCGAGCCAGGTGGCTTTTACTGGTGGCAACCTCCTCGATTGCTTAGTCAATGTACGTTAATAGCGTCCGGCTGTCAATAATTTCCGGAAAAAATAAACCTCGGTAAACCTGCTAGCTAAGATATCCCACTTGAAGACCTTGGACGTTTAGGCTACGATGATCGTAATCACCACGAGGTGATATTCAGAAAGTGAAGCGTACATTGGGCTCCGCATTCGTGCGGAGCCTTTATACATTTGTTATGGCGTACGATGCCAAACTATTCAAACCGGCTTCAGTTTGATAAAATTAGCCCATCCTACTCGGAGGCACCTAAGTGTTAAAAGCGATTAAGCCGATCATAGCCACCGACCTAGACGGCGTGGTGGCCAACAATTCACCTTACCTCGAGTTCATTAACGATCAGCTGGGCACCAACATCCGCCCCAGAGACTGCCACAGCTTTGAACCGACTGACTGTTTTGGCATTGACCTGGAAACTTACGTCCAAATCCACTCGCGGTTCGTTGCCCAAGGCGGCTACGCTAAGCTTCTTCCCAACCCGGAGGCCCTAACGACCCTTGGAAACCTTCAAACCCATTTCGAAGTTGCCATTGTCACTGCTCGGATAGACGAGGTGTTTGAGGAGACAGAGTGCTGGTGCGCCCGCCATTTGCCCGGTTCGACGGTCTTTTACGGCCAGGGAGCAGGCAACGCGGTGGCCGGAGGTAATGGTCGGGCCAAGAAAGTTGATATTGCCACCGATATCGGGGCAGTTTGCTTGGTTGAAGATAACCCCAACGAGTTTTTCGACTGGCCGGAATCTTCAGTCGAACCGATCTGCTACCCCCAGCCTTGGAATAAGAGTCTGGAAACCAGTCACCCCCACATTCCCCGACTGACTTGGCCGGAAATTGGCCGGTTGCTTAATTGGCGCTTCACCTACTTCTAGCCAATTTACCCATCTGCCCTCCGCAAGGAGGGCAGATTGCTATACGGGATTCTTAGCGACTGTGGTGAAAATAAAAGAGGGCCAGCCACCTAAACGGAAAGGCAACTGGCCGATGGTTGAGAAGATTCTCGGGGAGGATCTTCGTACTGCGATCATCATTATATCACTACCTCGGGCTCTTTTGTTGCAAAAACGAACAGAATTTAAAAGCCGGCCCATATGCCGAGGAAGTAATCTGAACCGTGGTCCAGATCGTCAGAACATCGCCATTGTACCACAATATGAGCTACCATCCCAACCATATTTGGAGTAGAATTTGGGCAAATGGCAAAGGTGGTAAAAAGCCAAAAAAATTATGCCTTTATTGATAGTTAAAATCTAAATCTTTCAATTCGTGAGCTTGGTTGGAAACTCGATTTCAAGCGATTTAGGAAATATCTACTTGAAAAGTATAGTGTTAAGAAGGCCTTCCTATTCATTGGCTATGTTGAGGGAAATAATAGCTTGTATAAATCGCTCCAAGAAGCCGGCTATCTTTGCATTTTCAAGCCGACCCTAAAATATAAAGACGGCACAACCAAGGGGAATTGCGATGCTGAACTAGTCTTGCAAGCTATGATTGAGTATGAAAACTATGACAAGGCAGTAATAATAACTGGCGATGGAGATTTTCACTGCCTAATTAATTATTTTATTGAAAAAGATAAGTTGAATGCTTTACTCATTCCTAACCGTTTAAAATTTTCTGGATTGTTGAAGATGAAGCATATCCGCCCATTTTTACAATATATGAACGACTTAAGAGAAAAGCTTGAATACAAGAAAAGACCCCAAGAGGACAAAACCTAATGGGGCTTCTTTTCCGTTGGTGATCTGTAAAAATAATACCATACTGCCGTCAGCTTGTCAACATCCTAGCCGACAATCTACTACCATCCCAACCATATTTGGAGTAGAATTTGGGCATGCTATTTGGGATTGAATCAAATAAATTAAAAGAAATTATTGAACGTGGCGTAGAACTTGAGAAAGATCTCCAGAAACTGACGGAAGAGAACCTTTATGCCGTGTTCGGATTCGAATTTATTTGCCGAGAGTATCAACTAAACGGTCTACGTATCGACACTCTGGCCTATAATGCGGAAATCAATGGGTTTGTGATAATTGAATACAAGAAAGACAGGAATCTAAGCGTTATCGACCAAGGCTATTCTTATCTTTCGTTGCTACTCAATAATAAGGCTGACTTTGTCCTTGAGTACAACAAAAGAACAAAAAGTAACCGTCAGAAAGAGGACTTCGACTGGTCACAAACCAAAGTCATTTTTCTTGCCAGTTCGTTTACTAATTACCAACTAAATGCTATCAACTTCCGCGACTTGCCCATCGAACTTTGGGAGGTTAAGCAATTCAAAAATCATACTATCTCTTACGAAAAAATAATTTCTTCTAACGCCAGAGATTCTATTAAGACAGTTACCAAAAATTCAGAAATAACCAAGGTTCAACAAGAAGTAAAAAATTACACGGTAGATGGTCTCTTTGGCAAAGACTGGGTGAATAGTCGTGTCTTATATGATCAAATAAAAGAAAAGATAATTGACCTTGACTCTGCAATCGAAGTAATACCCACCAAATACTATGTGAGTTTCAAAATCGGAAGCCGAAACCTGGTTACGATTCATCCACAGAAACAATTACTCCGCGTGGATTTTATTCGGATTAAACCTGACGATATCAAGGATCCGGAGAAAGCATTGAAATATTGGGCAAGAAGCCTTGAGCAATACAACGTAAATATTAGCAGTGCTTCAATCAAATCCGCCAGCGACCTATCATATATTCTTTATTTAGTTCAACAGCTCCATGGGAAATTTTTTGGATAGAAAATGTCGACTAGTGTTGCCAGTTTCTATTCACTAAGCCATATTTGAACTAGAATTTGGGCAAGATGGCAAGAATTATTGAGTCACTACGTATTCATAATTGGCCAACTTCATTTGCTCACTCTTTCAGCGGTTTAGATATTTTAGGTGATCATCCAGGAGTATGGATGCTTATAGCAATTGGTGAAATAAAACCAGATAGATTGAACCAATACCGCCTGCAATTACGTGTTGAGAGAAATGACGGTATGCAGAGCTCTCAAACCATCAAATCAGATAAAAAAACACTCGAGACCCTAAAAGAAGCCTTGGTGGAGAACGAATGTATCGGTTGGACCTGGGAGGATATTGGTAACTTAGAAGTAGAGTTTGGAAAAAGGTATTAGATGGTTGGATAAGATTTCAAGAGAAATATTTACTTAATTATAATGGGTTGTTCCATTTTCCTAAGCATAATCGACAATTGGAGAATCCTCACTTGACGACTTAACTAATAATAATGGTAGGGTCTAATGGTCGAAAAGTATAACTCAATAACTAGAAAGGAACAGAATGGCAAAGATGAGTAACAAGAAATGGGCCACCGCTGAGGTCGCGACGTTGACCAATTTGGTCAAAGGCAATACGCCTACCAGGGTAATAGGTCTAAAGCTGGGCAGAACTGAGACAGCAGTTAGAGCTAAGGCTCAAGACCTTAATATAAGCCTTAAGCCGGTCAACCAAAGGCCATATGGAACCCGTAAGAATCAATAACTACTCGAGGGTAGAGCTTGCGGGTGTAAGACCCAACCTTAACCGAAACCGTGTCAATCAGTAATTCAAAATCGGTAGGGCGTTACCAACGGCGACCATTAGACGGTAGTTCGCAAAAAGTCCGCTGAAAGGCGGCTTTTTGCTTTGAAATGAACCTGATTTGGAGTAGAATTTGGGCAAGATGCGCTTAATCATTCACCAATGAAAAAACCTTGGTCAATATCAACGACAGTTAGAAATCCAGAAAGATTACGGGGTTTCTTGCGTGTCCTGAAGGAGTTAGAAGGACAAGCCTTTAATTCGGAAAATCAAATTAAATACCAAGTCCTTCTTATTCAAAGCAAACTTTACAAGCCAACCGATCTAACCAAAGAACAACAAAAATACCTTGACGATGTTGAAGCAGAAATGCCATTTTCTGTTGCAAAAGAAATTTTTAACGCACAGGGTTACGAAGACCCAGCAATGCGTGGCAGAAATTCCGTTGCGCCTCTTAAGAAAATGGGGTTGTGTATAGCAAAAAATTCAGCCGAAGGAGTTAAGATTACACCGTTCGGAGAGTATTTTCTTTCCGAAGATTACGACCTTGGTAAACTGTTCTTTATTCACTTTTTGAAATGGCAACTTCCCAATCCGGCAAGTACAACATTTTCAGAAAATGACGGATTCGCCATCAAGCCATTTATTGGAACACTACATCTTATCAAAGAAGTAAATAAAAGGTGGGCTAAATTGGGAAATGAACCTATTGGAATAAGCAAAGAAGAATTTTCTTTGTTTGCCACAACGCTAATTGATTACAGAAACATAAAAAGGCAAGCGGAAAAACTTATTGAATATCGTACGGGACTACGCTCACAGAAGGATGACAAGAGTAGAAAGCAATTGAGAGAAAGATTTAGAAAAAGTTTTGCCAAAACATTTTTAGGGACAAACAGGAATAGTGAAATTGCAAAATTTCTCAATAATCTGGAGGACTATGGCGACAACTCGATTCGATATTTCAGATTGACTAGATATCTATATATTCGAGGTGGTGGTTTTTATGTTGATTTGGAACCAAGAAGATCCGTTGAGATTAATAAATTACTCTCAACGGATAACGCCGTTCCTTTGATGTTCGAGAATGCAGATAAATACATTGAATATCTTGCTGATATCGGGCAACCCGTCTTACCGTGGGGAACAAAACCAGAGTTAGTAAAAATTTCAGAAAGATTAAGCCAAGATGTGCAAGATTATGTAGCCGACCTTAAGCCAAAAGCAATAACAGCACCGGCTTTTAGGTTTCAAAAAATTGAGAGTTTAAGTGCGGATAAGTTAAAAATATATATTGAAGAGTTGCGAGATTATCGCAGAAAACTACAGGAACTCGAGACGCATTTTGAGTCGCAAGATGTATCCAAAATTCAGGAATACATCAATGCACTGAAAAATATCTATCAATCAGATAATAAAAAAAGCATTGAGCTTGAAAAGCTGTCCGCACTTGCACTCAACTCTCTGAATGACGCGCTAGAAATAAAACCAAATTATCCGGTGGGCGATGATAATGAACCCACATTTACCGCCCCAGCCAATAAGCCGGACATAGAATGCTTTTACGAAAAATTTAATTCTGTCTGTGAAGTTACGATGCTTACAGATCGTTCACAGTGGTACAACGAAGGTCAGCCAGTTATGCGACACGTAAGAGATTTTGAAGCTTCATACTCCGATAAGGTAACTTATTGCTTGTTTATCGCACCTCGGTTACACCAAGACACGGTAGAAACTTTTTGGATGGCTGCTAAATACGGTTACAAGGGCGCAACGCAAAGAATTGTCCCTCTTTCCATTACTCAATTTGTCAGATTACCTGAAATTCTTTTGGAAATCAGGAAACAAGGAAAACGATTTACTCACGATGAATTGCTAGGACTTTACGAGCAAATTTTAGGACTCACAAAAGTTGTTGAGCATTCCGTAGAGTGGATTGAGCGAATACCAGACACAATTACTACTTGGCAAGAATCTATACTAGCAAGGCAATAACTATGAAATTAAATACCATCTATCAAGGCGACTGGGTAAAAATTCTGAACGAAAAAATTGATGAAAAGTCAGTTAATTTGATTTTTGCCGATCCACCCTACAATCTTTCAGGTAATGGGCTTAAATGGGAAGGAAATAAAACCGGTGGCGACTGGTACATGGTAAACGAAGAATGGGATAAAATGTCCGCCCCAGAATATATGCAGTTTACAAGAAAGTGGATTGGTGCTTGCCACAAAGTATTAAAGGATAATGGCTCAATTTATATTTCTTGCACTTATCACAATCTTGCAGAGGTAATGATCGTGCTTAAACAGCTCGATTTCAAAATTAACAATGTCATCGTTTGGCAAAAGACAAACGCAATGCCCAATATGACAAAAAGAGTTTTTACCCACTCGACAGAATTTGTCATTTGGGCGGTTAAGGGCAAAAAATGGATTTTTAACTATACAGAACTGAAGAAAATAAACCCTGAAACACAGAAAGACGGAGCACTCAAACAAATGCGGGATGTTTGGGCATTGCCTTTGGTGCAGGGCAAAGACAGATTGCACGGAAAAGACGGAAGAGCATTACATCCAACACAGAAGCCGGAGGAAATGCTAAAAAGAATTATTATTGCGTCATCTAATGAGAAGGATGTAGTTCTAGACCCATTTCTAGGTAGCGGCACGACAGCGGTAGTTGCAAAGAATCTGAGTAGAGCCTGGATAGGTGTGGAAGTAAACCCAAAGTATGTTCTACTTGCCAAGAGAAGGATTTATGGTCGGAAGTGACACTATTTCATTAATATGTGGCGACTGCCTCAATGCATTGGAGGGGATAGAAAGCGATTCAGTTAATCTCATTTTTGCCGATCCACCCTACAATCTTTCGGGTAAAGACTTTATCACAGTAAGGAATGGCAAACGAGTTAAGCTCGATAAAGGAGATTGGGATAAAGTTAGCAATATACATGAGTTCAACCGGAAATGGATTAGTGAATGTGTTAGAGTATTAAGCCCAAATGGGACGATATGGATTTCCGGTACATTGCATAACCATCCTTCAGTTGGTGTGCTCCTTAAGGAGAGCGGTCTATGGATTATCAATGACGTTGTCTGGTATAAGCCAAATGCAACCCCCCTCTTATCTAGGAATCGCTTTGTACCATCTACTGAAATAATATGGGTTGCGAGCAAGTCTAAAAAATATTATTTCAATTACGACATTGCGAAACAGATTAATGGTGGAAAACAAATGCGCAATTTGTGGGAAATTAATGCTCGAAGACACATAACTAGTCATCCAACCGAGAAGCCTGAGGAATTATTATCCCGGATAATAAACATCGCTAGCACTAGCGACGACCTGATACTTGATCCATTCTTGGGCTCTGGCACTACCGGTGTGATTGCTAAGCGTTTAGGCAGACGATTTCTTGGGATTGAATTAGATCCAACATACTTCGAGATCGCAAAAAGAAGAATAGGCCTGGAGCAAAAACAAGCACTCTAGTTAAGGAAGCGACTCTTTATGCGATGGGTATCAAACTGACCAGCAAGGATTGGTTGGCAAGATTTTTGATTAAGTCGTTGACCAGTCCACGACGAGGTTATAGGAGTCATCTATGTTGATCGGTTTGATACACTGTTGTTGTAGCCGGTGCTAATTTAACGATTCGCCGGCCATTTCAGAGGAACTATTCCCTAGTGTGAGAACCCTTCAAGTATGCGTAGACATAGGTTGAAGCAGAGTCTCCCCCGCCAGAGTCACCGTCGAACCCTCGTTCGTGGAGAGCACTTTCAGCTACTCTCGCAGAATTTTCTGAATCTGCCGGGCAGTACACCCAGCGACCACCATTCCGTTCGACAGCATGATCGACGAATAGACGTTGTTCGGCATTGCTAGCAATACCCGCATACCAATAACGGAATTCGCCCGTTATATAGCTGGTTATCTCTTCGATTATTTGATTTGCATTCATGTTGTTGGTTCTAGATTGTTACTTATTACTCATTAAGCCTCGACCGCCCGCCCCTCCTAGCTGCTCTTATGGGGCAACACGGGAACTCATCGCCATCATACCATAACTGACAATGGGTGGAAACATAGTAAGTTATCGCCTTGACAGTAAATCACAATTCAAGTATGGTACCCGTATGAAAGACAAGCTCACTAAGGTTCAATTGGCAATACTTAGGCTCGTAATGCTAAGGGGGCTAGACAATCTAACCTTTCAGCAGATTGCGGATGAGGTTGGACTGAATAACCGTCAGTCGGTTGGCCATCACCTAACTCAGCTCGAAAAGAGAGGGTTACTGAATCTTGCTTCAGGTAAAGTTTCCAGGCCCGGGTTATCTAGGAACATCTTAACGATCCCAATACTTGGCTTAGCTGACTGCGGACCGGCTAAACAATTAGTCGAAGAGAGTATAGCGGGATATATAATGATTTCCACCGGATTCGTTGGTCAAAAGCAAAAAAAGCTTTTTGCCGTACAAGCGGTTGGTAATTCGATGAATAACGCTAGGTTCAAGAGGCGATCAACTGACTCTAATACCAAAACAATTGAAGATGGGGACTATTTGATTATTGATCCCGAAATTCAAATGCCCAACCCTGGGGAGTACGTACTATCGATAGTTGATGGTGCTGCCAATATAAAAAAGTTCTACAAAGACGAGG
>JBGOUP010000004.1:0-32423 GCA_041477655.1 Patescibacteria group bacterium
CAACCAGTGGTCAAGCAACCGTTGCCGGTTTTAATGTTATCAGCCAGCCAGAAAAAGTCCGATCTTCAATTGGCCTAGCCGGTCAGTTCGCCGCTGTTGATGATTTTTTGACCGGCCGGGAAACGCTGGAAATGGTTGGATCTCTATATCACTTATCGAAGAAGGAAACCAAAAAACGAGCCGATGAGCTCTTAGAACGCTTAAGTTTAGTTGATGCCGCCGATCGAACAGCCAGAACTTACTCCGGTGGTATGCGTCGGCGCTTGGATATCGGGGCTAGTTTAATTGGCCAGCCACGCATATTGTTCTTAGATGAACCGACAACTGGCTTGGATCCGCGTACTCGAGCTGAAGTTTGGGATATTATCCGCGGCCTTGTTAAAAACGGCTCGACTATTTTACTAACCACCCAATATTTGGATGAAGCTGACGCCTTGGCAAGCTCGATCGCCGTTATTGACAGGGGTAGTTTAGTTGCCCAAGGAACCTCAAGCGAGCTGAAAAATAGTTTAGGTCGCGATGTTATCGAAGTAACGGTAGCAGATCGCGATCAGAGCAAGGTTTCGGCAATTTTAGCTAAAATCATTGGCGAGCAACCAAAAGTTGACGAGCTGACAGGCCATTTGCAGATTCCGGCTAAAGCCGGCAGTAAAACGCTTTTGGCCGCCGCTAGCGCTCTGGAAGAGCATAAAGTAACTGTTGAAGAAATTGCCTTACATCGCCCAAGCCTCGATGATGTTTTTCTGTCAGTAACCGGTCACAAGACTGACCCAACCAAGGAGAAAAGATAAATGTGGATGATTCGCGATATTCTAACTATCACCAAGCGTAACTTAACCCGACTTCGCCGTACTCCCCAGTTGTTGGTGTTTTCCAGTATTCAGCCAGTCATGTTTCTGCTTCTATTTAACTACGTCTTTGGCGGTGCCATTACCCGGGCTGGTACCGGCACAAGCTCTTACATTAACTTTCTCTTGCCGGGCATTTTGGCTCAAACAACTATTTTTGGCTCACTCCAAACTGGTGTTGGCATGGCCGACGATCTGTCAAAGGGAGTAGTTGATCGTTTTCGCAGTCTGCCAATGAGTCGAGCGGCTATTGTGGCTGGCCGAACACTTTCCGATGCTCTGCGAAACGTCTTGGTTATATGTATTATGCTAACGGCTGGCGAGCTGATTGGTTTTCGATTTCACAACGGGCTTGGCCACGGACTATTAGCTCTGCTAGTGGCTCTACTCTTTGGCTATGCTTTTTCCTGGATCTCGCTACTGATTGGCCTATTGGTTAAAGACCCAGAGGCGGTTCAAACGGCCGGATTCTTGTGGGTATTTCCTTTGGTCTTTGCCAGTTCGGTTTTTGTGCCAACCCAAACTATGCCAACCTGGCTACGACATTTTGCTGAAAACCAGCCAATTACCCAAACCGTTAACGCCGTTCGCTACCTAACTCAAGGCATCGGTGATGCCTCAAGTATCTATCATGCCGTTCTCTGGGCGATTGGAATTTTGATTGTCTTTATACCACTGGCTGTGGCTCAATATCGTCGAACCGTCTAAAACTTCTAGAAAATTACCCCAACTATCGTAGTTGGGGTAAAGCAGTTCGAAATGATTGAGATCACTTGTCGTCCCACTCTATGTCCAAATTCAGATGAGGATAGCAAAGCACGCTTCCCTCGGTTTGTTGCTGAATTGTGCAACCATGAACATGGTTGACTTTAGTTACTCGCACCATGGGAGTTTCCTGATCTCGTTGGTAAAGAAGCGGGATTTTCTGCAGGGGGACTGCTGCCATGTTGACCACAACGTGGAAGCCGGCAACTTTGCCGTGAATCGGTCTAAAGCTGGTGATATGACCAGCCTGTATCTCATCAAGCCACCGCTCTGCCGCTGGAACGCTCGTTAGCGGCGGCGCAAATAAGGCCGCGTTGGTTTGAATGGGCAATTACTTCCTCATCCTACCGGACTAGCTGGTTGCTGAACGGTAAGAAAGAACGAAAGTATTGTACCAGATGAGCCCAAGACTTGAAATAGAATCTGGTTCTGGGTTTTCTAATTAGAACGGAGCAGACGAGAAATCACTATGATATACTCGGTTGTAATGCCAGCCACCAAGATCAGTATTGATAAGGCCAAGCCAGATAAACTGTTCTATTTCGTGGCCAACGCCGTGATCTATCGTCCTCTGGATGGTCGCTGCTTGATACTCAAGCGAGGCGATCATGAGAAAGTTCACGCCGGTATTTGGGCAGTACCTGGTGGAAAGCTGGAGTGGGGGGATTTTGATCTGTCCAAACCAACTCGGATGAACGGCGATGTCATAGATTTTGAGAACGCTATCATGGATTTGCTTAAGCGTGAAATTAAGGAAGAAGCGGGTATTGAGGTCGAGGATGAGCTTCAGTTTATTAACGATGTTTTCTTTGTCCGGCCAGACGGAATTCCCGTCATCCTGGTGAAATTTGCTATGAGACATAAGTCCGGTGAGGTAGTCATTGAAGAGGGTGCTTTCAGCGACGCCGCTTGGGTAAATGCCCAGGAAGTTAAGAGTTACCAATGTATCGAAGGTATTGCCGACGAGATCATCAGAACTATTAAGCTGTTTGGTTAATCATTGTTTTAATCTAAGCATTTTCTAAGTTTCAAGAGCTAAAATATTATTAGAAAGGAAAAAATGGAAGAAGAAAAAAATCAGGACAACGTAGATTGGCGACGTCGACATCATCGAGCTCGACCGTTTATGGTCATCGCTTTGATATTTGGCATATTTTTGATTATTGGACTGGTTGTTGCCGCTAATAGCATTGGGATGGCCATGGAACACGGCAAGTGTGTGGGGAACTTCGAGCGGGGAGGCAATCGGTCACTGGTCAGCGGGATATTTGGAAATAGAAAGATGGGCACGATCGGTCATCGAGGTAATTTGGGATCGGTTAGCGCTATTAACGACAACACCATCACTCTCCATGCCAGTTCTGGCGACACCAATGTCAATATTGAAACCACCACCTCAATTTACAAGAACGGGGTCATTGCCAAACAGTCAGACCTGAAAATTGGCGATGTGGTGACTGTTATTGGCGCTCCGGACAGTGATGGCGTAATTGCCGCCCAATCAATTCTGATAAATTAGCTAGAACCGAGTTAGGCGACGGGATCTATACAGCCAGGTTGTTGCGTGGCTGTGGCCGTTTGTTACGATGAGTAAAGATGAGTATCACTCGTAAGATTTTCCTGTTCGTGGCTCTGCCCTTGGTGATTGTCTTCTTCTTTCTGGTAGTAACCCATTTAACTAAGATTGGTGAGACTGGTCAGAAAGAGACAGGCAGTAACGCCAGCAACACCCCATCTTTTGCTGATCAATACGGCAGTTCCTGCGACAAGAATGCTAACCCAACCTTCAGCAACTCTCCGTTGGTGTTAGAGAAAATAGCTTACATTGAGCCACTGGGAAAAACAGCCGATGGTCATGTCACGCCAATTGACCATGTTTATGTCGCCCCAATTGATCAAACGGTCGCCGATAATACTTACGACGTGGTTATGCCTGCCGATGGTCGAGTTGTCCAAATAGACAGGATGCCAGCCCAATATATCGGCGATAAAACCGGAGTAAAACTGGCTACTGACGATTTTCGCTTGGTTATCTCCTTTAGCTGTCGGTACTTTTCGATATTTATTCACGTTCATAAGTTAAGCGATGCCCTAGCCACGGCCGCTGGCACGATTGAGGCCGGTAAGAATAAGCAAGTAAAAGTGGATCTTAAGGCCGGCGATCTGTTGGCTCATCTAGGCGGTAACTCTTTTGACTGGACGATGGTTGATACTCAAACTACTCTGACCGGTTTTATTACCCCATCGCTCTACACCAGCGAGCCCTGGAAAATCAATACCATTAGCCCATTTGATGTTTATGCTGGGGAGATAAAGGCATCAATGGAAGCTAAAAGCTTGCGATCAGTCGCTCCATTAGGCGGCAAGCTTGATTGGGACAAGACCGGTAGCCTGGTTGGTAACTGGTTTAGAACCGGCACTAACGGCTACGCCGGTGCCACAATAGATCGTTACTGGGACGGTCATCTGTCTATCGCCCCAGACAATATTGACCCAAGTGGTATCGTTTACTCCACTGGAAACTGGCAGGATAAAGCGGCGCAGTTCGTGATTAAGGGTAGCTTCAAACCAGAGACAATTACAGTCGCCACCGGCCTAACCAAGATCGAGCTAGAAAATAAGAACTACCTGCTAGCCAATAAATCTGGTTTCAACGGCGGTGTCTATCAGAAAGGTATGACCATCGGCACCAGCGGTAGCAGTATCGGTGTGGTTTTGGTGCAAGTCCTGAATGGCGAGAAACTGAAAGTTGAGCAATTCCCGGGCAAGACAGCCGATCAAGTAACAGCATTTACCACCGCCGCCCAAACATACCAGCGTTAAATGTTGGTTAACCTGATAGCGGCGTAAATCACCACCATCCCGATTAGGGTCATAAAGGTAGTAAAGATCTTTGGGTGGCGACGATGGCTTTCCGGAATCAGATCGCTGGCGCCAATATAAAGGAAGAAGCCACAGAAAACCCCAAGCAATAGGCCTAAGGTGTGTTGGGATAAAGTGAAAAAGAAGGTAGCGGTCACACCAAGCACTGGAGCGATGGCGTCAAGAATTAGCCAGCGAAGAGCCTCGGCTTGGCTTTTGTGGTTACGCAGAACCAGACTAACGGTATTAATGCCATCGGAAAAATCATGAACCAGAACTCCGACTGCCACAATCACGCCGACTGCATTAGATACTTTAAAGGCTAAGCCAATGGCAAGACCATCGAGAAAGCTGTGAATAGCCAAGCTGCCAGCACCCAATCGGCCAGAATGATTTTCGTTATCGCAGTCTTCATCATCGCCGTGACTGTGAAGTATAAAAAGTCGATCGAGTAACATAAATAGGAAAAATCCCGTGGCTATCAGAACGGCGGTTGTGAGAAACTTGCCGTCACTGGCAGTCAGGTTGAGAGATTCCGGTAAAAGATCAAACAGGGCTACACCCAAAACCGCTCCGGCGCTAAAGCCAAGAATTAGCTTGAGCCTGTCTCTGATTTTTAGTGCCAACAGACCGCCAAGAAAAGTAGCAACCAAGGTACCCAGGCTAATTAGAAATATCATTAGGACTAATTATACCTGACAAATGGGGGAATTCAGCCGAACTTTTCTAAGTTATTTTTCAGTTTAGCTGATATATACTGGGATCGATGGTTAAAAAAATGTTCTTGTCGTTAGCTGTTATTCTAAGTTTTGGACTATATGCTCTGGTTTTGCGCCCCCACGAACGCGATGACGGGCGAGTGATTGCCCCGACCAACACCTCTACTGCCCCAGCCACCAACACTCCTTCAAATACTGGGCCAGCTCCGACCACTGCCGGCCCACCGGCAACAACTAGTGGGCAACTATTTAAGAATGGTTCGTTCACTGGATCAGTTGAGGACGCCTACTACGGCAATATTCAGGTGAAAGCCGTCATTAATGGCGGGAAAATCACCGACGTCGTCTTTTTGCAGTACCCAAATGATCGCCAGAACTCGGTTTATATTAATAGTCAGGCCATGCCTTACTTAAAAACCGAGACCATTCAAGCCCAGAGCGCCAACGTTGATATTGTCTCTGGCGCTACCGCTTCAAGCATTGCTTTCCAGAAATCGCTGGCCACCGCTCTTGAAACCGCTAAGATCTAATGCGCCAAACTCGTTCAATTATGGGTATGCCGGTGACTGTCGAGATCATCGGTGATAATATTACCGAAGCCGACGTCGAGCCAAGTTTTACTTACTTTAATAACGTTGATCAACGCTTCAGCACCTATAAAGAAACAAGCGAGATCTCTCGAATCAATCGGAGCGAGATACAACCAAAGAATTACAGCCATGAAATGAAAGAGATCTTCCGTTTGGCCGGACAAACCAAAGAAGAGACTGACGGCTTTTTTGATATCGGAGAGATCGGCCAGTGTGACCCGTCCGGCATCGTTAAAGGCTGGGCGATTGACCAAGCGGCTAGACGTTTAGCCAAACGCGGTTACAAAAATTTCTATATCGACGCTGGCGGCGATATCGCTACCGTCGGTCACAGTGCCTATGGCGAAAGGTGGCGGGTAGGTATCCGCAATCCCTTTAACCTTGAACAGATTGTTAAAGTGGTCGGTATTAGTAACTGTGGTATAGCCACCTCCGGCAACTACGAGCGAGGTGAGCACATTTACAACCCCCATGATAACTGGCAAAAAGCCAAAGCGATCAGCAGTGTAACAGTGATCGGTCCAAATATTTATGACGCCGATCGATTTGCCACCGCCGCCTTTGTCATGGGTCAAAAGGGGATCAATCTGATCGAATTCCTGCCGGGTCTAGAGGGCTATATAATAGGAAAAGATGGCCAAGCCACTATGACTAGCGGTTTTGAGAAATATATTTTGAGCTCGATAAGCGTCAAATGAATTTTATAGATAATTTTTTAAACAAAACAACCATGTACCGGCTGGTACTCTACTATCTGATTGCTCTGCTATTGGTGGCGTTCTTCCTCTGCCTGGCCAATGTTTTGCCTTACAGCCCCGGGGTTCTGGTTGTTTCAACGGGGATTATTCTTAGCGTTTGTTTGCTAACTAATACTCTATTTGCCCGAACCTTTGGGGCCATTGCCAACATTGAGTCGGCCTATATTACGGCATTAATTTTGGCCTTGATTATTACCCCACAACTCTCTTGGCCTTCGATTATGCTGATGTTTTGGGCCGGTGTGCTAGCAATGGCCAGCAAGTTTATCTTTAGTTATCGACATAAGCATCTTTTTAATCCAACTGCGATCAGTGTTGTTATCACCGCTCTGTTTATTAACCAGAGCGCCAGCTGGTGGGTGGGAACGGTCTCGATGGTGCCAATGGTGATTATCGGCGGATTATTGGTAGTTAGAAAAATTAAACGATCAGAGTTGGTCTGGGCGTTTAATTTTAGCGCCATTGTCGTCATTGTTGTCAGTAGTTTGCTTAGAGGAACCGAACTGGTGATTACACTAAAGGAAATTTTTTTCTACTCACCTCTACTTTTTTTCGCCTTCGTCATGCTCACCGAGCCACTGACAACCCCGCCAACCAAAAAACTCCAGATTTGGTACGGTGTTATCGTCGGTCTGCTATTCTCGCCCCATATTCACTTCGGCAGTATTTACTCAACCCCCGAGCTAGCTCTGGTCATCGGTAATATTTTCTCCTTCATCGTCAGCTCCAAAGGGCGACTTACCCTAACATTAAAAGAAGTTCGACGAGTTGCCACCGACACCTATGACTACGTTTTTAAACCCAGCTATCCGCTCAAATTTCAGCCGGGACAGTTTCTGGAATTGACCTTACCAACTGTTCCCAGCGACGCTCGAGGCAATCGGCGTTTTTTTACCATCGCCGCGGCGCCAACGGAATCCGACATTCGATTTGGGGTAAAATTTTATCCTGACTCTAGTCGCTTCAAACAAGCTTTGAGCAAATTAAAGCCCAATCAAACGATTACCGCCGCGCAAACATCCGGAAGTTTCACTTTGCCGGCCGACCTTAACCAAAAACTGGTATTTATCGCCGGCGGTATCGGCATCACGCCTTTTCGTAGCCAAATTAAATATTTGGTTGACTCTGGAGAGAAAAGGGATATTATTCTGCTTTATAGTAACAAGACCGAGAGCGAGATAGCCTACGGGGAAATATTCGCCAAAGCCACGCCCAATGGTTTAAAAACTGTTTACACTCTCACCGACTTAGCCAATATCCCTGCCGACTGGACGGGCCAAACTGGTATGATCGATCAAAAAATGTTGACTACCCAAATTCCCGACTATAAAGACCGACATTTTTATCTTTCCGGACCCCATGCGATGGTGGCCACCTTTGAGAAACTCCTGGCAACTCTTGGTGTGCCAAGATCCCAAGTTAAGGTTGACTATTTCCCCGGTTATGTCTAATGCGAATTCTTGTCGTAGAAGACGAACACAAAATTGCCAACGCTATTAAGCGCGGGCTAGAACAGGAATCGATGGCAGTTGACGTAGCTTATGATGCCGATGACGGTTTTAGTTCGGCACTGGTGAATGAATATGACGCCATTATTCTTGATCGGATGCTTCCTGGCACGTTTGAGGGTATAGAAATCTGTCGAAGATTACGAGAACGGCAGATTCACACGCCGATTTTGATTCTGACTGCCAAGGATCAGCTCAATGACAAGGTGAGTGGTCTAAACGCCGGCGCTGACGATTACTTGGTAAAACCATTTGCTTTTGAAGAACTATTAGCCAGGCTTCGAGCCTTAATGCGCCGACCAGCCAATCATATCGGTGTGACACTAAAGGTTGGCGAGCTAACTTTGGATCCAACAACCAAAGAGGTTAAAAAATCTGGAAAATTGATCAATCTTTCTAGTAAAGAGTTCGCTTTACTAGAATATTTGATGCGTCATCCAAATCGGGTTTTAAGCAAAGATCAGATTATCGCTCATGTCTGGGATTACGACGCTGACGTTTTGCCCAATACCGTCGAGGTTTATGTGGGCTATATTAGAAATAAAATTGACAAAAATAGCGGCCAAAAATTGATTAAGACGCTCCGTGGCTTTGGCTACAAAATTGAGCCATGACCCGTCAGACTGCGCTTAAGTTAAGTATTGGCTATTTAATAACCTTGATGGCTATCAGCATCGGTTTTAGCACCGTACTTTATCGAGTCTACTCCAACGAGCTAAATCGTGGCTTGCATCGTCAAGGCACCTATTTTCTGCAGTTTCAGCCGATAACCGAGTTTGATGACCTTCGCCAACAACAACTAGATGAGGGCCTAGGTCATCTGCGGGGTAATTTAATAATTTTCAACTTGGCCATTTTAGTTATTGGCGGTGTGGCCAGCTACGGTTTAGCCCGCAGGACCTTGCGGCCGATCGAACAGGCAATCGAGGCTCAAAACCGCTTTACTGCTGATGCGTCTCACGAACTACGAACACCGCTAACAGCTATGCAAACAGAGATAGAGGTGGCCCTGCGAAATCCGACCCTGGATAAAAAAGAAACTAAAGAGCTGTTAAAAAGCAACCTCGAGGAGCTAGCTAAGCTTAAGCAATTATCTGAAGGGTTACTTCGACTTTCTGGTTCAAATGGTCATCAGATTTTGGTTGAGCCAGTTGAGCTGGCTGAAGTTATCAAGGACGCGCTCGATCGAGTGATCTTGGCGGCCAGCCACAAGCAGATCAAAATTACAACAAAATTAAAATCGGTCAGAACCAAAGGCGATCAAGCCAATTTAACAGATTTGGTAGCTATTCTACTTGATAACGCCATTAAGTACAGCCCAGAGAAAACCACTATCAGTTTAAAACTACATAGAGATACTCATCACGCCCTAGTCGAAATTCGTGATCAGGGCTTTGGCATTAAGGCCACCGATCTACCGCACATCTTTGAGCGTTTCTATCGGGCCGACCCATCACGATCCAAAGAAAAAACCGAGGGCTACGGCCTGGGCCTATCAATTGCCAAAAAGATTGCCAATGTTCATCGTGGCTCAATCAGCGTCGTCAGCTATTTGGGTAAAGGCTCGATATTCACCGTCACTTTGCCCCTGGCTAAAGCTTAAGCGTTTTTTCAGGAATAATTTTTACTCTAGCTACATGGGCGCATTCATTCGCGGCATTCGTAACACATTTCGTAACGGCATCCGGACATTTTCGATTATTGTTATTCTGGGTTTAAGTATTGGCCTAGCCATGACAATGTATCTAGCTCGGGTAGCCGTTCAAGATAAAATAAATTCCGTTCAGGGCTCAATCGGTAATATTGTTAACATTTCTCCTGCTGGCGCTAGAGGCTCTGATGGCGGCGGCGAGCCGCTAACAACAGATGAGATAAATAAGGTCAAAGCTCTTGCCCACATCTCATCTGTCACCTCCACCCTAACCGACAGATTGGCCAGTACAGATACTAATCTGCAGTCAGCTATAGATGCTGGCACGCTCGGTCAACGCCAGGGTCAATTTAACCAACGAAGCTTTGGTGGCAATAGTTCAAATAGAAGCAATACCCAAGCCAACTTTACACCACCAATCCAAGTTATTGGCTCAACTGATTTAAACACTCTACAGTCGTTTGGCGGTGGGGCAATCAACTTAACATCCGGCGATAAATTTGACGCCACTTCAACCGATACTGTGGCGATTATTGGCAAAGGCCTGGCCGATAAAAATAGCTTATCAGTCGGCTCCACTTTTCAAGCCTATGGCAAAGCCCTAACTGTCAAAGGAATATTTGACTCCGGCAATACTTTTTCAAACAACCTAATCGTTTTGCCACTGGCTACTTTGCAAACCTTGTCTAGCCAATCCGGACAACTCTCCACTGCCATCGCTACTGTTGACTCAATTAATAACCTAGATTCAGCCGTTGCGGCTATGAAAACGACGCTGGGCACGGCCGCTGATGTGGTCAGTCAGCAAGACACCTCTTCCCAGGCCTTGGCTCCGTTAGAGAACATCAAGAAGATCTCGCTATTAAGCCTAATTGGAGCGGCGGCAGCGGCGGCAGTTATTATATTGCTGACAATGCTGATGATTGTTCGGGAGCGACGTCGAGAAATTGGCGTACTCAAGGCTATTGGTGCCTCAAATTTTTCGGTTATCTTTCAGTTTATGAGCGAAGCCATTACCTTTACCATTATTGGCGCTGTCGTTGGTTTGGGCTTGGGAATTGCCAGCAGTAACTCAGTTATTAATGTATTAGTTAACAACGCTAGCTCGGCCGCCACGCCAACCGGTGGCGGACAGGGCGGTGGTGCGGCCGGACAGTTTCTTCGGTTCGTCGGTCAGTCTGGTTCGAGTCTACGAAATATCCACGCCGTTATTGGCTATCAAGTCATTTTCTACGGCCTGCTGGCGGCGATTCTTATCGCCATTATTGGCAGTGCTTTTCCCGCCTGGTTGATCGCTCAAGTCCGACCATCGGAAGTAATGAGGGCTGACTGATGTTAAAGGTTAAAAACGTCAGTCGGGGATTCTCTTCTGGCGAGACCAAGGTTAAGGCTGTCAACAATGTTAGTTTTGAAGTTGAACGGGGTCAGTTCGCCTCGATTATCGGCAAAAGTGGTAGCGGTAAAAGCACACTTTTGGCTATACTTGGAGCTTTGGATAAGCCAACCACAGGCAGTATTGAAGTTGATGGCCAAGATATTACCAAGCTTGGCAGTAGTGATTTAACTCGCTACCGTTGTCAAAAGATCGGCTTTGTTTTCCAGGGATATAATTTGATCCCAAATCTCTCGGCAATCGAAAATGTGATGTTACCAATGGAGTTTGGTCATTTAGCTAGCTCAAAGCGACGAGGGCGGGCCGCCGATTTGCTTAATCAAGTTGGCTTGTCGGCCGACAAACATGTTCGTCGACCAAGTCGCCTATCGGGTGGTGAGCAGCAACGGGTCGCTATCGCGCGGGCTCTGGCCAACCAACCCAAATTGATCTTAGCTGACGAGCCAACAGGAAACTTAGACAGTCAGACGGGCAAAATGATCTTTGAGCTACTTCATAGCCTGGCTCGATCAGAAAAAACCACCATTATCGCCGTCACTCATGACCTGTCTATTGCCGGCAAAACCGACCTGACGTTTAAACTCCAAGACGGCAAGTTAGCCTAGACGCCCGATCAAGTTACGTATAGAGTGACCAAGATCCATCTGTTGTTTTGACTGAATTGAGCTAGGCTTTAACTATGCTAAATTTCTTTACGCTATTCACCACCAAATTATTCTCTAGACTTATCCGTTTTCTTGGTTTAGGCAGTGGCTCGACCTGGCCAGGCGAAGTTGCTTTGGCGGTGAATGGAAAATTTATTAGCCAAATAATCAACAGAAATCCCCAGCTAAAAATTGTCTGTGTCACCGGCACCAACGGCAAAACCACCACCACTAAAATCATCAGCCACGTTTTGGCCGATTTAGATCACGGGGTTATTCACAACCAAACCGGGGCAAATTTATTAAATGGAGTGGCTTCAAGCTTAATTAATGCTTCCAACCTGGACGGCAAAACCAATTGTGATGTCCTAGTTTTGGAGGTTGACGAAAACTCTCTGCCACTTCTCCTTGGCGAAATCCAGCCAGATGCTATCGTTTTGCTTAATCTTTTTCGTGATCAGCTCGATCGCTACGGCGAAATTAACGCTATCAGCGCCAAATGGCAGAAAGCTTTCGCCGATTTGACCATCAAAACTAAAATCATTATTAACGGCAATGATCCAGAGCTGGTTAATCTTGGTAGCCAGCTGGCGGAAGATTCGGTTTTTTATTTTGGTCTAAATCAATCATTAATGTCAGTCAAAAAACTTGGTCGAGAGGCCGATCAAATTATCTGCCCGCGCTGTAGCCATCGGCTCATCTTTGATGCCATTGCCTATTCGCATATTGGCGCATTTCATTGCCCACACTGCCAGCTGGCCAGCGAAAAAATATTTAGCTTGCCAGCCGATTTTCACTTTCACCTGTTTGGGCTATTTAACCGTTACAACTTGACAGCGGCGGCCCTGGTCTTAGAAAAAGTTTGGCAGTTAGGCTTAGATGAAATTAAGAAATCCCTATCAACTTTTAACTCGGCATTTGGCCGACAAGAGCTGATCTTGGTCAAAAACAAAAAAGTTCTCCTTCAGCTGGCCAAAAATCCCTCTAGATTTAATCAGGCGCTTTCAATTCTTAATGAGCTTGGCGATGAGCCAAAAAATGTCGTTATCGTCTTAAATAATAAAATACCCGACGGTCGTGATGTTTCCTGGATTTGGGATGTTGATTTCCAGCCTCTGCTCGAGCAGACCAAGACTATTTTTATTGCTGGAGACAGAGCCTTTGATATGGCTGTTCGACTTAAATATCAACTCGGCAGAAACATCGAGTTTGCTAGAGATAATGACTTTCTCACTGCCGAACATCTTGTAATCGGCCAAGATTTATCAACATTATTAAATCGAGCAATAGACGAAACAGCAGATAATGATTGGTTGGTCGTTTTTCCTACCTACTCGGCCATGCTGGAAGTTCGATCGTTACTAACCGGGGAATCGCTCGATGGCTAAAGAACTGAAGCTGACAATCGGCTGGTTTTATCCAGATCTCATGAACACCTACGGTGATTACGGTAACGTTGCCGTGCTAGAGACCCGAGCCATTTGGGCTGGAATTGAGGTCGAAGTTCGAGCGATTGACGCTGGTAGCCAGCTTGAAAAGGACAAACATGTTGACTTGATGTTTATGGGCGGCGCTCAAGACCGTCAGCAAGCTAGCGTCTCTCAAGACCTGGTCAGCAACAAAGGCTCGTTACTCAAAGATCTGATCGAAGCGGATGTTCCCGGCCTGTTTATCTGTGGCGCTTACCAACTTTTGGGCAACAGCTACATCGCCGCCGATAGCAGTAGTATCGACGGGTTAAAAATATTTGATATTGAGACCAAAAGCCCGTCGGCCACAACACCCAGGCTGATTGGCGATATCGTTATTAAATCGGACTTGTCGCCGGAATCGATCGTTGGATTTGAGAATCATGGCGGCCGGACGATTCTTGGCAATAGAGCCAAGCCATTTGGTCATGTATTATCTGGCCAAGGCAATAACGGCACTGATGGAACTGAAGGGACTATCTATCGCCGATCAATCGGTTCGTATCTCCACGGCCCGATTTTACCGATTAATCCTAAAATAGCCGACTGGTTAATTACCAAAGCTTTAGAAACAAAGTACGGTCAGCCAATAAGCCTGACTTTTCCCGACGACACAATTGAAGCAATGATTCGCCAAAAGATTATCAGTAAAAAGCGAGCATAATCAATAAATGGAGGGGGCAGACACTCAACAATCAACCGTAATTTCCAACGCCAAGCTTGAAGAAGCCATGCGCCAGTATGGCATCACCAAGGACGCAACCAGCCCGGAGCAACAGGGGCGATATTTACGTCGCTACTCGCCGGCGGCTCTTATTTTTTCGGTTTTCTACTTCGCAGCTATGAAAGATTGGCTGTTTGCCATCGCCAGTATCATCTGTTCAGTCACAATCGTATTGTTGCCAGGGTTATTAATCCTGCCAATTTTCGCTCGAAGACGAGCCTACGGATACAAAAACTGGGCGTCGTTTGAGGAATTTCAGGAAGTCCAGATTTCCTGGGATAAATCGGCAATCTATAGCTTGGTTGTGCTGGTTATCCTAACTATTCTTATCGGGTTTTTAGCCGGACCAAGCTTTCTTAATGCTATCCACCAAATTAGCCCAAGTACCAGTCAAGACAACGGCCAGAACGTCATTCAACAGCTTAATCAAACTAAAAACGATTTTCAAAATGTCATTGGCAATTAGCCAATATCGCCGTTGAACCCGAGACGTAAAGGGATATTCTCTGGACAAACTCCAAACCAAGGTTAATACTTGAGCCATGCTCAAGACACTTTACACTATCGCCATCGGTTTGCTGTTCGCCGCATTTGTTGGTTTTGGTTTTCAAACATTCTACCCACAGCCCAAGGCGCCGGAATACCCAGCTTCGCTTAACAATAGCTCCAAACCACTGGCGGACCAGACCATTCAAGAGAAAGCCATTCAGAAGCAATACGATCAGGCCCAGAAAGATTTCCAAGATAAATTCGACGTATACAATCGCAATTTATCAGTCTGGCTAATTCTAGCCTCGCTAATCATTCTAGCCGTTTCGATACTGGGTCTTGGAAATATTAACGTCATTGGCGACGGGCTGACATTGGGCGGGGTTTTTACTCTATTCTACGGCTTGGTCAGAACCTTCATGGCTGGGGATGAGAAGGTCCGCTTTATTGCCGTTACCCTGGGTTTGATCATCCTTATTTTCCTGGCTTACTGGAAATTTGTCCGACAGGAAGTAGTTAAAAAATAATACCCCACGGTGTGAACAGTGGGGTATTTAGTTTGTCTAGGCCTGGGCAAGCTCAAGCATAGGCTCGAGCCTCTCGAGCTCTTTGGCTAGTGGCTCGAACGTAGCCAATTGAGATGTCAGCTCCTGGATTGCCTGATTGTATTGGGCAATCTGGTCTCGAACTTCGTCCGAGCCAGCCAACTGTGGTCGGATGACATTGATCCGTTGTTGAATCTGCTTGGCTATGTCGTTAATGGCCGGCAAGGCCGATTGGTCCGACTCAATTGCCTCCACTCCGGTATAGCCACGATATTGCTCGGTGAATTCATATTGTCCATTATCATTATAAACAATCTTCTTTTCGGCCAACCCTCGTTTAAGGGCGCCTCGCTGTTGCACCGATGGCTTCTGACCGGTCGAGTCCTCGGCCACAACTTCAATGGCGGCTAGCAGGTCAGACTCGATGACATACGGATTACTAATTATTTTAATTAGTGCCTTAATTCGCTCATCAGTCCAGAAACGAAGAAACGGGCGATCGCCTCTGACCTCGGTAGCTCTGTTCACGTCTGTTGATAATGGTGTCGCCGACGTTTTAGCTATTTGTGGTTGATGGCCATTCGTCTGGATCTGTACCCGAGACGAGAACGATGCACTGATGAAACCAATCTTGATGGCTGCCTCGATTATGCGTTTGGCCGCATCATTAACGTCCCAATTGTGACCTTCAGGATATAGCTTCACTTCGAGAGCAGTGTCGTTAGAACCTGGTTGGATAGTCATGGCCAAAGCATGATCAACTACTTGCAACGACGATAGCCCTTTAAGCGCCGAACTTCCCTTAACTGGTCTGCCAAGTTTAAGTTTAAATTTTACCTTGGACAGCTGGCTGGCATCAAGCAGACTTGTCACTATATCGTACAGTCCTTTTGGCACCTGTTGAGAGTGCTTGCCTTTATGTATAGTAACTCGAGCCAAATTTTCACCTCTTTTGTGAAGTTTCGAACTTCGGACGCTCAAATTTTACCTGGATTAGCCGACGCTGTCAACCATGTAACTCTTTATGGTTTGGCTCGGCCAACTGGACACAAGGTATATAATAATTCTGTGAGGAGCAGATAATGTATCACAATTTTGTTAACTATCCGTGGGGAATGTCCTGGTTTGCCTGGACGTTTGGTTGGTCTCTGATCATTCTGTTAGCTATATGGGAGATGGTCTGGAAAGCGACGGCCATGTGGCACGCCGCTCGTAATAATCAGTCCGGTTGGTTTGTGGCTCTATTAGTATTCAATACCATCGGTATCCTGCCAATTCTCTACATTTACGTCTTCTCGCCCAAAGACAAACGCTAACATCATTGACCCATTTGTTTAGTCAGTTACAATAAAACCCTACTACTTTATGTAGTAAGCCTACTTCGCGTAGGAGGTGGCCAATTTGACGCGACGGCAATTTTTAAAAGGCTCATTTGGCTCGTTGGTTGGCTTGTCGATTCTGGAACTAGTTGGATGTGGTAGCGGAGGTAGTTCGACCGGAACCACACTGGCCTTGACGCTCATGGCTGGGCAAAATGGTTCAATTCGAGTGGTTATGGAGGCTCAAGGATACTTGTTAACGGTAATCGATAGCCTTAATGATGAGAAGGTCAGAGCAATTGGTAAAAAGGACCAAAGCCAGTTTCTGCTTGGCCCATCGGACAGTTTGGTTTTCGAAGTTAATGGCCAGAAGCGAGTTACTGGCCAGGACTCGGTCACTAGAACGATTGTCCAGACAGGCGATCAAATCACCTGGAAGGTCACCTAGCACTAACCGGTATTCCGAGGGCGGCCTTGTCCGCCCTCACTATTTTCTTTACAGTCAACCAGTCATGCGAACACCAATAATTGTTTCAAGTTTTGTCGTTGTACTAGCCCTGATTGGTAGCCAAGTTATTTTGGCATTTGATAATAATCAAGGCCTAAATTATTTAACAAGCATTTCTAACGCCTCTCCATCAGAACAAGATTGGTCAACTATGGCTCTAGCGGCTTATGGAAAAACGTCGGCCGTTAGTAACGATAGCGATGCTTCCGTCACCTCATTAAGTCGGCAAATTTTGGCACGGGTCGCCCAACGTCAGCCGAGCAACCGATTAGTTACTCAACTCAAAGCTACTTACCAGAACAACCAATTTAGCGACTCAACCTTGATTAACGACGATATGTTCGCCATCTTGGCCTTAGCTGGTGCTGACCCAAGTTGGTCGAGAACCGACGCGCTGACAAACCTTGTTCAAGCCCAAAACAGTGATGGCGGTTTCAACTTTCGTCGAGATGGAGCCAGTAACACCGACATGACGGCCGCGGCTCTCTGGGCATTAGCCTTTGATACTGGATTTTCCACCAACAAAGATCGGGCCTGGCAGTATTTAGGGGCACAGAAAAATTCCGATGACGGCTATGGCTCTGATGCTGGCAACACCAGTAATCTCGATACCACCAGTTGGGTAATTATTGCCCTGCATCGCTACGGACGTAACGCCCGAACAGCAGAACAGTATCTGCGTCATAGGCAAAACACCAATGGTAGCTGGTCGGCTGGCAATCACCCGTCGGTCTTATCAACTGCTTATGCCATGCTGGCGTTGTCTGGGAAAACACTGCCCTTCAAGGGAGATTTCTCAACTAAGCCATCTGTTACATCACCAAACTCCAACCGAGCGCCGGCAATTCAAAATAACCAGCCAGCAACTCCAGTAGCTAGGGGTCAACCAAATTCATCCTCTCTTCCATCAACCCAACCGTCAAAAAAATCCAGCCCAAAGGTTCAAATAAAAAAGTCCACCAAGTCAAAAATTTCTCAACCAACTAGTCAAACCACCCAAATTAGCTGTTACGCCCAGGCTACTGCGAGTGCTTCCACTGGCAACGGAGAGGCATCGGCCATTGCATCTGCTCAAGCTTGGTGCGAGTAATTAAAAGAGAAGTGAGTAGATTGAGGCCAACCCAACAACGGCCATACAGATCGTCATAAACCAGCCAAATGCGGTAGTGAACCAGTGGTTATGCCGACCGTTCATAATCTTTTTGTTGGCGCTAAGTAAGACGATAAAAACCAATACGATCGGGGCAACGAAGCCGTTGGCTACGGCCGAATAAATTAAGGCTTTAATTGGATCGATACCGATAAAATTGATTGCCAGGCCGATAAACATAGAGAAGATGATTACACCGTAGAAGGCTCGACCTTCTTTGAGGTTTCGATAAAGTCCTTCTTTCCAACCAAAACTCTCGGAAATAGCGTATGAGGCCGACCCGGCTAACACCGGTATTCCCAGCAAACCAACACTAAAGATACCCAGTGAAAAGAGAATGTAGGCACCGTTGCCAGCTAGCGGCTTTAAGGCTGCGGCGGCGTCAGCCGCAGTGGTAATGTTGGTGATCCCGCCTTTGAACAGGGTGGCGCTACAAACTGCCACGATGAAATAGAAGGCCAAGTTAGACAGAAACATTCCCGACCAATTATCGATCCGCATATCCTTGATAGCTTGATCAGTTACACTGTCTTGTCGCTGTTTAAGGGTTTTTTCGCCGATCAATATTTTTTCCTCTACCTCTTGAGAGGTTTGCCAGAAAAAAAGGTAGGGAGAGATCGTCGTTCCCAAAATGGCGCAAATGAGAATTATTTGTTCCCGAGAAAAGGTGATCGAAGGAATAACGGTCGATCTGATAGCTGAAGACCAATCAAAATCTCTAATAAAGAAGGCGGTAATAACATAAGAAAAAAGGATCAGAGCCAGGAATTTTAAGTATTTAGCGTAGCTTTGGTAGGAAAAGAAAATCTGCAACGTCAGGCAAAAGAGAGTGAAAAAGACTATTAGCAAAACAAAATTACCACTTGGCCAAATTAGTTGGGAGGCTTTGGCCAGAGCCCCCAAATCAGCGCCAACGTTAAATGTATTAGCGGCAAAAAGAAGAATAGTCACCGTTATTAGCGCCCAGCGGGGAAAGTACTCTCGGATATTGGCCGCCAATCCTCGGCCGGTGACGATGCCGATTCGAGCGCACATCTCTTGAACCGCCCCCATCATTGGGAAGGTGAACGGGGCTAACCAGAGAAGCTGGTTGCCGTAACGTGCGCCGGTCTGGGAGTAAGTAGCAATGCCGGAAGGATCGTCGTCAGCCGAGCCTGTCGTCAAACCTGGACCGAGCAGATTCCAAAAATGCCGGGCGTTTTTGACAACCCGTTTCTTCTCAATTTCTTGAACAGCCGTCTTGGGCGTTTCAACCAGCTTTTCAAGAACTGCGCTCGGAGCCCCGGCCACTTTTTCTGGAATATCTTCCTTCATACTCGCTCATAGTATCTCTTCAACACCACTATTACGCAATTAGTAAGGAAGCAGGACAAATATTTCCATTGACTTTAACAACTCCAAACCATATTCTACAGAAGTAGATAAAATTTTGGGGAGGAGGTGATACGAATGGCAAAATATACATTTACCTGTACCGACAAAGACAACAAGCACGAGCCGATGCCCTTTACGGTAGAGGCAGCTGATGACGATGAGGGTGTAATGAAGATGATCGATGAGCTCAAGCCCCACCTTTCCGAGTACCACACCGAAATGGAAGGCATGTCCGAAGAAGACACCAAAAAGTTCATCATGGATAATTGGGAAAAAGCAGAAGAGTAAGCCTAACTTTCTCAAGTTAGCTTGCAAAAGCGCGCCAGATCGGTGCGTTTTTGTTACGGCTAGTTTTTAAGTCCTAAACTGTTAATCTCAAACCATGAAAGAAATCGAGGCGAAATTTAAGGTCGGCAATCTTTCACTGATTGCAGAGAAACTAAAGGGCTTAAATTTCAAGTTGGCTTGGCAGGGTTTGGACGAAAATTGGTATTTTGATTCTGTCGATGGGAAGTTGGAGGCAAGAGGGCAAGTACTGCGGTTGCGGCGTTGGGATACCCACAAAGCTACCCTTACCCTTAAAGGTAACCGGACTAAACGTGCCGACAACATCAAAGAACTAGATGAGCTAGAAATTGGTCTAGATAGCTTAGAAAAAGCCAGGCAGATACTGCTCGCCCTGGGATTAGTGGAAGTAATGAGCTACAACAAACAACGTCAGCACTGGAAAAATGATTGGGCAGTTGTTGAGCTAGATACACTCAATGGCCAGCATTATGTCGAAATCGAGGCTAGCCAAGCTAAACTTGACCAACTCGTCCAAAAGCTTGGCTTTAGCTTGGAAAATGCTATCAAAGAGAGCTACCTCGACATTATTAAAGCAAGTAAAAAATGAATCTCCCTGGGCTCCCGCCCAGGGTATCTTCTTCTTCGCTTGGCGCCGCCGTGCTTGGCAAAGCGGCGAGAGTTCTCATCCACGGGCTACCGCCCGTGGTATTCTGGCGAAGAATAACAACTTTATGCCCTAAATCTGTTGTGGTTTGCGCTAAATTAGACTATAATTCTAGCAAGGTAGAGATTGCGACGGGATCGTTAAAGTTCGCAAGACAAGGTCGTTCTACGGAAGATTAGTTAGAAAGTTACAAAAAAGAAAACATGGCAAATAAATTGTTCGTTGGTAACCTGTCTTGGGACACTACCGACGAGTCACTTAAACAGACCTTTTCTGAAGCCGGTGCCGTCGAAACTGCGGAGATAATTCGCGACAAGATGTCTGGCCGATCCAAGGGTTTTGGTTTCGTCACTTTCGCCAATGAAGAGGATGCCAAAAAGGGCGTCGAAATGTTCAATGGCAAAGAGATGGATGGCCGGGCACTGACCGTCAACGAGGCACGACCTCGTGAAGAACGACCAGCCGCCTAACCGTCAGAACTACGAAATTAGCAAAAACCGCCCCGCTCGGGGCGGTTTTTGTGTAGATACTTGTAAGCGTGCTATGCTAAACAAAAGGAGGGAAATGTTTTGGCATAAACATGATGAAAAATCGTTCTTGGAAGTGGCTATCGCCTTTATTTTGGTTGGGGCGGCCATCTTCGCTTACGGGTTTGTTGGCTGGCTAATTAATGTTGCCCAGTCGCAAACCATAATGGCCTTACCATCGGCCAAGATAGTCGGTGGGGTTGTCATTATGGCCCTGGGCTACATTCATCTGGAGCTCGATTTGTTACGACGAAAGTAAAAAAAGTTGGTTGTAATGTGAAGAAGCGCACCCTTGGTGCGCTTCTTGTAAAGTGTTGAGGATTGATCAAGTCAGGGCGAGGAGACAGCCGCGAAGGCAGGGTTTGTTTGCCCCTTGCGCCCATGGATAATTTTTTGGTTCAGGCCGAGCAGGGAGACATCCCCCTTCTCTACATCGGAAATCAAGTCGCGGATTTTGCTTGAGCCAGAAGCTACAGGTGCTTCCGGCATGTCATAGCCGACGTGGACTTCAGGCTCCAACAAGCCACGACCGCCCATGCTAACAAAACAGACGCTTTGTGTAGCGCACAGGGTTCGCAACTCCGACGCCAACTTCTCATTTTCTTCTGTGGCTAATCTGCTACCAAACACAAAGAACAAATGCATATCTCTCTCCTTGTGATATGTCGAACTTATTAATTGTAGCAAAATCATCCATTGCAACAACCCCTCTATATCTTAATGGAAAATCCTTGTATGATAATTGGCAATGCAACCAGCTATCTATCTTGGGGGAGGAGTATTATTGGGCGCGGCCATCACCTATATTTTATTGCGTAGTCGGGCCAACGGCGGCGATGCGTTTGCTCAACATCTCAAATCGGCTAGTGATCAGCTTCTCGAACGACTAGGCGCGGAAAAAAATGTTATCCAAACCGATCTGGCTGGCAAGCAAGATGCCATCAAGACTCTAGTTGATGAAATTCGTAAACAGCTCAAAGACACCGACAACAGCCTTCGCCAGAGCGACAAAGAACGAATTGACTCGTTTTCATCGCTACGAAAAGAGTTAGAAACTCACAAACAGTTGGCCAGCGAGTTACGTGGCTCAACCGATGAATTGAAAAATATTTTGTCCAATAACCAAATGCGCGGTCAGTTTGGGGAACGGGTGGCCGAGGATCTTTTAAAGATGGCCGGCTTTGTTATCAACCAAGACTATTTCGTTCAGACGACGATGGAAGAGGGTCGCCCCGATTTTACCTTAGTTTTGCCCGACCAAACCAAGGTCAATATTGACGTCAAATTTCCCTACCAGAACCTTCAGCGTTACACCGAAGCCAAAGAAGACGAAGACAAAAAACGCTATCTGGCCCAGTTCCATCGCGACGTCCGGGAAAAAATTAAGCAGATTGCTAGCCGCGGCTATATAAACCCGGACGAAAATACGGTTGATTTTGCCGTGGCTTTTATTCCCAACGAAATGATTTTTAGTTACATCTACGAGCACTCCAACGACATTTGGGAAGAGGCAATGGCTAAAAAAGTGGTCTTGGCCGGGCCCTATTCGTTTGTGGCGTTACTGCGTTTAATTAAACAAGCCCACTCCAACTTTAAACTGCAAAACAATATTCACGGCATTATTCGACTGGTCCAAAAATTCCGAGTTGAGTACGAAAAATTCAGCGGCAAGCTCGATCAACTGGGCAATCAGCTTCAAACGGTTAGTAAAACTTACGACGACGTCTCCACCACCCGTGCCCGTCAACTCGGCCGAGTTATGGATCAGATCGATAATCAACAGGTTTTAGAAGACGCGCCCTCGGCGCCAAAAAGTTTGTTGGAAGAGTAACTTAATTTGGCCGTTCGCCCATTTTTGGCGGTGGCGGTGGGTTGGCTGGCGGGGGCAGGGCATCAGAGATTGTCTCATGTAGATAGTTGCTTGGATTGGCAACAGTTTCATCGGCAATTTGGTTAGCTTCCTTCACCAGCTTATCTTTAGCTAACTGTTCTAAATATTCTTGCCGATTATTCTGCCACTCGCGTTTCTCCATAAATACATAATTACACAAAATGCCCGGCTGATGATAGCCGGGCGCAAATTTCAACTCACTCCATGGTCAGGCGTTCGCCATTTTTATCAAAGTAGGCTTGCTTTTTGGCATTCCAGCGAACATCTTGATACCAGCCGTGGCCCAAGACATTATAAAGGTAGAGGTAGCCAAGGGGATCACGATAAAGTTGGAATTCAAATGTTCCGCCGGCATCGCCGTTTGGCTTGTCGTTATTGGTTGATATCTTGGCTAACAGTCGCAGTTTGCCGTCCTTGAAAGTCCAAGTCCCGGTTTGCTTAAGTTTACCGCCAAATTCTTTGCCAACATAGGAATAGACTCCCTTTTCTTTGAGGGTGATCTCGGTGTAGGACAGATCGTGCAGACCCCGGAGCATTCTCCCCCAAACTCCCAGCAGTTTTTTGTTGGCAATTGATGAAATTGGCTTGCCTGCTTGGGGATAAGCCGCAAGCAACAAACCAATGGTCAGAAATACCAATATTCTTTTCACCACATAACTCCCGTTGATATGATTTGAAGAGCAATCTCTAGCCATATCCTAACTGACGGCAACCGAATTGCCAAGATCAAGACAACGGGAAATGACCAATTCTTGACAACCATTTTCTTCCTTCAATCTTTCCACCCCTTCCGTATGTCATATATGACATACGGGAAAATTGGTGATACTTTAGTCTAATGGATCAAGGGCGAACCGATGAGTTAGGTAATAAAGAATTTTTAGTCTTTGTCACTGGTGGGCCGATGAAGGTACTTCGCCACCAACGTCGGAAGAATCCTTTTTTTCAGGAGCCAAGATTAAAGAAGCCGGTGGTGTTGGACTCAACCTCGTTCGAAGAATTGGTTGGAGAACTGAAGCAGTTTCGATTATCAGCCAAGCTAACCCAAGCCCAATTGGGTAAATTGCTCGGCAGTAATCAAGCGGCCATCTCCAAATTTGAACAAGGCAGTACCAACCCGACGATCAGCTTTCTCCTTAATTTTGCCAAGGCATTGAAATTCAAACTTACCTTTGGCATCAAGAAATGATCCGATTAGCCGTATGTCATATATAGTCGTTTCACTCCTATTTCTAACGAAATGACATACCGGAAGTTAGGGGTTACTTCTAGGAGAGATAACGGTTAAAATTCTAGGTATCAATGGAAAACAAAATGGGGAGCAAAATGGAAAACAAACCCGAAAGTCAGATTCGACTGGAAAAGTACCAAGAGCTTCTCAAGCGAGGAATTGAGGTTTATCCTAGTCACGTTGAGCCGTTCTCGGCCATTGTTGATGTTCGTAGCCAAAAAGAGGGTGCCAAGGTGGCCACCGCTGGACGAATTACGGCTATTCGCGAACACGGTAAATCAACCTTTTTTGATTTGGAAGAAGGCGAAGCCAAACTTCAAGTTTATTGCAAAATCGATACTGTTGGCGAAAAAGAGTACGAATTACTCAATCTACTGGATATCGGCGACTATTTATGGGTCAACGGCGAACTATTTGTGACCAAAGCTGGGGAACTATCGCTCAAAGCCGCCAAATTCACAATATTGGCCAAATCACTTCTGCCCATACCTGAAGGCTGGCAAGGTTTGAGCGATGTGGAAACCAGATACCGCCAGCGAGCCCTAGATTTTAAGGTTAATGACCAGGCTCGTTCAATTATTAAGACCAGAAGCGTGGTAATTAAGGCCATTCGAGAGTTCCTAGATAAACATGGCTTTTTAGAGGTTCAGACGCCAATTTTACAACCCTTACCTGGTGGAGCGGCCGCCAAACCATTTATTACCCATTACAACGTCCTGGAAGCCGATTTTTACCTGCGAATTGCTACCGAGCTCTACCTGAAACGCCTGATCGTTGGCGGATTTGAGAGAGTCTACGAGATCGGAGCCGACTTCCGTAATGAGGGTATAAGCCATATGCACAATCCGGAATTTACCATGTGTGAGTTTTACTGGTCGTATAAGAGTTACGACGATTTAATGAAAACGACTCAAGACATGGTTCAGGAGTTGGTCAAGAAAACGACAGATAAGTTAGAAATCACCTATCAGAAGCAAAAAATCGACTTTTCCAGTGATTTTGTGATGGCAAAGTACTCTGAACTGATTCAAAAAGAGACAGGCATCGATATAGATACCGATAACACCTTTGAAAAATTGTCCGTCTCGGTTAAGAAGGCCGATATCAGGTTTGAAAACCAGAATATTAAGGTCTGGAGTGAACTGGTTGATGAATTGTTCAAAAAAGTGGCCCGACCCAATATAATCCAGCCAACATTTGTAGTTGATTACCCAATCGCTACCACCCCATTAGCCAAGGCCAAATCGGATAACCCCAGTTACGCCCAACGCTTTCAGCTGATTGTAGCCGGTGGTTTTGAGCTGGTGAATGCCTATTCCGAGCTAAACGACCCAATCGAGCAAGAAAAACGTTTCCGTGATCAGATGATCATGAAGGAATCAGGTTGGCAAGAAGCCCAGGAACTGGACGAGAACTTTATTGAGGCCTTGAAATACGGCATGCCGCCAACGGCTGGTTGGGGAATGGGTATTGATCGATTAGTCATGATTCTGACCGACCAGCACTCAATTAAAGAAGTGATTCCCTTTCCAACCCTAAAACCGGTCCAAACCCCCAAACCAAAAAATAGCCTGACTAGTTGACTTTTGACGGTTTTTCTGATATAGTGCTCAAGTTATGCTTGAGTAGTGAAATTTGCTCGAGCCGCAAGAATTAACAAACTAGAGGTCGGGGACCCCGGCCGGAAGGACGGACATAATGTCCCGAGTTAATATCGCTTTCGTTTTCGTTATTCTAGACGTCGGAATGGGTATTGTTGGCTTCGGCCAACGTCTCCAAGAGCCAGGGTTGCCGGACACAATTACAAGCCCGATGTATCCAGAAGATGGCCGGGATCTCCAGAACGCCGTTGACGGCGCTAGAGACAACCCCAACAGTCCGGCCTACCAGGACGGCTTGGAAGACAAGGTCAGGGAAATGGGTAACAAATACCCCGACCTTCGACCTGAGCTCGAACAGTTGGCCGGCAGGGCCTCGCGCACCGAGGCGTCAGTTCGTAAACAAGGTAAGGAGATCAAGGGCATCAAGAAAGACGTAAAACGTCTTGATAGGCGGATTGATGCGGTCAAAGTGACTGCTAATGCCGCCGTCAAAAAAGCTAACGAAGTAGAGAAACGACTTGGTGACCAGCTCGACCCGAAGAACAGTCAGGGAGTCGAGGCGAGGTTAAAGGGTGTCGAGAATGAGCTGGATCCGAGCAATACGGGATCCTCTCTTTGGAATGGCTTGGCCAAGAAATTCGCTGACCAAAAGAAGTGGATGAACGACCAGATCGATGACTTAGCGACTGTCGGGTCGGTCCGCTTGTTCTTTGTCCTCGCGTTTATTTGGCTGGCTATTTTGACGTTCCTAAGAGTTAGACGGCCGACCGCAACAGCGACGGCAACCGCTACTACTCCAGCCCCTGCTACTGTCCCAACTCCATAAACATTCTTGCCCTAAAGGGCGAGATCTAAGACGGCCTCACGAGAGACCGTCTTTTTCTATACTAAAATTATCCGTTAGTTAAGGTAGTCGCGTAGTTTACTGGCTTCTTCGTGTTTTTTGAGTTTTTGCAGGGCCTTAGCTTCAATCTGGCGAATTCGTTCGCGGGTAACGCCAAACTCCTTGCCGACTTCTTCCAGAGTGTGGGTTCGGCCGCCATCGTCTAAGCCAAAACGCATCCGCAGAATTTTTTGCTCACGGGGAGTTAGAATAGACAGCGAGTCATGGACGTGGCCCTTCATCAGCTGATAAATGGCCTGTTCTTCCGGAGACATCGCTTGCTTGTCTTCAATAAAATCGCCAAGCGTCGAGTCCATCTCTTCGCCAACCGGCGATTCCAACGAAACCGTTTCTTGGGAAATTTTCATAATGTGCTCGAGCTTGTCCATATCCACACCCAGTTTTTTGGCCAGCTCGTCGTTGCTTGGCTCCCGACCCAACTCTTGCTGAAGCTCACGCTGAATCCGCATATAGCGATTAATTGTTTCCACCATATGAACCGGAATACGAATGGTTCGTGCCTGATCAGCGATGGCTCGGGTAATGGCCTGGCGAATCCACCAAGTGGCGTAGGTAGAAAATTTAAAGCCTTTTTTGTAATCAAACTTCTCAACCGCTCGTTGCAGGCCCAAATTGCCCTCTTGTATAAGATCCAATAGTGAAAGGCCACGGCCGATATATTTCTTGGCAATGGAAACAACCAAACGAAGATTGGCTTCGGTTAGTTTGCGTTTGGCCGATTTATCACCCCGCTCAATTCGTTTAGCTAAACGAACTTCGTCAGCCGAGTTCAAGAGCGGATACTGACCGATCTCCCGCAAGTACATTCGAACAGAGTCTTCGGAGATTCCAGCCAAATCGTCATCTTTCTCCACTTTTTTCTTGGCGTTTTCCTCGGGAATATCCAGCAATGGCTTGGTGTCGCGAATCTCCACGCCAATTTGGGAGAGATAACGCAAAAAAGCGTCAATCAGCTCCAGGTCATTTTCCGGCTCTTCGTAGGCTTGAATGAGCTCTTTGTAAGTAACAAAGCCGTGCTGACGACCCTTTCGCACTAAATACATTAGTTCTTCGGGAAAATTAACGCCCAAATCCTGCTTGATCTTTTTGGGGACGGCTTTAACCATTTTTTGTCAGCGAGTTTAGCTCCTCCATGAATGCCTTAACTTTTTCGATATCACCAGCGGTTTGGGCGGTTTTAATGTTATTTGCCAGCTGTGTTTTAGAATCTTCGTACTGTTTAGTTTTGAGTTGTTCCAGTTTTTCTTCGATCAGTTCGTTGGCTAATTCATCAGTGAAAGTTGGCCACTGACTGGACAGCCAAAACTGCCACGAGTCTATACTCTCCGCCAGAGGCGAGCCAACCTGTTGTTTGACTTGACTAAGAAATCCCGACTGGTTCTTGATCAACGTTTTATTAGTATACAACTTTTTCAACTCACTAGCAATCCTCGAGGCTCCCTCGCTCTGGTAAACAATACTATCAATTCGTTCTGAATATTTGGAAATCAGTTCAGGTTTGGCAATGAGAATGCTTAAGAACTGCTCTTCATTGGTTAGGGCCGCCTCGGTAGCAGAGATTGGCTGGCTAGTTTTAGAAGCGCCGGCCTGTTTTTGCAAACTTGCCATAATACTTTCCTGTTTGACACCAATGGCGGCGGCTAAGCGTTGAATGTAGTGATCCAGGCGGGTTGGTTCGGCCACCAGCTTCAAGACTGGCAGCATAGCTCGGACAACTTTTTTCTTGTTCTCAATGAAATTTAAGTTGCCTGCCGTTGTTATCTCACCAGCTAACCACCAATCCAAACCTTCTTTGGCCGCTTTCGCCACTTCCCGCCACATTTTTGGGTCGTTCTCAAAAAGCTCACCGGCATCTTTAAACTTACCAAAATCAATGATTTTTGAGCTCAAATCAAATTTCAACAGTAGCTCGATAACTTTTCTGGTCATTGTTTGGCCAGCCGTATCGTTATCAAAGGCCAGCAAAAAATTCTGGGTGTATTTAGACAACGTCGTCACTTGGCTTTCGGTAAAAGCCGTGCCCGATGAGGCGACGACATTGCGTATACCGGCCTGATAGAGGGAGATGACGTCCATCTGACCTTCGACCAAAATGACGTAGTCGTGTTCTTTAATGAAGCCTTTGGCTAAATTGAGACCGTACAAAATGCGGCCTTTGTTATAGGTTGGTGTCTCTGGAGAATTCAGATATTTGGGCTCAATGTCGCCCAGTGCTCGGCCAGTAAAACCGACTACGTTGCCCAAGACATCAAAGATGGGGAAGATAATCCGATCGCGAAACCGCTCCGGACTGCCAGCTTTGGCAATGTCGGCCGGTGTGTAATTTCGCTTCATTAAAAAGTCTTTCAAATTGACACTAGGGCTGGCGAACCCTAGCCGAAATGTTTTAATCATCTGGTCACTGATTTTGCGCTTGGCCAGATATTCTCGAGCTGTTTTGGCGCTGGAGCTTTCCAGTAATACTTTATGAAAAACTAAACTTGAAAATTGGTTAATGGCATACAACGTTTCCTTGCGATCTTTGGTCTGGTACTCCGATCGGGTTTTGGGTTGCAAGGTGACGCCGGCTTTTTGAGCCAGCAATTTGAGGGCATCGCCAAATTCCAGATGCTCGGCCTCCATAATAAAAGCAAAATGATCGCCGCCACGAGAACAGCCAAAACATTTCCAAATCTGTTTTTCCGGACTGACCATCAGCGAGGCCGTTTTTTCTTGGTGAAACGGACAGGTGGCTTTGTAGTTAGCCCCGGCTTTTTTCAAAGCCACGTACTGGCCAACCAAATCGACCAAATCCAATCGTTGTTTTACTTCTTCAATTTCGTTGGCCATCTTGGGCTGATTTTAACCTGGATTTAGGATAAAATATAGACGATCCAGAAATGTAAGGAAGGGTCGCTTAGTGGCCGATAGCGCCGCCTTGGAAAGGCGGTATGTCCGCAAGGGCATCGTGAGTTCGAATCTCACCCCTTCCGCAACCCTTCCTTGTTAGGTCATTTTCAGGTATCCTGCCAATACAAAATGCCGAGAGCAAAAACAGCAAAAGCTACTCCAAAACTCGAGCCGAAACCAACCAAAAAACCTTTCTGGCTGGCCGTAATTATCATCGTTATTTTCATCGCTCTAGGCTCGGGTGGATATTTCTTAGTTAAAACTAGAGCCAATCAGGAGACGACCAACTACAAACAAGCAACGTTTGGCGCTCAAGTGCCGGAGAATTGGAACATTGCCACCAGCGATGTTGGCCGACCGGAAAATTTCTTAGGCAAAGAGTGGGTTAAGGCCTACGCAACGTTTTTGTTTGAGGGATGGTTTGGCCAATCGAATCCACGACCAACCCCGTTATTAGTTGCTAGCCACGACACTATTTGTTTTTTGGGCAATAAATCCTGCGACTACAACGCTAATGACATCCAAATATATCAAGTTACCGGCAACGACATTAAACAAGCAAGCAAAGAACTCAAAGACACCAAAACCATTCCTGACTCATGGTGGTCAGATGAAACAATCAACGGTCAGAAGTTCGACGTTATTACTAACTTGGAATCCCGCGACCCCAAGTACGGCTCGAAAATTTACTTACTAACATGGCAACCTAAAGCTATCGATCAACCAACTAGTTATGACGCCGGTCTTTTGATTTACGCCACCAAAAACAATCAATCGGTGGCTGACTATTTTCTCAACAGTCTCAAACTACCCAAAACCGACAGTGACGGCTGGCCAAAAATTCCGTCACAATAACAACTATGAAGTTCTACATTGCTGGGCGGACAAAATTAGTCAGTTCGATTAATCAACTTACAACAGAATTGCACAGACTTGGCCATCAGACGGTTTTTGACTGGACAGCTGAAAAAAGCTACAAGCCATACACAGAGAACAAAGAAGAGGCAGCTAAATTTAGTCAGAAGTTGCGGGGAAGAATAAGTTCGGCTGATGTTTTTATTCTCTTCTGGGACGACAGTCTTTATGGTGCCTTGGTTGAATTAGGTATTTTCCTTGGATCAAGTCAGGGGAAACAACCGAAAAAAATCTATATTGTTGGCAAGAACGAACGCGAATGCGTTTTTGAGACAATGCCTGAATTTGTTGTATTGAATAATACAAAAGAGCTACTAGCCAAAATTGACCATTAGAAACTCCCCGGCGGATCGGCCGGAGAGAAGTGATGTTTTCTGGATAGCTATTGAACCGATTCGGCCAACTTTATGACCAATTCGATTTCCTCTTGGTTGAATCCAAGGCCTAACCCCCCCTCTCTCTCACATATTGAATAAATTGGTCATACCGGTTTGTTTTCCTATAGCGTCGGATCTGTTCGGCAGCAATGTCAGACAGTTTCAGTTTGGCAATATCATTGCTGTTATGCGGCAAATCACGAAGCGTTTCATGGATATTGCAAGCACAAAGTTCGGCCGCATAGATGGTGTCGTCTTTATCAACCCAGGGCACGAACGGGTCACCTGGTAGCGTCGGCGGCGGAGAAATCATCGCCCACCTCCTGGTTAGATTGTTCTGGTACAAACCAAAACTGGATAAAGTGTAGCAGTTCTAGCCGGAAAAAACAGAATGTTTGCTATGCTGGTCGCCATAGATTTGGCGAAATCGATCATTGACACGTAAAGACAAAGTATATATATTGTATACATGAAGACAATACTCAATGTTCGGGTGGATAAAAAACTTAAAGACGAGGCTAAGAAACTGGCCAAGGAGATGGGCTTGCCATTAAGCTCGGTCATTAACGGTAGCCTAAAAAAGTTTGTTCGTGATAGAGAGCTCGTTTATCAAGAGCCGCTCCGGCCGTCAAAATATTTAAAAAAAATAATCAGGGAGTACGAGGAGGATCGCCAACATGGGCGAAATATTTTCGGTCCTTTTGAATCAGCCGAGGAAATGTTGCGTCATTTGAACAGTGACCGTTAAGATGCGTTTTGGTTATTCCAAACGTTTTATCAAACAACTTACTAAACTAAAACGGGCCGAACAGAACCGTTTTGCTGAAAGACTTGAATTGTTCAAAAATAACCCTCGGCATGCAGGCTTAAGAAATCATGCATTAACCGACCGCTATCAAGGTTTTCGAAGCATTAATGTCGGTGGTGATTTGCGAGCGGTATTCGATGTAGGCCCCAAAGAAATGATAGTTTTTATCGCCATCGGCACGCACAGCCAGCTTTACGAGTAGGCTAAAATAGAGTTACGACTAAACCAATGGATATAAGCGAAGAAGAGTGGCGCCAACGCCTAACCCCCGAACAGTACGAGATACTACGCCAAAAAGGAACGGAAACGCCCTTTACTGGCCGATACGTTGATAACCACGAAGCTGGCATGTACACCTGCGCCGCTTGCGGTAAGCCGTTGTTTTCTTCTGACACTAAATTTGAGTCACACAGCGGCTGGCCAAGTTTTTATGACATTGCTAGCAAAGGCAATGTCGAGTTGCACGATGATAACACCGGCGGCATACGTCGAGTGGAAGTAACGTGTGCCAACTGCGGTGGCCATTTGGGTCACGTTTTTGACGATGGGCCAAAGGACAAGACCGGCAAACGCTACTGCATCAATTCCTGCGCCCTCAATTTCAAACCGAAATCGTGAATGAAACGATCAAAGAGTTAAGAACTATTCCTGGCGTTGGGCCGTCGATTGCCCAAGACTTGTATGATCTAGGTATCCGCCAGGTGACGGATTTGAAAGGTAAGGATCCAGAGCGGCTCTACCAGCAATCGTGTGATTTGGCCGGGACGAAAATTGATCGTTGTTTACTGTATGCGTACCGGTGCGCCGTCTATTTTGCCTCAAACAAAAAGCATGATCCAGAAAGATTGAAGTTGCGGAATTGGAAAGACCACTGCAAAAGTTCCGATACATACTGGACTCTTTGAAAGTTAAGGAGCTTCCATGAGAGTGGAGTTTGTCGGTCGATGGATTAAGGGCTACGGTCGGTTCATGAAAACTATGGACACCCTTAAGCTACTGAAGGAGCACCCGG
>JBGOUP010000029.1:0-10174 GCA_041477655.1 Patescibacteria group bacterium
CCGGGTGCTCCTTCAGTAGCTTAAGGGTGTCCATAGTTTTCATGAACCGACCGTAGCCCTTAATCCATCGACCGACAAACTCCACTCTCATGGAAGCTCCTTAACTTTCAAAGAGTCCAGTATGTATCGGAACTTTTGCAGACTCAACTGGGTAATATTGTTTTGATTTTTGACTCGTTCTCCAGTAAAATAACCGTATGACTGGCAGGAATCGTTTCTGGCGACAGGTTATTTCTCTTATTACCATCCTCTTTTTGGTGGTGATTGGTTGGAGCATTTTTGTCCTGCCCGGCAACAAGCCAAGCCAGAACGTGCCCATCTCCCAAATTACTAAAGAAATTCAGGACGGTCATGTTAGTAGCGTCACCGTCAAGGGAAATGAGGTAGACGCCAAAACCAAAGACAACGTCACTTTGGTTAGTTACAAAGAAGCCAGTCAGGGCTTAAAAGATTACGGCATTACTCCAGATAAAGTTTCCATTGATATTAAAAACCCTGATTCCGGCGCCGCCTGGACAACTATTCTGTCGATTCTTTTACCCTTCCTGCTCTTGGGCGGATTCCTTTATTTCCTGACCCGCCAAGCTCGGGCCGGCAGTATGCAAGCGATGTCTTTTGGCAAATCTAACGCTCGGGTATTTGATGGCAAAAAACGAGTAACTTTCGCCGATGTAGCTGGCCTTAAGCACGTTAAACAGGAATTAGCCGAAGTGGTTGAGTTTCTAAAAACCCCGGCAAAATTTCAAGCTTTGGGAGCAGAAATTCCCCGAGGCGTCTTGTTGGTTGGTCCGGCTGGAGTCGGTAAAACATTATTAGCCAAGGCCGTGGCCGGCGAAGCCGAGGTGCCCTTCTTTAGTCTTTCGGCCTCGGAGTTTGTGGAAATGTTTGTAGGTGTGGGCGCCTCGAGGGTTCGAGACTTATTTGCCAAGGCTAAAAAACTTTCGCCAACAGTTATTTTTATTGATGAGCTAGACGCCGTCGGTCGTCAGCGGGGGACCGGTTTGGGTGGCTCACACGACGAACGGGAACAAACCCTTAACCAAATTCTGGTCGAGATGGATGGTTTTGATACCGACACCAACGTTATCGTCTTAGCCGCTACCAACCGTCCAGACGTTCTCGATCCGGCCCTACTTCGACCTGGCCGGTTCGATCGCAAAGTTGTTCTCGATCTACCCGATCGAGTTGAGCGTAAACAAATTTTAGAGATTTATGTCCGTAACAAACCCGTTGCTAAGTCTATTAACCTAGACGAGATCGCTCGGATTACTCCAGGTCTATCGGGAGCGGATCTGCGAAACGTAGCCAACGAAGCGGCCATTTTGGCCGCTCGAGATAATCGCAAACAAGTTGAACAAAAAGATTTCCGAGCCTCGATTGAAAAAGTCATTTTGGGGCCGGAGCGAACTAGCCATATTATCAAAGACAAAGAGCGCCAAATTGTCGCTTACCACGAGGCTGGCCACGCTATTATCGGCCATCTACTCCACCAACTTGATCCTGTTCACAAAGTTTCCATCATCTCCCGAGGCATGGCTCTGGGTTACACCTTGAGTTTGCCCGAGGAAGATCGTCGGCTAATCCCGGAGAGTAAATTTGAACAAGAGATTATCCAGCTTTTGGGCGGACGAGCGGCTGAAAAACTGATTTTTCATGAAGTAACTACCGGCGCTAGTAATGATTTAGATCGAGCCACTGACATCGCCCGCAATATGGTGACGATTTTTGGCATGAGTGATTTGGGACCGATTAAACTTGGCGAACGAGAAGAGTTGGTCTTTTTGGGACGGGAAATGGGCATGCACAAAGTTCATTCAGAACGAATGGCCTCCCAAATTGACGAGCAGATCTCCAGCATTATTGATCGTTGTTGGAAACAAGCCTTGAAAATCCTTAAAACCGAAATTAACGTATTGCATGCCATGGCCAAAGAGTTGTTGGAAAAAGAGACGCTCGAAGACGACGATCTGAGAAACGTCTTTGCCAAACTAAAGCCAATGCCAGCCTAAGACCATGGAGCGAGGGGAACGGGCCGAACGACTATTTTGGGTGACAGGCTGGATCTATGATTTTTCCAAAGTTGCTACTACGCTGTTAATTGTTGGTTTAGTCACTCATTATTTTTTGTTTACCGTTCTGATTGTTCGCGGCCAGAGTATGGTGCCAAATTATGTTGATGGCGAGGTGCTGACGGTTAATAAGATTTCTTACTTGGTTGGCTCTCCCCAGCGGGGTGATGTGGTGGCTATGTTTTTTCCCGGTGAAACGGAAAAACGTTTCATTAAACGCATCGTCGGTCTGCCGGGCGAACGGGTTACGGTCAGTAACGGCCACATGCTGATAAATGGTCAAGTACTCAAAGAAGCCTATTTGCCTAAAAACCTAGCTACTATTCCCGATTCTGACCGGACACTGCAGACTGGCGAGTATTTTGCTATGGGTGATAATCGCTCGGTCAGTTCCGACTCACGAGCCTGGGGACCAGTTCCCCAGTCATTCATTATTGGCAAGGTCACTCACCGTTTAGTCCAGTTTGGCAGCTCACAGACTGCCTTAGGAGACGAGCGGACCGCGCATCTCGCTAATTAAACGAGAGATAGCCTCGGTAAAATTAACTATTTCTTCAACAAACTGGCCGGTCGAACCTTCGTCGTAAGTTATTAACCAATCAGGCTTAATAATCAAGGTACTGGAAAGGTCAAATCGCTTGGCCCAGGCTTCAGTTTGATTAAGGGCAATAGCATATGCTAGATATGTTTCAAATACTTTAGTTCTAGCCGCTTCCAGTGGCAGTGGCTTTGGCTCTTTGAGGAAATTGGCGAATGCTAGCCAATCTTCTCTTTCTTGGAGGCCAAGTTTTGTGTAGCTAACTAGCCTTGGAGTAAGTTTGATAATAAAATAGGTAACCAGCATGGTGCTGGCAAATGGCAGTATTAGATATGGGGATATGCCCGAGACGGCCACCCAAATAGCGCCAAGGATGCTAACAAAATAAAATCCTAGGGCAATAAGCTTGTAGCGTACTCTAGTTATATGCGGATTTTCGGCGAAGAATTGCTTATCGGTTACTACTTGGTAAATTTGGCTAAAAGCGGCTTTGATTTTAGGACTAAAGAGTGTTCGCTTGCTTATTTCTTCGATCTGTTCTGGCGAAACCCGGCGATTGGTCAGGGTAAAGACTTCTTCTATTAGCTCACGCTCCCAGGGTTCAAGCCCAACGTCCAGGGCTTTGCGTTGGCTCAAATAATATGAGCCGCCTTTTTTCAAGATAACAATATAACCCCGCTGGCAGAAATCCACCAGCAGAGCCACCAACTCTCTTGGATAGATTTTTTTCTCAACCAAAACGCCAACCAACAACGGAGATAACCTTGATGGCTGTTGGGGGCTGACCCGAGCCACGGCTTCTTCACTTCTGTTCTGAACTAACCTTAACCGCCACAATACTAATAGGTTGAGCAGTAGAACTATCACGCCAATACTTAGCCAAGGCAAGATCTCTAGATCTAGCAAGCTCAATCGGGTTTCTTCGTAAGTGCTTAAGTTGATGACCGATTTTGGCCAGTTGGCGCTGATAGTCACTAACGCTTCTGGCCCCACCCCATCGACGGTGAACATTATCTGATTGTTTTGTGGCAGAGACGTTTGGGGGTTATATGCCCCCTGGATGGCGTAAACATTACGGTACAATCCTTGCTGGTCGTTGGCGACGACGTCGCTTGGTAAGGAGAAAGTTAGGCGAATTGAGTTAATCGAATAACCTGATTGCTGAACGACTTTATAAAAAAGTTGATCGGTTTGGTTATGGCGAATTAGGCTACTGGAAGTTTCGTAGATAATTTTCCAATTCTCGGCCCGAATTTGTGAGCTGATACTGGTTTGGTTATGACCGCGCTGGATCTGATAGCCACTGGATTCTAAACTTTGGCCATCGGCTTGGAGCTGAATATTCTTTGCCACCGAAAAAAGTTGCCACTTAAGCGGGCTCTGGCCAAGGAAAGCAATATTTTGCTCAACGGAAATTGTCCCGTTCTTATTCAATCCAACGTCTATAACCAAGGAGTTGATTGATTGGCCAGTATTGGTTTGAGCTTTTACGGCAGTAGGTATCAAGAAACCGACGATCATTGCTAGGCACAACACTCTAACCACCCTCTCAAGCCGCTTAATTAGAGACAGACCCCTTACTCGCATTACCTTCATCATAACAGCTACAAAACTGTTTCATCGGCCAGTTAGCCAATGATAGCCGTTAGTCACCAGCTCCGACATTCAACTCTGCCAAAGTTGGTAACAGCTACTAGTCCACTAACTTAGCTACTTTCATCAGGGAGTCTTGGGGCAACTGTGGTAGGCTAGATAGAGATGCGAACCATCGTCGTAACCCTGTTGGTAGTCGGAGCTGGCCTGTTGGCTATCCTCCTGCTTAATCGTCAGCTGGCCATAAATATCAACTCTAGCCAATCAACTAATCATTTAGCATTGATGAACCTGCCGGCCAGTTACTGCCCCAGCCAAATTGAGTTAGCCGCTCTGGGACAAAAAGCCATCACCTCACAAACGCCGATTTCAGCTATATTATCGGTTAATCACTGCGCCGATATTGATTTGGGCTCGGTGCTGACTAAGCCTGGCAGTTATCAACTCATTATTAAGGCACCATGGTCTCTGGCGGTCAGTTATTCCATCAGCGTTCCAACCAAAGGCAGTCTCCCAGTAACGTTGCGGTTAGGCGATGCCAACAACGACAATGTCATTGATGAGCAGGATCAAAAAATTATTAGCGATCATTTGTTTGTTCAAGCCCCAGCCGATAAGGCTGACGTTGATGGTGATGGACTTGTTTCGGTTATGGATTTATCACTGGCTAAACTTAATCAGGGTGTGGGTGTCAAACGACCGGATGGCCAAAATTGGCAGGAAATAAAATGAAACAGCAACCGATTGGCAATTCGCGTCTCTTATTTATTGTTGTTTCTATTCTGACTCTAATACTATTAATTGGCTCGGTAGTGTTGGAGCGAATTGTCTTTAGAGCTGAACAGGTTAGTGGCTCGGTTTTACTCTCTCCAGCTACCTGGCAAGTCGGCCAAGGTCAAACTTTCGCCGTTAGCCTTCAATCTGATCTAGCCACAACTGCCTATGTCAGCGCTCTGCAAACTCAAATTAACTGGCCAAGCGACAAAGTTGAGTTAGTTAAGGCAACTCCAGAGCAATCCTGGCAAACGATTAGCCTTAACGCTAAAAGTGGAGAAATAAACTGGGCCATCGCCCCGGCGACAACTTTTGGTACCTTGGTTCCGGTCCAAGGACAAACGGCCTTTGGCAGGCTTGAGTTTAAGGCCGTCTCTACCGGCAGTGTATCGTTTAAGTTTAGCCAGAACCATACAATCCTGGCGGCAGTCGACTTAACCAACCAATTAAAAGTCTACAACGCCGCTACACTCGTCCAGGGGAATTCGGGCACAATTGGTGATTTGTCTAGTCACAATACTACCCCAGTAACTTCCAATCTATCGTCAGTCGCGCCGATCACAGATTTCCAAGGCCAAAAATTGACGATTGGTCAACCAATCATCCTGCCGACATCAGCGCTACTGGTGGTCAAAAGCCAACAGACAAGCCTAGCCAAGCTAGAGTTCGGTTTGACTGAGAAGTTGGGCAGTAGCGTCGAAGATCAACAGTTAAGTAACGATCGTCTGCTTAAGATCGTTGGGCTCGAACCCAACGCCAGATATTACTATCGAGTTTCGATTGGCGCTACTAGCTCTTCCCAAGTTTCCGGTCAGATTAGATCGTTTACCACCGGTAGTTTCAGCTCGTCACCGGTCGATGTCAGTAAGTCCGAGTTTCTGGCCGAACCGGCCCAAGGCCAAAGCCTGTCAACGCTCTACGTCGTGCTACGGGATAGCCAAGGCCAGGCGGTTAGGTCCGACCAAGTTCCAACCCTATCAATTTTGGCTGGGAAGGCTCAACTGGAATCGGTCAGTCAAAACGAAGGCCTTTACTCGTCAAGTTTGATTGCCGATAGCCAAGCTGGCCACCAGCAGGTAGTGATACTGGCTAGTCTCAATTCCCAGCCAATAGGTGAGAGCACGGTTACTTTTGATCCCAAGACCGGAGTTAGCCAAACCAATCAAAATCAGGAGGCACAGGTCATCTTAGGTAATAAAACTTGGCTGATCCTGCTTCTAACGGCATTGATTGGCCTGGTTTGCGGCTCTCTTGTAGTCAGACTAACTAGACAACACTAATGAGTTACTAATGATAAGACGATTTTCCCAATTATTTTACGGTCGGAGCAACCTTAAGCAGGCGATTGGTATTCTTTTTGTCACAGTCTTAATCAGTAACGTCTTAGGTTTACTTCGTAACGTCGTTATTGCTAACCGTGTCGGCTTAACCTACGGCTCAATCGCTCCGTTGAATCACTATTACGCCGCCTTTGTCCTACCAGATTTGCTTTACAATATATTGATCGTTGGAGCATTGAGCTCGGCCGTTTTGCCGTTATTGGTTAAACTTGATTCCGATGGCGATGAGGCCGGTTTTTGGAAGACGATTAATATTCTCATTTCTACGGGTATTACTGTTGTCGCCATTGGACTTGTATGTCTTTATCTGCTTTTACCGTTAATCATCCCCTACCTCTTGCCCGGTTTTTCGGCAGGGGATCAAGCGGAGACTCTGCGCTTGGCTCAAGTCCTGCTACTTAGTCCCCTCTTTTTTACCATCTCCCAACTATCCACTTCGGCTCTCCAAGCTAAACGGTTTTTCTTTGCCCCGGCTCTGGCACCGATTATTTATAACTTAGCTATTATAGCCGGTGCCCAGATGATTCCTCGATTTGGCCTACCGATTCTAGTGGTCGGAGTCATTGTTGGTGCGGCCGGTCACTTCTTGGTTCAGCTACCGACGTTAATTCGCCTAGGCTGGCGGTTCTCTTTCCAACTTGGCTTCAAACATAGCCATATCCGCAATGTCATTAAGTTGATGATTCCTCGCACCATCGCCCTAACCAGTACCCAGCTACTCTTAATCGTTTTTTATCAAATTGCTTCCAATTTTCACAATGCCTCAATCGCTATTTATCGTTTGACGGATGATCTGCAAACGGCGCCAGTCTTACTCTTCGCCAACACCATCGCCGTGGCCATTTTGCCCGACTTTGCTCGACATATCGCCAAAGACAACCATCGAGAGTTTGAGGAGCTGGTCGGTAAATCAATTCGCCTTCTACTTTTTCTATTTATGCCACTGACGGCTTTTCTGTTGGTTTTTCGTGAGCCAATAATTAATCTCTATATTGCCCTTGGTCATGCCATTAGTCAGACTGAAACCAGCCTGGCCGTCCGGACTTTTGGCTTTTTTGTCATCTCACTCTTTTTTCAAGGAGCAGTCTTGCTCTTGGCTCGAGCCTACTTCGCCCGATCAGACACCAAACGGCCAACAATTTATAGCTTAATTTCGCTGGTTATTGCCTGGGGTTTGGCTGAATTTCTAGCTAAAACCACTCACCTTGACGCCGCTGGCTTGGCACTGGCTTTTTCAGTCGGCTCATTTATTAACGCTTGTCTCCTTTGGTTTGGCGTCAAGCTATCTTGGCGAGTTCTCTTCTTTGATGATCATAACCGGCCAAACTTGCTTCTACTAACCGTGGGTAGTTTGCTAACTGCTATGACATTTACTATAACGCTTGGAGTGTTTAACCAACTTATGCTTATTCACCCGATCAAGGCCGCTCTAGCTAATTCAGTAATTATCGGCGGCGGTTTGCTGGTTGGGTTGATAACATATCTAGCTTGGGCTAGTCTTTGGAACATTGAACAATGGAACCTCATCAAAAGGACAAAGAGTTCTACAACGAAGTAGATCGGTCTCGTTACCGATCAAACTATTCTTGTATTGTCATTGTCATCGTGATTGGGCTACTCTTTCTTGGTGTGGTTTGGTGGCTAGTTAGTCGACCATAACCCGAGACGATTGGCTGATTTTGAGGTATACTAGGCACGCATGAATATCCGTAATTTCGCCATTGTTGCGCATGTAGATCACGGCAAGTCTACCTTGGCCGATCGTATGTTGGAAAAAACCGGCGTTCTTAAATTCCATTCCCTTAATCAAGCCTTGGATACGATGGAATTAGAGCGAGAGCGAGGGATTACTATCAAATTGAATCCAGCTCGGATGTATTACCAGCCAAGACAGCCGGAAAACCGAAACATTTCCCAATATTCAAATCCTCAAAGTTTGAAAACTGAAAATTATGACTTGAAAATCGCAAGTCCAATTTATCAGCTGAATCTGGTTGATACTCCCGGCCATGTTGATTTTGCTTATGAAGTTTCACGCTCACTAGCGGCGGTTGAAGGTGTTTTATTGTTGGTTGATGCAAGTCAGGGAGTCCAAGCCCAAACATTGAGCCACCTTCAATTAGTCGAGAGCTTGGGTCTAAAAATAATTCCAGTGGTTAATAAAATTGATCTGCCAACAGCCGATTTAGAAGCGACAACCACCCAGCTGACCGCCTTACTCAAATGTCAGAAAGAAGATATATGCTATGTTTCGGCTAAAACTGGCCAGGGAGTTGATCAATTACTTGAGGCCATAATTAATCGCATTCCCCCAGCCAAAGATTTGGCCGATCGGCCATTTCGAGCTCTAGTTTTTGACTCACTCTTCGACCCTTTTTTAGGCGTGGTCGCTTATGTCAAGGTGGTTGATGGCAAGCTCGGTCACAACCAACGTCTGCAAATGAAAGCCACCCAAAGTCAGTTCGATTGTTTACAACTTGGCTATCTCCAGCTTAAACGGATAGCTCAAGGCTCAATTGGTAACGGCGAGATCGGCTACATCGCTACCGGCCTAAAAACCGTCCAAGATTGTCGGGTTGGTGATACCATTGTGGCGTCCGCCGATACTCCAGCTTTACCTGGTTATCAAGAAGCCAAGCCGATGATCTTTGCCTCATTTTTTCCCGATCCCGGCAAAGAGCGTCAATTAACCGTGGCTTTAGAAAAACTTAAGTTGACTGATGCATCGCTTTCGTACTCACCGGTTCACTCCCAAGCGTTGGGTCAGGGTTACACTGTTGGTTTCTTGGGCTTGTTGCATTTGGATATTATTAAGGAAAGACTAGCGCGTGAGTTCGATATTGTCGTTCTGGTTACTACGCCAACGGTCGCCTATCAACTGTCCGAAGCTGGCGACCCTTCAAATTCTTCAGGGTCGCCCCTCGACTTTGCTCGGGGCGACAAGGAACCGTGGGTGGATTTGGAAGTAGTAGGCCCAATCAAATATTACGGGGCTATTTCTGAATTAGCCGCCGGTCGTCGTTGTCAATTTGTCGGTGTTGACTACGCCGGTGATCGAGTCGTGGCTCACTTTGAAGCGCCACTAGCAGAAATAATTGTTGATTTTTATGACACTTTGAAGTCTATCACCTCGGGTTATGCCTCAATGGATTATCAATTGAAAGATTATCGGCCGGTGGATTTAGTGGCAGTCGATCTGATAATCGCCGGCGACATTATAGATGCGCTTCGCCAATATATGGTGCGATCGAAGGCCGAGCGTTACGGTCGGCAGATTGTTAAAAAACTCAAAGAACTGATCCCTCGGCAAAACTTTGAGGTTTCGATTCAAGCGGCCATCGGCGGGAAGATTATTGCCCGAGCCGATATCTCGCCGCTACGCAAGGATGTCACTGCCAAGCTCTACGGCGGCGATGTCACCCGTAAACGCAAACTCTTAGAGAAACAGAAAAAAGGCAAAAAGCGGATGCGGACGGTTGGTCGGGTTGAATTGCCAAGCGAAGTCTTTGTTGAACTGTTACGGCAAAATTAGGGTAAAGAAAACCCCGTATCGAAGCAAAACTTGATACGGGGTATGTTCGTCTTTCACTGGATCAGATCCAGTGAAAGAACATAGGAAACTGGTACCCAGTTGGGAAGAAGTTAATTTTCCCTTCCTGGGAGATGGCGATCCACTGGCCATCAGGTGAAAAACAGGCGCTGTGGCCTGCGTAATAAACTGCCGGGTCCTTCAGTCTTATACCCTTCACCCCTACTAGAAGCTCAGTAAGCCCACTCACCGGATCTAGCTGAAAATCCGTGAAGGTGATTTTTTTGGCGAACATTGATAGTCGCGGCCAGCGCTTCGCGCCGGACGAACC
>JBGOUP010000040.1:0-5229 GCA_041477655.1 Patescibacteria group bacterium
CTACAGACATTCAACAACCTACTCGTTGACTATCTGCTTTTCTACAACACCGAACGGCCCCATCAAGCCCTTAAATACCGTTCCCCAATGGCCGTCGTCGTTGATCACCTCCAAAAGTCCAATATGTATGCAACCAATACAGAGTCTGGTTTTGAGGCGGAATTTCGGATATAATCCCAACTAGCGGGGTAGGGGAATGGCACCCCGAGTGGCTCATAACCACTAGGTACAGGTTCGAATCCTGTCCCCGCTACTGTTCGACTCACTCCGTTTGCTCACAGCCTACGGCCAAAGTCGAGTCGTGGATCAAATATCGAAACACGTTTGGTATTTGGTTTTTGAAGATAACCTGCCGGTGTAGCTTAGTGGTAAAGCGAGGGACTCATAAACCCTAGATTGGTGGTCCGATTCCACCCATCGGCACAAAATGTATAAGTACCATTACCCCGCCCCACTTGTAATAAGTCTAAACGATGAGCTTGGCTTTCAGTTACGACAAAAAGCTGCTAACTATCTAGGCTCAAACCGCAACACAACCGGAGCCGAGAGAGGCAATAACGAGCAACAGGGATTTGGGGCACTGGCGGAAATTGTTGTCCGCAATAAACTGGGTATGCCCGAGCTCAATCCAGGAGATCATCCTCTAGCCTATGACATATTATTGCCCTCTGGTGTAAAAGCTGACGTGAAGTGTCGGGGCGGAAGCCTACCTTTCAAGGAAGAATACGAAAGTGATGACGGAATTCCAAGAGAAGCAAAACATAACCTCTTTGCCCGCCAAGTGCACGACAAGAAATTAGATACAGACCTCTACTTAATGACTCACCTAGAAACTCCCAACAAAGCTACCCTGCCAGGCACCACCAGACAGAGAAAATGGATTCTATACGTTTGTGGGTGGGTTTCAAAGGACAGAGTTCTCAAAGAGGGTGTTTACCTGCCCCGACATTCACTTAGTGAACGAGGCCGAAACTGGATGCAATATCGAGGCCAAGAAATTGAGTTTTATAATCGCAACCTGAACGGCTTAAAAGGGGTTAACGACCTATTGACAATTGAGACATCTGATATCGAGAAAGATCGAAATAAACAAGGTGGCTTAAACTTAACATCAGTTGACGCCATAAGAATTGCCTATGACTTAGTTGGACGAGGTGTTTTGTCGCAATTGCACATCGATTTTATTAAGAAAGAGCTAAAGATTAACAAGAACGTAAAACCAATCCTGAATCCGAATCAATATTTTCACTTATTGAAATGGCTTCGAGAGAAGAATGAGCTGACCGAGAATGAGCTACAAAAAGCTAGACAAATCCTCCAAGAGGAGTCTTCTGAAAAAATTTAAAACAGCTGGTTGTTCGCACTGCTATATCTGGCTCTAGCTTGCTCGAGACGATTATTACAAATCTCAATATAGTTAACACGGTGCTTTTTGTGTAAGTAAACTTCTTGGTTTTTTTCAATGCCAATATATTGCCTACCCTCCAGTGCCGCTGCAACCAAAAAGCTACCACTGCCGCAGGCATTGTCCATTACAACATCGCCAGAGTTAGTAAATGTTCGAATTAAATACCTACCTAGCTCAACTGGTTTCTGGGTGGGATGATAAACTTGGCCCTCGCTCTCTGCAGTCTTAAAATAAATGACATCGGTCGGATATCGTTGGCCTTCGCTCTTGACCTCAACAGTGCCGAAATCGCCGTAGCTTCCTGTCAGTTGATTCTTGCGAAAACCCTTATTGTATGGCTCTCCATAAGTCATTTGCGGATTATAAACGGGCTGATTTTTGTAGAAAATACAAATGTCCTCATGCTTTCGCAACGGTTGCTTTTTGGCATTGAGGAAATTCGTAGGCTTTGATTTTGTCCAAACTATTTTATATTTGAATAGTTTCTGATTGGAAAGTAGCAGTTGAGCCGTGAAAAGACCCTGCGCAGTCAGGACAATAGCTCCATTTAGCTTGATTATTCGTTGGTATTGGCTCCATAGTCTCTCCAGAGGAATAAGACTATCCCATTTATTCTGTGTAGTGCCGTATGGTAGATCACAGAGAATCATATTAACCGACCCGTCAGGAATTTTGCGCATCACATCAAGACAATCTCCTTCAATAACTTTATTGATAAGAGTTTTATTAGCTCTGCCTGATAGGGGCTTGATTTGCTTGACGAAGAGCTTTTGCAGATATCTAAGGCAATAGGTATTAACTAATAATCTTTCTTTTCGAGCCCTCGCTTCTAGCTCCGCATAAGATTTCGCCCTCAACGCTTGTCTTATTTGGTCACTATTAAGTTGGTTTATTACATCATATAAGTCGTCATGCTTCCTGCCAAAAGCCAGACTAAAACTTTTGGCCTTTGAGCTCTGGCTCCCCGTCTTGTAATCAGGGAAATAAACTGCCTTAAATGTCTGTCCTCCCATTATATTTAATATAATATAATTATATGAATAATAAAATTATATAGTGGGATTTCTAAATCTCTGAATAAATTTTAATTGGAGTTAAAATAGCAATTTAGTACAAGAAGCTAAATTATTCCCCTAATTTTGGCCGAAAAAGTACTGCCACCAACGAGAGAAATTGCTTTGGGGCGGCGGCGCAGTCGGCGAGATATTGTTGTAAATGCTATCCAGTGTTGATCTGGTATCGTCGGCCGATAGACCCTTAAAAGCGATCATTGTTTCGTCGGGTTTTTTCATATTCAATTTTTGCCGAGCGGCTACGTCTTGATAAGCCGAACTGCCGTAATAATAAATAAGTAGGCCTAACTTTTTGTTGCCTAATTCTTTCTGGTTATTGTCTTCATTGACCTGCTTAAGCCGTTGGGTTAATTTCTGGTTACGGATAATTAGCCGAACGTTGGAATAGAGAGCAAAAACAATAAACAAGGCCAAAGCCAGGCGGCCAAACAACGATTGGGTGTTTTGCCAGGTAGTCATAGTCAGTTGTAGTCTAGCAGATTGGCCTAAACACAAAAACGACCCCGAAGGGTCGTTTTTGTGTCGGCTATCTAGCGACGCCGACGGTTTCTATTGTGTCCACTACTTTTTCGTTTGCTAGCTGTCGAAGATTGGTCGCTGTCTTTTTCTATCTTGTCTTCGTCGCTTGGCTTAATGATCCGATCATCTGATTGATCGTTAATCGAGCGAGACAAGGCGTAGAAACTGCCAGCAATAACCAAGAGAATAACGACGACAATAAAGATGCGTACCCAATCTTGGCTTTTGGCCGTGCCGTCAGTTAACGGCTGATTGCCGTTCTGATCGTTTGGCGTCGTTGGCACCGGAGTCGGCTCGGCCGCTTTGGCTGGGGGTACCAGCAAGGCTTCAGCCGCCGGAGGGGTGGCCTGAACGACTTGCAAAGAACCGCTAATGGCTTCCGTTGTTATCACCGGTTGGCCATCAATCAAAGTGACGGTGGTTTTAACTCCGCGCGTCAGCGCCACGTTGAAGACATTTGATTTAATGCTTGGGTTTCCGGCCAGATCGAAGGCTGAAACGCTAAAGTCGTAGGACTTGCCGGTGGCAATATCCTGGGCAATGGTTATGCCAGTTTGCTCGAGCGTCTTGTGTTCAGCGCCATTGTTAACATAACTGACTTGAAATGTCTGACTATCTGGGTCGTTACTAATCCATTGCGTTGTAACTCGGCAGGGATCACTAACACAGTTAGCCACCAGTTTAGTTAGCGTCGGCGCTTTTGGCCCGACAACGTCATTGGCCAGACTATAAGTTGTGACTGAATGAACATCAGAGCTATTTACCAACTCGACCGTGACATGATCAAACTGATTGTCACCGATATACATGAGCGGGAAGCTACCGTCTTCGTTACTCACGACAGAGTTAATTGGAGTTGTTAAATCGCTACCGAATACTTTCAAGGTTACGTCAGGCTGGCTAACCGCTCCTGCTTGACCGCTGATCGCATCCTGATTGCCCGGCTTATTTTGACTAACAATTGTTTTTGCCAAATCCAACGTTGGGGCTTGATTATCAAGAGCCTGGGTAACCACCGGTGGATCAGTTTCCATAGATTGGTTGCCAGCAAAGTCGATCGCCTCAACCGTAAATTCATAGCTAGTTGGCTTGTTTTTTAAGCCAGTAACAGCTTGGGTTGTGTTCAAGACAGTATCGAGATGATTCCAGCTAACGTCACCAATTCGGCGATAGTTGAGCTGATAATTGGTTACATCTGGCGAGGTGGTTGGGTCGCTGGCAGTCCAGCTAGCCGTTAAGCTACCACCGTTATCGTTTGGCGTGTCAGCCACTTGAAGATTGGTCGGCGCATCTGGAGCAAGCGAGTTGAAAGTAACACCATTGCTTGAGACCGGATCGCCGTTGATGCCAGCACCATTAACAGCCTCAACCGAAACATAATAGGTGGTGTTTTCGACTAGGCTAAGACCAGAGAAAGTGTGATTGGTTAGTGTTTCCGCTGCGTAAGTAGCGACATCGTTGCCACCCGGTGTTTTGCCGGCGGCGACCAGATACGAACTCACTCCCGACTCTGGGTCGGTAAATCCACTCCAGTTGGCCGAAAGGCTAGTACCGTCAGCGGTAAAGCTGATATCCGCGGCTAAACTATCGCTAACCAGGCCGCCGTTAGCCGAAGTTACATCGTTAGTAACTGCTGGCGTAGCAAAGTTGTTTGGGCTAGCCGAAGAATCTAAATTGGCAAAACCAACCGAACTGTGCCAGGAACTGGCCTGTGTGCCATCAGCAATTTCGATGTTTCGCTCCATCGATTTCTTAACCGACACGTTTTCACCAGCAAAATACTGGTTACCATCACAACCGATCGAGTCAACTATGGTCGTGTCGGACTGCTCTAAGTTTATGGCTTGGCAGGTATTGCTTAGCGAGATGCTTGTAGTGACAACATCCGGATCGACATTAAGCACCGAACTGGCCGAACCTTTGCCAAAATTACTAATCAGAAAATAACCGTTAGCGGCAACGCTGCCGGAACTAATAGTTAGATCTCCACTGCTACTCGCTGAATTTGTCAGAATCCACCCACTCAAATCAATATCTTGATTGGTGGTATTTCGAAGCTCAATCCATTCATCGCTGGAACTGGCAGTTGAGCCCATCCACATAATTTCGTTAATTACCACCTCTGGAGTGCCGGCCGCATGAGCGGCTTTGAGGGTGAGCAGCTGGGCAGCCACTGCTCCTTGCAACGCCAGAAGGGTAACGAGAAATCGTGTGAAGAATTTTGAAACC
>JBGOUP010000038.1:0-6163 GCA_041477655.1 Patescibacteria group bacterium
AACGAAGTTGAAGCCTCAATTGTTCGTTTAGCCCAGATGGCTCGGGCGGTTGGCATACATTTGATCGTCGCCACCCAACGACCATCGGTTGATGTTATCACTGGTTTGATTAAGGCTAATATCACCTCCCGAATTGCTTTTGCCGTGGCCAGTAACGCCGACTCCAGAACTATTCTTGATCAAGTCGGCGCTGAAAAATTATTGGGTCGAGGCGACATGCTCTTTTTGGCCGGAGATCAACCTCAACCCAAACGTATTCAGGGAGTTCTGCTAAGCGACAAGGAAATACGGGCAGTGACCGATTTTGTTAAGAAACAGGCGCCGGCGGTCTATGACGAAACTATTACCAGCTACCGATCGCCAATTAAAGACGGCGTCGTTGGTGGCGGTGGAGCTGATGGCGACGATGAGCTACTTAATGAAGCCCGCAATTTAGTAATGCAGGCTGGCAAGGCTTCGGCCTCGCTAATGCAACGCCGGCTTAAAGTTGGCTACGCTCGAGCCGCTCGTCTGCTCGACCTTCTTGAATCGGAAGGAACAATCGGCCCGGCTGACGGCGCCAAACCTCGCGACGTCTTGGTGTCGGCCGACGATTTCCCCGAGCATTAAATTCTGCTATGATGATCCAGATTAGTATTATCCGTACTAGTCTTACACCTCGAGGATGTTTATTAATGGATTCCGTATCCAAGGGGCTGGACGATCTGATCCAGCCTTTCTGCTAGATTTTCCCACCTTGACCACAGGATCAAGCAGATGTAGCCTGAAGGTTAAGTAGATGAGTGGTTTTGTCACCAAAAAAATCGGCCGGAAAAGAAGTTTGGCCAGCATTCTTCGTGTTGCTCGTCATCGTGCCGGTTTAACATTGGAAGAAGCCGAGACCCAAACCCGGATCCGTCATAAATACCTGACCGCATTAGAGAGCAGTCAGTATCAACTATTGCCCGCCGATGCCTACAACGTTGGTTTTGTCCGCGGCTACGCCGAATTTCTAAAATTAAATCCGGAAAAAATTGTTAATCTTTATCGCGAGGAGCGCTCTGCTACCCGAATCGGCGCCGATGCTGACGTTAAGTTTTCGCCTCAAAAAGTTGGCGACTGGCAGTTTTTGATTACCCCCAAAGTTTTGGGCACAGTTGTGACTATCCTTCTTTTTGGCGGAGTTATCGCCTACATTTTGGGACAGCTCAACCACTTCAAACGACCACCGGATTTGACCATCACCAGCATTCCGGCCGAATTTGCCAGCGACAAAGATAAGGTTCAGATAGCCGGTAACACCAGCGGCGGAGCATCAGTATTAATTAACTCGGAGCAAATCGTTGTCAGTCCGTCTGGGCAATTCAGCCAAGATGTCCAGCTAACCCCTGGCGTCAACGAAATTCACATCCAGTCGCGTGGCCATGCCGGCACTCAAACAGAACGACTGGTCCGAATTTTGTTCAACCAAAATCTTGCCAAAGCCGATCAAAATGGTACGAATAATTAAGACGAGGATATCGTTTCGCCAGGCGCAATCTCGCCGCTCCAGCGGCGGCTCGTTGCTCGATCTCGGCCGGCCAACCCTACTCTGCCAGATGGCGGATTAAGGACCAAGCTTGGCTCGGCCTGCGATACGCTGGCAAAACTTCATCCTCGCTTAAGTTAAAAAGGGGAGATTGTCAGAAGACAAAACAGCTCCCAAATATAAAAGAGGAGAATGGCTAAAGAAACAACATCGAAAGAAGAATCGGCACCAACTGGTCGGGAAGCGGCGCTCAAGGCGGCCATGAGCCAGATTGAGAAACAGTTTGGAGCTGGCTCGATTATGGTTATGGGCGAGAACACTCACCTGGATGTCCAGTCTATCTCCAGTGGCTCATTGGCGCTCGATGTTGCTCTAGGTGTTGGCGGTTTGCCTCGCGGTCGGGTGGTGGAAATATTTGGCCCGGAATCCTCTGGAAAAACCTCCTTGGCCCTGTCGGCCATCGCCTCGGCCCAAAAGTTGGGCGGGTTAGGGGCCCTGGTTGATGCCGAGCATGCCTTTGACCCAAGTTACGCTACTAAGTTAGGTGTTGACTTGAACGCCCTACTCATCTCCCAGCCGGATACCGGCGAGCAAGCTCTGGAAATTGTTGAAACCTTAGTCCGTTCCAATGCCGTTGATATGATCGTGGTTGACTCTGTCGCCGCGCTGGTGCCCCGAGCGGAAATTGAGGGCGAGATTGGTGATGCCATGATGGGCGTCCAGGCTAGGCTCATGAGCCAAGCTCTTCGTAAATTGACTGGCGCTGTCTCCAAGTCAAAGACAGTTTTAATATTTATTAATCAAATTCGGATGAAGATCGGGGTTATGTTTGGTAATCCGGAAACAACCACAGGCGGTAACGCTCTCAAATTCTACAGCTCCGTTCGTTTGGATATCCGCCGAGCCGAGCAAATTAAAGAGGGCGAGGAGGCCATTGGCAACCGGTGTCGGGTCAAAGTTGTCAAAAATAAGGTGGCGCCGCCGTTCCGGATCGCTGAATTTGACTTAATGTTTGATAGCGGTATATCTAAGGAAGGCGACCTTTTGGACCTGGGCGTCAAAGCCGGCCTCATTGACAAAATGGGTGCCTGGTATCAATACGGCGAGCAAAAGCTTGGGCAGGGACGGGAGGCTGCCAAAGCTTTTCTCAAGGGTGATAAAGCTCTCTTTGCCCAGCTTGAAAAGCTCATTCGTGACAAAGCTAAAGAGGGATTGCTGTCCGAACCACCCGTTGAATAATTACCAATGAAACGCTCACCGCTGGAAGTAGCTATTCGCTACCTTGGCTATCGTTCTCGAACTCGTCAGGAGATTGAGCGAAAGCTCCAAGAAAAAAAGTTTGAGCCCGATGTTATTCGCCGAACGCTCGATAAGTTAGAAAAAATCGAACTGATTAACGACGAGCAATTTGCTCGTTCATTTGCTCGTAATCGCGTTGAAGTCCGTCGCCAGGGTCGGTATCGAATTGGCCTAGAATTATTACGCTTGGGCATAGACAAAGGATTAATTGATACTGCCTTGTCTCATGTTTCTAACGACGACGAAATGACTGCCGCCGAGTCACTACTTTCTAGCCGACTTCACCAGTGGCAGGATCTGGAGCCAATCGCTCGGAAACGCCGAGCCATGTCGCTCTTGCAACGCCGAGGTTTTTCGCCTGGGATTGTTTATCAGCTACTCAAAGCACTCTAAACCGATTACAGTAAAAAGAGATGTTTGGTCAAACAAAGCCTAAATTACTGGTTTGGTTTTCCCAGGTGGGTAAAGGTGATATCGCTTTGGTTGGTGGCAAGGGCGCCAATTTGGGCGAGATGACCAAGGCCCAGCTACCGGTTCCCCAAGGTTTTATTATTACGGCCGAGGCTTACTTTGAGTTTCTGGCTGCTAATCGACTCGATTCGGTGGTTGCCAAACTTACCAAGGGTCTTGATCCGGAAGACTCAAAGACTTTAAATTCAATCGCCGAACAGCTTCAGACAGCCATCAAAGAACATCCCCTGCCCCAACCTCTGGTTGACCAAATTAAGCAAGCTTATGAGCAGATGAATCAAGGTCCGGTGGCCGTTCGCTCATCGGCGACGGCCGAGGATTTACCCAATGCTTCATTTGCCGGCCAGCAAGCGACGTTTCTTAATATAGAAGGCGAGGGCAGTCTTATCAAAGCGGTTCGAGAGTGCTGGGCGTCGCTCTTTGAAGCCCGAGCCATTTATTATCGAACCGTCAATAAATTTGACCATCTAAAAGTCGGTATCGCTGTGCCCGTTCAGAAAATGGTTCAGAGCCTTGTCTCGGGCATTATGTTCACGGCTGACCCAGTCGCCTCCGACCTGACTAAAATCGTTATTGACGCTGGCATGGGCCTAGGCGAAGCTATCGTCTCTGGCTCGGTCACTCCCGATCACTACGTCATTGATAAAGCTGAAATGAAAATTTTGAGTAAAGAAGTCAGCAAACAAGAATGGCAGATTGTTCGTGGATCCGATGGCGTTGACGCTCATATTAGTTCACCCAAAGACAAACTTGAAAGTCAAAAACTAACCGATGAACAGATTGTTTCTTTAGCTATTTTGGGTAAAAAGGTCGAGGATCACTACCAGTCGCCCCAAGACATGGAGTGGGCCTTTGATGGCGGCAGTTTCTTCATGGTTCAATCACGACCGATAACTACCCTTAAGGGTGGTCAATCATCAGTTGACAGTAACTCCTCGACTGTGCTCGGGGCAGGTCAGGAATCGGCCGGCCAGGTACCTGAAAATCAGCAACCGAAAACTGAAGATGGAAAACCGATTACTGACGTCAGTACCGCCGAAGTTTTGGTTTCCGGAGCGGGTGCATCAGTCGGTCAGGCTTCTGGTCCAGTCAAGATTATTCATAGTCCCAAAGACATCGACAAAGTTTTAACTGGGGATGTCTTAGTCACCGAGATGACCAGCCCTGATTATGTCCCGGCGATGAAACGAGCAGTGGCTATTATTACCGATACCGGCGGCGTTACCAGCCATGCCGCTATCGTCTCAAGAGAACTGGGTATCCCCTGTGTGGTTGGCACCGGTACGGCCACGGCTCATTTGAAAACCGGCCAAGTCGTGACAGTTGATGGCCACTCTGGCAAGGTTTACAAAGGCAAGGTTACTAGTAACCCCTCGACTGTGCTCGGGGCAGGTCAGAATCAGAGAACTGAAAACGGAAAACTGAATACTGAAACCGTTCCTGTTACCGCCACCAAAGTCTATCTAAATCTGGCCGAGCCGGAAAAAGCTGATGAGTATGCGCAACTGCCGGTAGATGGCGTCGGTCTAATGCGAGCCGAGTTCATAATTGCCGGCATCGGCGAGCATCCTAAAGCCATGATGAAAGACGGCCGGGCCAAAGAGTATGTCTCGAAGCTGGCCCAAGGCATCGCTATTATTGCTCAAGCCTTTCATCCTCGGCCAGTTGTCTATCGAGCCACCGATTTTAAGACCAACGAATATCGTAGTCTTAAGGGCGGTCAGGAATTTGAGGAGCAAGAGAACAACCCGATGATCGGCTATCGCGGCGCTTCTCGCTATATCGCCGATCCGGAAGAATTCGCTTTGGAAATTGAGGCCATCAAAATGGTTCGGGACGGTCACGACCTGAAAAATTTGCACTTAATGATCCCCTTTGTCCGGACAGTTGACGAGTATCGCAAGGTTCGGGATCTCTTGCATCACAATAATTTACGTCAGAGTGCCGATTTCAAACTCTGGATTATGGTCGAAGTGCCCTCGGCCATTTTGGATATTGAACACTATATTGAAGAAGGGATTGATGGCATTTCGATTGGCTCCAACGATTTAACCCAGCTGACACTCGGAATCGATCGAGACTCGGCTAAACTGGCTTACGAATTTGACGAGCGTAATCCAGCCGTTATGGCCTCGATGATTCATGTTATTAAGGCCTGTCGCAAAGCCCATGTTACCAGCTCTATTTGCGGCCAAGCCCCCAGTGTCTATCCGGAAGTGACCGAAGCCCTGGTCAAAGCTGGCATAACGTCTGTTTCTGTTGCCCCAGACGTAGCCGTTTCCACTCGTAAACTAATTGCTTCCGTTGAAAAGAAACTGCTGTTGAGTCACATTATCGATGGCTAATATTTACCTGTTATAGATTCACTAGTTCCAGGTCACCGTATGTCACATATAACATACGGAACATTAAGAAAATAAAGGCTAAAGAAAAAAGGCGTCGAATGTCATTCGGCGCCTGAAAAGTTTCTATCATCACAGTTCGCGGGTCCTTCGCCTCTGCAAAATCCCAAACATTGTTAGTAGTAGCCCAGTCATGGTTGCCACCATTGCCAACACTGTCAGGATGAAATCGGCTGGCTTCAATCATCACTTCCTTCTTCTTAGCCGAACCAGCTGCATTTCCTAGACCGTGCTCAAGCTTATGGCCAAGAAATGTCGTTTCTAATTTAAGGTCCAGCGAAATACCTCCTCAAGGAATATCTAGAGTTCAGCCTATCACAACTTGCCAATCAAGACTCGTGGTTGTATTGGTTGCATACATATTGGACTTTTGGAGGTGATCAACGACGACGGCCATTGGGGAACGGTATTTAAGGGCTTGATGGGGCCGTTCGGTGTTGTAGAAAAGCAGATAGTCAACGAGTAGGTTGTTGAATGTCTGTAG
>JBGOUP010000013.1:0-25175 GCA_041477655.1 Patescibacteria group bacterium
GATCGAGCCGGATTCGTCGTAAAAAACATTTTTACCCTCGGTGCGAAGTTTCTTAACTAGTGCTTCAGCCAATTTCACCAAAGGTTCCTTTTTGACTAAAGGTAAAACTGCCGCATCATAAGCCGAAAGATGATGGCTGATGGCTAAAACTGTCTCAACCTCCCCTTCCCCTTTTCTACCCTTTTCGTGCCATTGCCAGGCATCAAGCAATAATGCCAAGAGTGCCCGATCAACCCCGCCGGAAGGTTCTATAACAAAGGGGATAAAACGCTCTTTAGTTTCCTCGTCAAAGACCGACAGATCCACACCCGAGGCTTTTTGGTGTTGAGTCAGATCGTAATCGCCCCGATTGGCAATACCTTCAAGCTCACCCCAGCCCCACGGAAATTGATACTCGATATCGGTTGTTGCCTTGGAGTAGTGAGCTAAGTCGGCTTTGGCATGTTTTGTCAGTCGCAGATTTTTTTTGTTTATACCAAGTTCGACGTACCAGTTAAGCCGATCTTCAACCCAACGCTCAAACCACTCATCGGCCTCTTCAGGACACACAAAAAACTCCAATTCCATCTGCTCAAATTCGCGAGTTCGAAAAGTAAAGTTGCCCGGCGTTATTTCATTACGAAAAGCCTTACCGATTTGGCCGATGCCAAAAGGAATTTTAACCCGGGCTGTGTCTAATACATTCTTAAAATTAACAAATATGCCCTGACAAGTTTCCCCTCGTAAATAGGCTACCGAAGCCGAATCCTCAACTGGGCCAACGAAAGTTCGAAACATTAAATTAAAGTTTTTGGCCTCGCTAACGGGATTACCGTCGGGACTAATAGTAGGATCATCCAACTCATCAGCTCGATAACGTTTATGGGTCACGGTATCTTCGACTAACGGATCAGTAAAACTTTCCGTGTGCCCAGAGGCTTGCCAAATGGCCGGGTTCATAATAATGGCCGTATCCAGACCGACCACGTCGTCGCGACTCTGAACCATCGTCTGCCACCAAAGAGCTTTGAGCCGATTTTTCATCTCCACACCAACTGGGCCGTAATCGTAACTTGAACTAAAGCCGCCGTAAATTTCGCTTGACGGCCAAATAACGCCTCGGCGTTTGGCCCAGGCCACAAATTCTTGCATCTGCTTCGCTTCAACCATATCAATATGATACTGGATGCGGGGCGATAAGCCTAGAACAGAAAGGCTGTTACTTGTAGAAGTCAAAGAGTGGTTGGAAAATGTTAGCCAATGGTCCAAGCAAATTTGTCTGACCCATGGCGGCCAGCGTCATAACGGCGGAGATCAGGAAAAAGAGAAAACTAACAATTTTAAGTAGGCCTTTGCCCTTGAGAGCCAGTGAGAAAAGGAAGCCAAGCAATAAACAAACGGTGGCGGTTGGCCAACCGATTTGCTTGACGGTGTTGACTAAATCGGTAGACAAAATGCCTTTGAGTAGTGGTGAAGCCAGAAGAATGACGAAGAAAATTATGCCAAATACTGCCAAGACTTCGCCGATAGTGCCGATGCCTGATGTGTGTTCAGATCCGTCGTGAGCTTTCTCTTCTTTGATTTGGGCTTCTTTTTCTTTTTCGGCTACCTTGGCGTAGATATCAGTAACCGGTCGGTTATTGGTAATTGGCACCGGCGTGGCGACACTATGGCTGTTGGTTTCTGGCGAAGTTGCAGGTGACGGCGCTGGAGGGTTTGTCTGACTATGTTCTGGCGCAGGAGCTTGGTGAACGGGCGGTGCCATCAATTCGGGCTCGGCCATAGGAGCAATTTTTGAATCAGTCGCAGGCGAACCAGTTAAATGTTCAATCTTTGACTCTAGAGCTTGAATTTCGCCAGTTAACACTTCGATCTGCTCGGACAGATGCTCGGATTCGTCTTTGGTCGCTTCAATATCAGCTTCGCTGACTACCACCGAGGGCAGGGAAATTCCGCCCGGACGAGGCAGGCTGTCGGCTGGTGGGATGGTTGCTGGGGTGGGTTCGGATTGGTTGGAAGCAGAGTCGGGAGCGGTTGGCTTGTTGATAGGCAAGGCTCCGTCATTGGCCGTGATTGTCTCAATCGAAGGATTAGCTGGTGGTGGGGGCAAGGGAGCCGACGGCTGGGGCAGAGGCACCGATGGCGGCGCTGATTGGTTAGCTATTGGTACTGGTTGTTCCGTCGGTCCGTCTGGCATCACCCTCCTTGATATATCCTCGGCAAAGCGCAACCCAGCCGAGTTATAATTTCATGATGACGCATGAGAGAAATTCGTGCAAGTTCGCTGACTGTCAAGGTCTCTATCTCACCCCGATCATCCTTCTGGCTACCAATTAACACGGCTTCGTCTCCTCGTTTAACCGGCAAACCTTTGGTGTCGATGACGCACAAATTCATACAAATTTTACCAATGATTGGCACCTTTTTGCCCTTAATTAAAGCTTGGGCTTTGCCGGTCAGCATCTGCGATAAGCCTTCGCCGTAGCCTATGGAGATAATGGCGATTGTCATATCTTCGGGAGCAATAAACAAATGTTCGTAGCTTGTCCCTTCGCCTTTTTTGAGCGGTTTGACTTGAGCAATTAGTGACTTACACTGAAGCGACGGAATTAAGCCTGGCAAAACTTCATCAACACCATAAAGTGCTAAACCAACTCTGACGGCGTCAAAATAGCCTTCAGAAAAATTTGCTAACGAATAGGAACTGGCCAGATGAATCGGCAGAAGATCAATAATATCTCGCATATCCGTTAAGAAGTCTTGGATTTTCCGTAACTGTTTCAGATCTTCTTGGCGATCACTAGCGTCAGTCAAATGGGAGTAGATGGCCTCAACTTTAATATTAGGAAACATGCGTTGACCGCTTAAAAAATCTATTGCCTCCTCGATGGACATGCCCAAACGGTTCAAGCCAGTTTCAATTTTGACGTGGACGCGGGCGGTTTTGCCCAGTCGCTCGGCTGTCCGTTGTATTACGGCAATAGCCTCACGATCATAGAGGCTAAGAATAAAGCCCCGCTCAATCGCCTCAATTGTTTCTTTGGCATCAAGATAGCCCAAAATCAGAACCGGTCGCTGGCTGACTGCCCGCACCCTGATTGCCTCGTTTAGATCAATAACAGCGAAAATATCGATATCTTGTCCATCAAGGACCTTGACAACTTCTTCTAGGCCGTGGCCGTAAGCGTCGGACTTAACAACGCCAATTACTCCTACGTCACGACCAACTTTTTGTTTAACCAGCTGGTAGTTATGACGGATAGCGTTAAGATCAACTTCCAGCCAAGCTCGCATATGAATCCCAGGGGTGATTAAACCATTCGGTAATTTCACGAAGCAGAAGCTCTTCAACTTCTTGGGCAACTATATTAGGAATGGAAATTGTTCGAATCATCACAAATGATTTTCGCCGTAATAACTGGAGTAACTTTACCGAATTCTTGTTGATTTGAATAGGCTCAAGTCCACGCGAGCAGTTGACACAGATGAAACGGCGATCAGCTGGGTCAAAAAAAGCATTGGTGATAATTGGCTTTTGGCAGGCTCGACAGCTAAAGTCCGATATGCCCAAACCCAATTGGTTAGCTAGCTGACTTAGAAAAAACAACCAGTTGGCCGACCAGTTTTGGTTACTGTTGATCCGAGCCAAGGCGTCAAGAGTTAAATTAAAAAGCGAACGTTGGTTAACGTCCTCCAATATTACCCGTTCAACCACTCGACTGACGGCAAAAGCCTGGCCCATAAGCTCCAGCGACGAACGGAGTTTCTCAAATGGCTCGGCCAAAACGGCACTAGTAATTTTGGGCAAGTCCTCTTCGTCGGTCAGTATTAAAGAAGAGAGCATAAATGTATCTAAATGGCCGGCCAATTTTGACAATGGCCGACGAACAGCTCTGGCAATGACTCGTTTTTTACCAAAATCCGGACTGAAAATAGTGATAATCCGGTCGGTTTCACCAATGGCTTGTTTTTTGAGTATCAGACCAAGCGTTTTAATCATACGGCTATCAGTAGTATTCCACCATCTTGGAGTGATTGCCAGCTCTGCTATAGTCGCTTACGCTCGTATAGCTCTGCTATAGCGAAGCGGTATAACCGCGAGCTTTAAGAGGCGTCACCGCCGACTATAGTCGCTTGGTAAACTCTTACAGCTTCGCTATGATTAGGGAGTAATAATGCGACAACGAAATCGGGCTTTTACACTTATTGAGCTATTAGTAGTTATGGTCATAATCGGCATACTTATTGGCCTAGGGGTTTATGTCTTTGCTTCGGCCTCGGCTCGCTCCAGAAATCAGACCCGCAAAAGCGATCTCAACCGCATCAAGAATGCGCTGTCACAGTACAACACCGACAGCCGAACTTATCCAGCCTATGACATAAGTACGGTTCAAGTTTTTTCAGCTGACTGGCAGTTAACTGATACTTCTTTAATCTCCGCCTCCGCATCTTCCCCTACCTGTGGGCATAGTCGTACTATTAACGGCCGTCTAGCCCCTAAATACATCTCATCTATCCCCAAAGACCCTCGACAATCAGTCGATCAAACCGCTCTTAGCTGCACTGATCCTTCAATTAATCACAATCAAGATTGGCGATATCTCTATATTTCCGGCCCAGCCGATTCTGCTCCAAGCAACCCCGCCACTAGTTTTGCCCTCTTTACCACCCTTGAGCCACCAATAGCCAATACCGATAAACTTCTTTCATCGAACGACCCCCCACTATACAAATCCGCCGATCCATTTAGTTATTATGGTTATCCAGCCAACTATAAAGGAACTGACACCAACGGCCCAGGCCTGACAGCCAACTATATGATTTCTAGCGACGTTCGTTAGCTACTCGGCGCTAGCGGAAATATACAGAACGGCGCTAATGACCAGGGCAATCGCTCCGCCCCAGACAAATAGTTTAGTATAGTCAGTGCCAGATTGGGCAAATGCCACAGCGTTAACCGATGGTCCGCCTAACCCGGCAGCCAGGGCGGCTCCGCCGATAATCAGTAATACGGTAGCGCTCATTACTCGTAGTCGTCTATCCATAGTCGTAGTGTAACAAAAATTCGCCTCGTGGCGAAAATTCAGTCATCACCCTTGCGTACCCTTAACCACCTATCAGGTATTACACCTCGGAGGTGTAATATGGTTAAAGGATGTAATTATTGAAATTTTGAATCCTTTGTCTTGGCGCCGACCTACTTTCCCGGGAGCTGTTAGCTCCGAGTATCATCGATGCTGGCAGGCTTAACTACTCTGTTCGGAATGAGAAGAGGTGTACCCCTGCCGCTCAAGGCACCAAGACAAAAGGCTCAAATATTTAATGTGTTCAGGAAGGGGGTGGCCAGAAAATCTGGCCAGAAAAATTAATCATCAGCTCGTTGGAACCGATTGTTTACAGTCAGCGCTACGTCACCAACTGTTAATGTAATCGGATAGACGGTTGCGTCTACGCGCTGATCAAGTCGTCCCCTTACTCTCCTTGGCACAATTTCGTCGAGCGCTTTATCAGGTGTTTCTGCGGTTACAAGTTCTAAGTAAGGCCCACCACGTCGTTGACCGTCGTCATCGAGCCGAACCCACAGAACTGCGAAGTTTATTGCTTCTATTCGTTCGGAAACACCTACTAGATCTAGAACCTTCAACTCTTTTCACCTCCTCACAGAAGTTTCCAGCTGGCTCGTGAGTAGTTAATCTTGGTATCTTCGCGAAGAGCAAAGGAAGAAAGCTTACCACTAGCAACGAGTTGGGGTATCTGCACCCGGAGTTTTTTTATTAGTTCCTGTTCACTTTCTGAATCATCCAACTCGACGCTTGTCAGTATGTACTGCGTATGACTATCAGCGACATGTTCGCCGTAGGTTGTAATCTTGAGCGGACATACAACGGTGGTTGTACTTTTTTGTTGATATCCTAAAACCACGGTTTCACCTCCTCCCTAAACACATTTGCTCGAATCCCCACTTAAATACTTAAGCGAGGATTTTGTTTCGTGCGGACCGTAGCGGAGACGAAAAAGCACGGTCCCCGAGCGAAGTCGAGGGGTTTTTCGTCGAGCTCGAGCGCCGAGAGCCGCTGGGCTCGAGGACGCGTGTCCGAATGAAACAAATCCGAGCGTCTTCCAAACCGAAGCAGAAGGTACCACCTTCAGCTCACAGATAAATATGTAATTTCCATTGACCTATTAGTACGCCTCGGCTCAAATGATTGCTCATCTTACACCTAGCGCCTATCGCTCGCGCGCAGCACGAGAATTTCTAATGATCAATTTACAATTTCCATTGATTGAAAATTGAGAACTGAAAATTGAAAATTCTTGTGCTACGCACAAGTTTTACCCGGTAGTCTTCCGGGGGTCTTTAACGAAGATTAATCTTGGGGCCTGCTTCCCGCTTAGATGCTTTCAGCGGTTATCAGTTCCGAACGTAGCTACTCGACATTGCCCTTGGCAGGACAGCCGATACACCAGAGGTTCGTACGCTCCGGTCTTCTCATACTAGGAGCCTCCCCCCTCAATCTTCCACGCCTACAGCAGATTAGGACCGAACTGTCTCGCGCATGTAATCTCCTATTTCTAGAAGAATCTCCTATTTCTAGAAGCATGGACTATATCTTCATCCTGAACGCAGTGAAGGATGAAGATACGAGCAACGAAGTTGCGAGCATATCTTCATAAATTCACAAAGTTATAATCGATCAGGAGCCAACGTTTGAACAACTTACAGAGTAAATCGTTCTCATCTTACGCTTGCTAACTAGGCAAGCCTAGGAATCAGTCTCTACGGGATCCATGAGGTTTCGTAACATTAGAAATTGCTTAACTTGCACAGCAGTATTAGTTCTCTTTTTTGAATAGTTCATCCAAGCGAACTTATCTACTTCTTTAGCTAGTTTAAGTAAGTGTTCGGCGGTCATTTGACGACCCGATTTTGGCGATCTATCAATAACCAATAATGACGTTTTCACTTGCTCTTTTTTCAATCTTAGAAATGGTTGTAAGGAAATTAACACTTCTTTTACGGGCACAAAGCCAACAATCGCATACTCGGACATGCCGTCGTTACGATTGCGGATATAACCGTTTTCAAGTTTTTCCTTAAGCCATTCTAGGAACTGCCTGTTTCGCTGCTTTTGATAGAAAACGATGCTGGCTCGAATCTGATAACCGAAAATATAATCTTTCCGAAAAATCAGTTGAAGCATAATACAACCGTCTCCATCCAAAAAGCCCGCAATATAGGCTCGTTCTTCTCTTGTCAATTTTCTCATGTCTTACCCTCGGTATTGCCTTCTCTACCAGTTCGTGATTAGAGGAAGGTTTCACCGATTTTAGTTGGGATTTCTATCATTAGTTCAATTTACCGCATTACTGCGGTAGAACGCAACGTAAACTACGTTCTGAACCCAGCTCGCGTACCCTTTTAATTGGCGAACAGCCAAACCCTTGGGACCGTCTTCAGCCCCAGGATAGGGTGAGCCGACATCGAGGTGCCAAGCTGCGCCGTCTCTGTGGACGATTGGGCGCAATCAGCCTGTTATCCCCGGGGTAGCTTTTATCCGTTGAGCGCCGGCCGTTTCGTACTGCACCGGCTGGATCACTAACACCAACTTTCGTTCCTGCTCGGCTTGTGGGCCTTGCAGTCAAGCTCGCTTATGGGTTTACCCTATCGTTACGATTTCCATCCGTAACTAGCGAACCATTGCGCGCCTCCGTTACTCTTTAGGAGGCGACCGCCCCAGTCAAACTACCTGTCAGACACTGTCTTCCCCGTGCTTTGAATACAAAGCACGGAATTATCAATTATCAATTTCTAATTTCCAAATAATAATCAATGTTTCAATGATTCATTGAAAATTAAATGAAAATTGTTGCTTGAAAATTGGAAATTTCCGAGCACCTTGTATGCAAGGCACGAGGAGTGAGAAACAAAACTAAACAAGGGTGGTGTTTCATTGGCGAACCGAAGTTCTCCCACCTACGCTACACATGTCAAGTCCTGATTCAATGCCAAACTGTAGTAAAGCTCCACGGGGTCTTTCCGTCTTGCTGCAGGTAACCGGCATCTTCACCGGTAGTGTAATTTCACCGAGTCCCTCTTTGAGACAGTTTTCAAGTCGTTATGCCGTTCGTGCGGGTCGGAACTTCACAACAACATTTCTGTTGTCCCCCAATTTTTCAACTGGGCGTGGACTATATCTTCTTCGAGTTTTACGAGAAGAAGATACGAGCCGCAAAGCGGCGAGTATATCTTCACTTTTTTCGAAGGACGGCGTGTTGGCCAAGCATTATGCTCGACCCTCGGGCTTGCGCCCTCAGTCTCTACGGGGTCAACTTTATGCTTTATATGGCATAAAGTGACTTCCCTCGGTATTACCATAGATGCCGCACACATCGTTAGGCTTCACCGATATAGCCGCCATGGGCAAGATCTTTTCGATTCACCCGACAAGGAATTTCGCTTGAATCTGTTACAGCGCAATTTCTGCGCGGCGCAGTCATTTCTGCTGCACTCTCTATGTCGCCATAGAGTCCGGACTATCTCTTCCCTTTAATTTCATTTAAGGGTCTGGCGTTTAGTCTCTACGGGTTCGTTATGTCATATATGACATAACGTCTTCCCTCGGGATTTTCTCTTCCGAGACGTTCCCCGATATAGCCAGATTTTCATTCTTACATCTGATAGGCATCATCAGTTCAGAAGGAGGTTTGAATACCTCACTATGGCAGCCATTTCCACCATAGAACGGTTATAGTTACCGCTGCCGTTCACTCGGGCTTAAGTTCGAGCCTCATTATCCGAAGACAAATCAGCCCTCCCCGTAACCTACGAGCACTGGGCAGGCATCAGCCCCTATACATCCCACAATGGGTTAGCAGAGACCTAAGTTTTTGTTAAACAGTCGCTTGAAAATCTTTCACTGCGACCTCGCGCGTAGCGCGAGGAAATCCTAAATCCTAAGCACGAAATCCGAAACAATTTCAAAATACCAACGCCCAATTTTCTAAACTTTAGAATTTCGGTCATTAGAACTTTAGATTTGTTTGTAATTTCGAATTTAGATCATTCGAATTTCCTTGTGCTACGCACAAGGCAAGGCATATCCCTAAGTTACGCCTGATTTTTTGCCGAGTTCCTTAAAGAGGGTTGTCTCGACCACCTGAGTCTACTCGACTCGCCCACCTGTGTCGGTTTGCGGTACGGATACTAATAATAGTTAATTTGAGACTTTTCTTGCCAAATTGTCAGCTTACGCGAAATCCATTAATCGCTTGGACCTTCAATCCGTGTCATCTCAAGGTAGTTTATTAGTAGTGACGGAATATTAACCGTCTGTCCATCCCCAGCGTCTTGTTCACAAGACGCTGGAAACTCTAAATTCGAAATTCGAAGCTCTAAACAAAGTCTAAATTCAAAATCATAAACTAACTCAAAATCAGTTTTAGCCATTAGAATTTTGAACATTTAACCTTGTTTAGGATTTAGTGCTTAGTATTTAGAACTTCCAGCTTTTGCGCCTTATGGGCAAAACACTGGGTTAGGACCGACTAACCCACAGACGATCGTCGTTGCTGTGGAAACCTCGGGCTTGCGGCGACCAGGGTTCTCACCTGGTTTTCGTTACTCATGCCAGCATTCTCACTTCGTATCAGTCCACGACACCTCGCGGATATCGCTTCACCCCAATACGAACGCTCCTCTACCACAATGATGCTTCGCATCAAAACCAAAATGCAAAATCCAAAAATCAAAATTACAATTCAAAATCCAAAATTTGTTACCGGTTCAGTTGGGAAGAGCTGTTTGCAATCGAGACTGCAAACAGCTAAATAATTCAATGGTCAGGGAACTCGGCCAGAATATTCTTCGATACGTTGTCAGGATTAAACTTCTGGCTCGAAAGCGGGATAAGAAGGCGCCCGAATCGATATCTAGAGTTCTTTCTGGTTTCCGAAAAAAATATTTCTTTGGCCTTGGCGACTGCTTCCTTTTTTGACTCCGCCATTATTTTCCTCTTGGAAAGGCCTTTACCGACCTGACGTTGGCCGAAAATTATTTCTTTCATGCGGATATCAAAGTCTATTTCCGAGAGATACAAGTAATATTCTTCCACCAATCATTTCACCTCCTAACTGAATCGGTAATTCCTTTTTGGTTTTTTGTATATTTCTGGTCTTTGGTTTTTTGTTTTTGATCTTGGTGCAAAGCACCACTGTCCTTAGTTTCGGTACCAAGCTTGAGCCCCGTTACATTTTCCGCGCAACAAAGCCTAGAGGCGGTAAGCTAAACGCCGGCTTTCGCCGTTGTGTTGCCGACCGCGTAGAGTCGACCAGTGAGCTATTACGCTTTCTTTAAATGATGGCTGCTTCTAAGCCAACATCCTGGTTGTCTACGCTTTGTCACTTCGTTTTCCACTTAGCTTGGATTTGGGGACCTTAACTAAAGGTCTGGGCTGTTTCCCTTTAGACCATGCAGCTTAGCCCGCACAGTCTGACTCTGGGACCCGAACGGCGCGTATTCGGAGTTTGTTTGGTGGTGAGAGCTTGCGCCCCCAAACACCATTCAGTGCTCTACCCCGCACCATGTAGTCCCAGGCTATACCTAGATATATTTCGAGGAGAACCAGCTATCTCCGAGTTCGATTGGCATTTTACCCCTAACCACAAGTCATCCCCCGGATTTGCCACTCCGGTGGGTGCGGGCCTCCCTGCTAGGTTTCCCTAGAGTTCACCCTGCTCATGGTTAGATCACCCGGTTTCGGGTCTACTCCCTGCCGCTACCAATGCGAAGCATTGGAAAATCCTAAACTCTAAATCCGAAATCCTAAACAATATTTAATGTCCAAAATTCAAAATTTTAAATCATTTGAATTTGATATTTGTTTAGAGCTTCGTGCTTAGTGCTTGGAATTTCCCAGTGCTTCGCACTGGGCTTCGCGCTATTAGCACTCGCTTTCGCTTCGCGTCCGAGGCAGAACCTCTTACACTTGCGACAGAGAAGTAACTCGCTGGCTCATTCTTCAAAAGGCACGCCGTCACGCACCACGCACGAAAACTACAAAAATAATTACATAATTCGACTCAGTTAGAGATGGGGATAAATTATCCCCGAATTTGGGTGGCTAGCCAGTGTTAGCTAGCTCGCAAAATGGAATGGTCTCAGGAAGCTTGAGGCTGATGTCGAGCGACAGCAGATCAATCTTCTTGATAGTCAAAGCATTTACATACTCCAGTTTAACATCCTTAATCCTAATCAGCTTTCTTATACCCTCTTCTGTAAGATCGCTGAAAAGATAGTTGGTCCCAACCCAATACGGCAACTTCCGCAGATGATCGTTGATTATTTCCACCGATTTAATCCGGGCAAGTGTATCGTTTCTTTCTTCAACATTAAACGACACACTTATTTCAGGGTTTTTGATATTAGAAAACGACTGGCTACGTCTGTCGTGTCTGCTGATGGTTATGCCTGCAGCAGTGAACGAAAGTCTATAGCTATGATTGACCACTTCTTCTGTTTCCATAATTACACCTCTAACTAAGTCGAATTTTTACAGTCTTCGTGCGTAGCACGCTCCGACTCCTTGTAAGCACACAGTTTCAGGTACTATTTCACTCCCATACTATGGGTACTTTTCACCTTTCCCTCACGGTACTAGTTCACTATCGGTCAGATGTGGTATTTAGCCTTCGGGCACGATCACCCGACCTTCCGACTGGATTACACGTGTCCAGTCGTACTTAGGGACAGCATCCAAGCGGCCAAAATAATTTCGAATACGGGACTTTCACCCTCTACGGTGGCCTTTTCCAAGGTCCTTCTTCTACTATCTTGAAACTCGCTCGAGCTTGCGCTCTGACACTACCCTATAACCCTTGCCTACCAAATCCCGGACGCAAGTAAAAACAAATTTACAGAGGCTAGGTCCATATATTTTAAGAACCGCCTGTTTACTACTTACACCCAGGATATGGCAGACAAGTTTAGGCTGTTCCCGTTTCGCTCGCCGCTACTTGGGGAATCGTTACTACTTTCTTTTCCTCCGGGTACTAAGATGTTTCAGTTCCCCGGGTGCCCACCATCGCTTCGCTCCAATTAACAAATTTTCAATTTCTAATTTCCAATTAATTTTTTAATGTTTGAAAATTGAAAAATGGGACTTGAAAATTAGAGTGAAGCGACGGTAACGTCGGTTTACGACGTTGGGTTTCCCCATTCGGAAATCGTCGGATCAAAGCTTGTTGTCAGCTCCCCGGCGCTTATCGCAGACTACTACGTCCTTCTTCGGCCACATCTACCAAGGCATCCTCTATGTGCTCTTATGTGGAATTACACATTTTCTGCAACTGCTTGCGCAGTCACAGACCTGTTTGCCCGCTTCATTCTTGCGAAATCGGCGAGCGCGAAGCTGAAGAAGTACCTTCAGCTTCAGTTTGGAAGCCTATTTGTTAAAGTCGCGAGTCAAAAAAAGCCGCGGATAGCGGCCCAAAGTCGTAGACAAAAAAGTCTTCGCTCTAGTTGCCGCCTCCTTGTATTTTTTTGACCATACTTTCTGTTTTTACCACAACGGGTATATTTATGTCAACAGTCATAGTAAATACGGCGCCAAATTTTGGCGCCGCGAAGTGAATTATAAGCCAAGGGCTTGTTCAACCTTCTTGAAGAGATCTTGAAGCGTATCGTCGTTGACGACTGTCGGGTATTGCCCCCGAGTTTGGGCATGGGCTTCGGTTGGATCGGTCTTGAAGGCTTTAGCTGCCTGATTAACAACTAAGTTTGGTCGAATAATTTGGAAAATCTTCCAACCAGCTTTTACCAACATCTGACACTCTTCTTGCATCCGGATGTCATCGCAAACAAACGATTTCTTGCCCATCTGAACAAACTGGGCCCGACGCTGATTAACCTGCCTGGCTAAAACGTCTTGACCAAACTCGTCGCGAAGCCAGTTGCACAGATCAATCATTAGCTGACGAGGCGCCAGACCATTGAGACTAGGATCCGGCAAGTTTTTGAGCTTGCCTTCAATTTGTTCCGGACTCAATCCAAGCTTTCGAAGCATAGCCTTAGGAATACCGGCGGATTTTAGAACGGTGAATCCATAGCGGCGTTGAAGATATCTGGCCACGCTTGATTTCCCCGAATCTATTTCACCCAACAAGACAATGTTCACTCACCACCTCCTCTGGGGATTTAAAACCAATATGGACGCTTTTTCAAGTTGAGAACCGTCTAACCATCTGGCAGAATGCGAGAAATGCCTGAACTACCAGAAGTGGAAACAATTAGACAAGGGCTAAGCCAAGAGTTGGTTGGTCAGACAATTGTCTCCGTCAATGTCCGCCTGCCTAAACTATTTTTTGGCGATGTTCGGTCTTTGATCGGGCAAGAAATTATGGAAATTAGCCGTCGAGCTAAGATTTTAATTTGGAAGCTTTCCAAGAATTACTTAGCTATTCATCTAAAAATGACTGGCCAGCTTATTTATCTACCCAAGGATAACTCCTATTTAGTCGGCGGTGGCCATCCCGACAAACTCTACACCAACAACCTGCCCCACCAGTACAGCCATATCATTTTTGAGTTCGACAAGGGCAAATTATATTTTAACGATCTGCGACAATTTGGCTGGATTAAGGCTTTGAATGACGAAGACGAACTGAAAAAAGTGGTTGAAGATTTTGGTCCTGAATACACCTGGCCAGAATTTACTTTAGATTATTTAACAAATGCCCTGGCCAAACGCTCAATTACTATCAAACAGGCTTTGCTCGATCAATCTTTGGTAGCTGGTCTCGGTAATATCTATGTGGACGAAACCTTGTTCTGTGCTAAAATTCACCCCAAACAAAAAGCGAACAAATTATCAAGCCCTCAAATAAAGAAGATTTTCGATTGCGTCCCTAAGGTCTTAAACTTGGCTCTCAAGCACGGCGGTAGCAGTAGTCGGGATTATCGTAAAACCGACGGTTCTATGGGCACTTATTTGGTTGTGGCCAATGTTTATCATCGCCAAGGATTACCCTGCAAAGTCTGCGGCACACCAATTGAACGAATCAAAATTGCTGGCCGCAGTTCCCATTTCTGCCCAAACTGCCAAAAACCCGACCCTAGCCAACCTAATTTACTTTAGATTCCCTTTGAGGCTTTATGTTTTCCCAAAGAACTTTTTGGCCTTTTTTGCGGCGTTCAACTTGAACCAATTCTTGATAGATGCCGTCAATCAAATCGTAGGTTTTAGCTTCCTCAATTGTCACCCAAGCAAATTTGTCAGATTCTTCCGCTTGAAGTTTGATTTGACCAGAGACATATTCGGCCGTGCAAGAAATTACAATCGAGGGCGAGCCATCGTCATGAACAGTGGCGAGGCTAGTGAGATACTCAACGTCACGAATTTCTACACCAACTTCTTCTTTGACCTCTCGGGCTAAAGTTCGCTCCAAAACGTTGTACCAATAACTTTCGGTATCTTTGGGTAGTTCTAAATAATCTTTAGCTTCCAGCCGGCCGCCGGGCACCGTCCACATCCCCGGAAAACGTTTTTTGTTGGGTGAGCGACGAGTAATTAGATATTTGTCGCCATCCATAATGATGGCGGTAATGGCAACTTCATGAAGAAATTGGGAGTCACTCATTGGCATCATTGAACCATTTTTTGGCCGTTTTAGCACCATTTGTCCGTTGATAAATCTCGCCCAAACGGTACAATGCCAGCAGTGCATTCGCACGTGAAAAAATAGAAAACAGGAGGAAACGAAGTGATTGAATACCTGCCGTATCCCGAGCGGGTTGCGGATGGCCAATATGGTGATGACTTGAGAAGAATTCATCATCAAGGCCGGCTCGTCAGTAGCATCCAAGGACCAGACTGCTTGCTAATCCCGCAAGGTATTCATATGGAGTTTCCGTTAGCCAACGGTTTTCCACTGGTTACCGAGCGGCCGATACGAGGCTTGTTCTATCGCGCTATTGGCGAAATACTCTGGATGTTAAGCGGTTCAACCAGCGTTGACCTACTCCACAAGTACGACGTTTACTATTGGGATAACTGGCAGGAGCCAGAAATTCTTAAGCGTCACAATTTAGACGCAGGCAAGTTTGGGCCGATGTATGGATTTCAGTTCCGCCATTTCGGCGCCAAAATGGAGCGGGGTCATATTGTTGGCGAGGTAGGTTTTGATCAGCTGCACATGGTAGTGGAAGGTTTACGTACTTTCCCCGAACGACGTAGCTGGTTGATTTCTCCCTACAATCCAACTCAATACCGCCAAGCGGCACTTGTGCCTTGCCATGGTCTGATCCATCTTTTGAGCGTCGATCGAGAACTGTATCTGCACCTCTGGCAACGAAGTGGCGACTGGCCACTCGGCGTTCCTGCCAACATGGTGATGTGGGCAACGGTCGGCGAGCTAGTGGCTCGACTAACGAATCACAAATTTGTCTACCTGACGCATGATGTTTCCAACCCCCATTACTACTCAAAACAGTGGCTTGGGGTACAGATGCTCCTAAAGCGACAACCGGCTCCATTCCCAACCGTTCAGTTCAACGACGAACTGGTTCGTGTTTTCGAAGCAATGGTCTTTGAGAACACTGAAGACCCGATCAGCCTCAACCGCTTCAACCCAAAGGGTCTGACTCACTTGGACTTCATCAAACAACACGTCCAGCTGACCGATTATAACCCTGGGGCGTCTTTGCCCAAGGAGTTTTTGCCGGTCTCAACCTAAATCTATCCAGGAAGGAATTACTGATGAACGAAAATTGGCGAGAAGGAATTGATTGGGGCAATGGAGCCATGGTGGTTGCCACTGACCTCAATAATCTGATTGGAGTCAAGAAGACGGCCGAAGACCCAGGAGAATTGCCCTGGCCACACTTCAAGAGTGACATGCGCTTCTTCAGCCAGCTAACCAAGTCCAATCCCAACGGCAACGCTGTCATTATGGGCAAGCAGACTTGGCTATCTCTGCCGGAAAAGTTCCGTCCATTACCCGGGCGAAACAATATCGTCATTAGCAGCACGTTGAAAGGTGAACTTGATGACGGTATTTTCATCGCCCGATTCTTGGACGATGGTCTGGAATCGGCAAGAGAAAACAACAGCTACCCTTGGCTCATCGGCGGTACCGGCATCTATAACGAAGGAATGGAAAATCCCGAGGTGTCCATACTCTGCCGAACACTAATGAAGGCAGCGTATCCGTCTGGTAGGTTTGGCCAGTACCTACCCCCAATCGACGAAGAAATTTGGGAACTCGTCGAAACTTTCCCACGCAACCGGGAAGACGATGACCCATGCGAGTCGGAAGTGCAAATCTACAGGAGGAAAAGCGTTTGAAACAAACCAAAATCGTTGATCCTCAAAATGCGAGGAGTGGGGACTATCGTCTGGAGCTGGAGAGGATCCAAGAATCGGGCATATGTCCCTTCTGCGCAGGCGGCGACACATTGAAGAGACAAGAGATGTTGGCCTGGAACGAATCGTTTTTCCTGACCAACAATTATGTCCCCTACCCAAACACAGAGCATCATCTTCTGATCATTCCTGTCCGCCACATAGTCAGGCTCGATCAAGTCACGACTGCAGAAATGAGGGAGATGATGACACTACTCAACACGTTCATAGATCAGAACGAGGTGAAGGGCGGTATTCTCTTCTGTCGGGAGGGCCAAACGGAAGTGACAGGCGCAACTGTTTGCCACCTTCATTGGAACTATTTCGTTCCTAAACCAGGCAAGATTGTCGAAGTCTTCTTTGGCAGTCAGCCTCGTTAGAATTCCAAGCCCACATCGCTTCGGCGATGTGGGCTACTCTTCTACTAAAATTAGCCTGACCCCGGCGTCTTTAAGAAATTGCTCGCCGTAAAGTGATGAGTAACCAGATTGATAGAAACATTTCTTGATGCCGCTGGCGGCAATGAGCGAAGCGCAGTCCGGACAGGGAAAAGTGGTGACATAAAGTGACGTTCCTTTAAGCGAAATCCCCTCTTGAGCGGCCTGGGCAATGACTGATTGCTCAGCGTGAAGAACCGCCCGTTGGTGCGTATCAGTATTCAAGGCCACAAAATTACGCGGATCACCGTCGGCATATTGGCTCTGATCATTAGGCAAACGCTGGTTAAAAGCGCTAAACAATATTTTGCCATCTTTAACAATAACTGCCCCAACTTGGCGAAACCAATCGGAACTTTTATCAGCCAATTCATTAGCAGATTTCATTATTGTGTGATCAAACTTTGCCTGACTCACTACCTCATCGGCCTTGACGGCATTTAACTTCTGGACATTTTTTTCATCCCAACGCAGAAACGGACTAACAATCCGGACCTTGGTTTTGGGAAAATATTTTTGCCTAACAATATCGGTCAACCGATCATCAGCTATAACCAAGTTCTCTGCATTAAACTTCGATAATTGAGCCAGCCCAACTAGTTTTACTTCGTCAAAAATATTTAATGACGAAACTATCTCTACTACCAATTTTGGCTCAAGCCTGCGCATTTCTCTTTCGGTTAGTGGGTCAAGAGCGATGATGTCTTCATCCATTACCCAAAGCTGGCTAACCTTAGGGCTTTGAGCTTTGAATAGTTCAATATAACCCCGATGAATCACTGGGATATGGAGAAAAAGTTGACTGGAATTGGGACGTTCTTTACTCACTCTCAAGAATAACGTCTAGGCTTTTCTTAATCTTTTCGGCAATATCCAGCGTTAGGAGGCGAACTTTGGCCGAGGTCGATGTTTCGGCTTGAGCTGGCAAAACCACCACTTTGCCAGTATTTTTTTTAATAATAGCTCGTTGTTCATCGGTGAAAATTCCCGTCGTCGTTTCACTCATAACAAAAATATCCGGTTTAATCGTTTCAATTAGCTGATAGCCGGTTACGCCATCGTCGCCAATATCGGTGGTGACTGTCACTAAATCAACGTGACGCAAATGGGTTAGCATCTCTAATCGTTCCTCCAAAGGCACAATCGGTCGTCGCGGTCCTTTGCGTTTTTTGACCGCCTCATCTGGATCAACGCCAACAATCACTACTGCACCTAACTCTTTGGCTTGCTCAAGATAACGGGCGTGGCCAATATGAGCCAAATCGTAGGTTCCTAGAACTAGGACAACCTTCAAACCTAACTTTCTCAAAGACTTAACTATCTCCGCCAGACGAGGATAGCTCTCAACCAAGCGTTGCTTATAATTTGAGCCAGGACCAAAGATATCAGGCATATTCGTCATCTCGTTGTATGCTAATTGATTACTCATTGGCGTCAAGTACGAAGCAATGTCCAGCCGTTATGGCTGGGCCTGACGAGGAGATGTGATCAACAGTGAGATCAATAATTATCAGGTGCTCTCTAAACAAAAAACCGCCGATAATTAAGTCGGCGGCTAGGTAAGAATAACTGGTTGCTGTGGGTCGCTACTGGCCAACAGATCCAAGAAAAACGGCCGGATTTCACTATCCAATCGTTCTTGTGAGAGGCGGATAATAGATTGAGCACGGTGGCTCTGCCATCTTGGGTCGTTTCTGGTGATACGGTAAAACATCAGTTCTTTGCGCCACTGCCGCGATAGAAATCGCGGTTCTTTTTCGCCACTAGGCAGAAAAGTCACCGTTGGGAAACCAAGCGACTTAAGCGTTAACTCTGCCCTTCTAAACTGGTAGCGTGAGCCAATAAATCCTATACTTGGCCCCAGCACAAACTCGTCAACAACATTGAGTAGATCTTGGACAGTACATATACCACGATCGCTGATGCCCCGAATTTGGTGACTAATATCAGGGTAATTTTCCTCAATACAGCGTTGATAGACCTTGGCTTCCGATAACTGATCGTTGATGGCACAACCACCAGTTGGAATCATAAGGTCGTTGGGGTTGGCCCGAAGGATTCTAACGCCTTTCTTAATCCTCTGCCAACCTTTTTGAGTTGGTTGCCAGGGATTTTGACGATTGTAGCCAGATGTTGGCAGGATGATGACCACATTCTGCCTCCTTTCTTGTTGATGTGCATTACGCCTGCGAAGCTTCTCGCCTCCCCGCCAGCCGGCGGATCGCTCGAGGTAGTTCGGGTCGCTCTGTGCCACAGTTTACACTTAGGGAGTGAAGCGACTCGAAGTGTGGACCGTTGGAGGATTGAACTCCCAACCTCCGCCTTGCAAAGGCGGCATTCTACCACGTCGCGGTGGACTGGCGGGGGTTCGAACCCCGTACCTCCGCCTTGCAAAGGCGGCGCTCTACCAATTGAGCTACCAGCCCAAGTCCACTGCTCGCTTCTCATAACCTATTTGTTCGCAGTTGAACTACTGGCCCTTGGCAAACGATGGAGTTTGCGAACGGTAAGAACCGTCTTTTGTACGATCCTTTAACAAAAGATCAAGTTCGAACCGACTTCATTTAAGTTACATACAATCTATCTAACCTAACAACTTGGTAATTCTACCCTATTTTTGCTCAAAAGTCAGCGGAAAAGGTAAATAATTACCCCGATCATCAGAAATGCGCCGAACAACTTCCACATGGTGTAAGTGCCGCCGTCACCCAGATATCTTTCAGCGTAGTAGTTGTGGCCAAACAATTGGGTCAACTGGAAATTATATTTAACAAAAACCACACCTAGGGTTATACCAACTATAAAAATCAACAACTTTACAACAAAACCCATAATCCAAGACCGATAATAATTATTTGACTGATTAGGCCGGTGTAGCGACCAGCTCGTTTTTGCTCGGCGGTGGTAACGTGGATCCAGCTATGAAATTGCTTAATTTGTTTGAAAATTGGCCAATGTTCGGTGAAGCGGTTCCAGTATGGCATATTGTCCAAAAAGTCTGGCCAGAAACCGCCAATCGCTCCCCACAGAATTGGGCTAGTAAGGTAAGGTTGACCGTGAAAACGGACCAGCCAGAAAACAATGGCTACGGCAATAAGAACGTCAGCAATGGCTTGATAATAGACACTTCGTGGCCAGAGTTCGGGTCGAAGATCGGTCTCAAAATCAATGGCATCTTTGTCATAAAGCCTTTCCCAGTGCGGAATTGAGTCAAGGACATAGTGCGACGCCCAACCGGCGCTAAAAGCTACCAGGTCGGCGTGAGGCAGATTGGTCACCAACAAGCCTATGGCCGCACCGGCAATGGTGTGGGGAATGGTTAACATTTTTTTACCATCAACATCTTTACATCCTAACAAAAAGAGGATGGCCGCGCCCAATGGGCGCGGCCAGAATGTTAAAATCCAGTTGAGATGTGACCAGACGAACCGGCCGATTTATCGGCCGGTCGAGCCAAAATCAAGACAAACGATCCCTCCTTGAGGAACCGATACAGGGCAATTCCCGACTCGGGGGGGAGGATGACCTGGGAACGGTCATCCAGAAAGTCGGTAATCCTGACTAGTTTCGGTTTACCCGGGCCGATTTGTTGGAGAACAAACACATGGGCGGTCTTTTTACGGACTATTATTAGCCCTTTCTCCTTGAGAAAGAACTGGCCGCTGGACAGGTGATCATCCACAACACCAAGATCAAATGTCCAATTGGGCTCGGCTGCTCGAGCGGTCTGCCCACCCTTCTGGTCTTGGGTGACTTCGGTCAGGAATATCTTCAACTGAATCGGGTCAATCACAGCAGAGTGATAGACCACCTGATTCAGCAACAGATAACCGAGTAACGCGATCAATTTGGCCTCCATTTCAGTAGTAAAGGTGCGAAAGATTCGCAAGGATCAATGTTATACCTAAACAAACAATAAATCAAGGAGATAGAGTAAAGCCCCGACAAATGTCGGGGCTTCGCGGGAAAGTCAATCGAGTACTTGTGCCCTCCGGCTCAATATTTACCCACCGGAGGGCACTGTCTGATGCCGAACGAACCTCTGGCCTGAAAAGGAGGAAGAATGTTCCAGGCTGATCTAGTATCCAAGAAGCCTCTGACCTTTGAGTAGGCCGGCGGCGGATTAATCGTCAGTTCTACTTGGTTAGGCTCTTGCCAGACCAGGTCGAACTTTGTCAAGGTCCGTTCGGAGGAAGAACGATCAAAAAAGCAGAGATTAGCACTGCCTAGTTGCAAGGTAGCTACCAGACAAATACTTGCCAGAATCATCGCTGTCCTCCGATCATCTTAATGTGCTTGAAAAAGGATGTTGTCGTTGTCTGCGCAATCCTACACTGCAGTTTATCAGCAGTATCCAGAACTATGCAAATTCTAACCAGGTATTAGAAAGTACCGACGAATTCCGGTTCAGTCTCTAGCTCAATGCCATATTTGTCCTTGACGGTAGTCTGTATCTTTCTAATCAAGGCCACAATATCGTTGGCCTTGGCCCCACCCAAATTAACAATATAGTTGGTATGTTTGGTTGAGAGCTGGGCCTGGCCAACTTTTTCCCCGGCCAATCCGGCTTGGGCGATAATGGCGGCAGTTGGCACAACCCGGAACGGATCGGTTTTAATAACCGATTCAAACTGGCCAATTATTTCCTTTGGCACTTTTTCCACTGGCGTATTTTTGAAAATCGAGCCGGAGTTTGGGTATTCCATTGGGTGATGTTCTTGCCGGTAACGAATGTGATCATTGGCAATCGATCGGAGTTCATCTTTCTGGCCAGACGTAAGTTGGAGTGTGGCAGAGATGATTATCTCTCTAGCTTGTTTAAAGAAACTACCACGGTAAATAAACTGACATTCCTGACGGTCGCGAATTATTTCTTTGCCGGTGTGAATATCAATGCTGACAACTGAAGTAATGGTGTCTTTAATCTCTCCGCCAAAAGCCCCGGCGTTGCCTCGAATGGCTCCGCCAAAGGAGCCCGGCAATCCCCCAGCCCACTCTAGACCTTTAAGCCCGGCCGAAATCGTTGCGTCAACCAGCTGACTCATCGGCGTGCCGGCGCCACTGGTCAACCTATCGCCTTCAATCTGCCAAGATTTTATATCAACCAAAATAACTAAGCCTTTGACACCATCGTCAGAAGCTATAACGTTGCTGCCGTGGGCTAGAATAAAGATTGGCCAAGTTTTCTCTTTGGCCACACCTAGAGCCTGGTGGAGCTCTTCAACGCTACCAACCACCACAAAATGCTCGGCCGGCCCGCCAACCCTAAAAGTGGTTAGCATAGATAGGGAGACATTGTGCTCTACAATCATTTCAGCCATTTAAATATGAATAAAAAGGTAAACGATTAATAGCCGGTAAGAAACACCGACGAAAAGAGTCAGGATGACAGTCACAAAGTTGAGGGCGCTTAAGCCGCCAGCGTAGGCCATAACCTCGGTGTTAATTAGGGGGAACATGGTCACCCAAAAATACTGTTTCCAAGAAACGTGCTGGGAAGCTTTGACGATTTGTTCATATGTCGAAGGGCGAAACCAACGCTTTAATAATTTTTTGCCAAAAATCCGGGCGGCGTAAAAGGCAAAGGCGCCACCGATAAGATCGGCAATTAGGCGAATGGCCAATATTTTCCAGGGATTAAAAATTCCTAAAAAAACAATATCGGCTGGCAGAGTCGGCAAGGGAACAACAATAGTGGCCAAAATGACGTAGCCAAAGTAGACTACCAGCGACAGGGTTCGATAATGACGGATCTGATCAACCAATGGCGTACCTTGGATAGTAATGTAATGAGTGACAATCGCCGAAACACCGACCACGAACAGCCCTAGCAATAGAAGAAATAAAAAGATTTTAAGCAAGGTGGCGTTATCGGTATCGCGAAAAGAATTCTGAATGGCTCGAACAATCATTCGTCAGTTCAGTATCGCTGATTTTGGTGGATTTCCCAAGTGTGGGTGTGCAATGAGATGGTGCGAATGGATGGGATCGGACCATCGACCTCTCCCTTATCTTCAGCGCTTAGCGCTGAAGAATTTAACACTTATGGTGGGCGCGGATGGGATCGAACCATCGACCTTATCTTTATCAGAGATACGCGCTACCACTGCGCCACGCGCCCATCATAAGTGTTAAATATCAGAGGGTGCTCTTCCTGGGCTCGACCGTCGCAAAGCGACAGGGTCTCACCCGCCGTCCAGAGTCGAAGCCAAGCGGTTGGCTTCTCACTGGCTATCCGGCCCACTGAGCTACATTCGCATTTTTGCTTTCTAACCAATCAATTTTATCTTTTACCTGCCTGTTAATCAACAAAAATAGGCGTGGAAAAACCCTGCTTGCGCAGGGGTTCTCCAACAAATCTTTACTCACCTGTAAAGCCCGGATTAAAACCGGCTTCCTCCCAAGCTAAAGCTTGGTCCAAGTCAAATACTTGGCGGTTGCAAGAATGACTTTCAGCAGTGCTGAAAGCAGTTTTCAGCTGACAGTTTTCAGTATTCAGAAAAACTGAAGACCGAATACTGCTGACTGATTTCTTCAGCGCCAAAGCGCTGATCGACTCCTGGAGACGAGCTCCAGGCTCCTCTAGAAAGGAGGTGATCCATCGCCAGATTCCCCTAGCGATACCTTGTTACGACTTAGCTTTCCTCACTGATCCCACCTTAGTACCCATAAAATGGATGCTTCGGGTGTTACCAGCTCGGCCAACTTGACGGGCGGATTTCGATGGCCTAGAGTTGACCCCGAGTTCCCACCGAGCGAGCGGTTTTCCCGCACTCGGCGAGTCCGATAGTTGACCAATTATTTGGTCAATTTCGCACCATCTTTCCGACTGGTGCGATAATTCATCTGACTTTTGAGCTGACGGATTTTTTCAACTCCAGCTTCAGTCCGATGCTCTTTACGATCAACCATTCGGCTGATTTGGGCAAAGAGACGAAAATCATTGCGTTTTAAGCTAAGAAGTGGGTAATCGGTGAATAATGGAATTACTTTCTCCCTTATATCCTGCCGATTATTAACTTCGTAGCGATAACACTCGGTGTGATTCAGCCTTTTTTCTTTCTGAAAATAGACTGCGCCACAGCCAAGCGCCGATTTAACGGCCTCTAACATCGGCCGATCTTCTTTTCTGACTTTGATGTAAAAGTGAGTTTCTACTGTTGGTCTGGCCCTTTCAGTCTTGGCCAAACGCAGATTAACGTAGAAACAACCTTCGCCATCGGTTAGTCCCGCAATGTATTCCGGTGAAATTACCGGCTTTGTCCTTCCCCCACTTCGCCCCTTCAGGCGCAATGAGGTACTACGACGTTGCTGACTTCTCATGTTCCTTTAATATACTCTATAGAATCATGAGATCTCCCAGGGTCATATAATCTTCAGTTCCAAACATCCATTCAAGCTTCTATTTAGTGATAACTTCGCTCCGACACACCGGCGAGCTCGCTATCAGCTTCCTTCCTCATTACGAGGGATAGGCTGTCCTTTGTTACTTCAGACTCTTCAGGCGTCACCTCGCGGTGATTGCCCTGTCTTTCAACTACTCCGTCTGCTGACGGAGGAGGGATTTTAACCCTCTTGAAAATTACACTACCTGGCGCAGTTATTGTTGTGTGCAAGGCTCGAGAACGTATTCACCGTGACGTTGCTGATTCACGGTTACTAGTGATTCCAGCTTCATGGAGTCGAGTTGCAGACTCCAATCCGAACTGAGCCATCTTTTGTTGGGATTAGCTCCACCTCGCGGTTTAGCGACCCTTTGTCGATGGCATTGTAGCACGTGTGTAGCCCAAGATATAAAGGCCACGCGGATCTGACGTCATCCCCACCTTCCTCCCTGTTGCCAGGGCGGTCTCCTGTGAAATCCAACACAGGACGAGGGTTGCGTTCGTTCAAGGACTTAACCTCACAGCTCACGCCACGAACTGACGACGACCGTGCAGCACCTGTCTTAGGGTTCCTTGCGGCACTCTCTAGTTTCTTAGAGATTCCCTAGATGTCAAATCTTGGATAAGGTTCTTCGCTTGCTGTCGAATTAAACCACATGCTCCACCACTTGTGCGAGCCCCCGCCAATTCCTTTGAGTTTTAGTCTTGCGACCGTACTCCCCAGGCGGCCAACTTGACGCGTTAGCTTCGCAACAGAAAGGGTCGACTCTTCCTATTGCTAGTTGGCATAGTTTACGGCGTGGACTACCGGGGTATCTACAATATTGTTACATCTTTCGATGGACACGACTTGCGGTAATTGTCGCATCTCTCTGTATCGCTATAGAGGTCGGACTATATCATTAACTCACTTGAATTTAGGAAGTTGATAGATTGTCGCCGGTTGACCGTATGAGCTGATGAGGATCCTTAAAACC
>JBGOUP010000002.1:0-38605 GCA_041477655.1 Patescibacteria group bacterium
AACAAGGTGATACTGATGTTGGTAGACGCAATGGGACAGATTCTGGGTTCTCATGAGCAAAACGTACCACCTCTGACGAGGTGGTACGAGTGGTACGATTCATCCACGGACTAACGTCCGTGGTTCTCTCTAAGAGAAAAGATTCCATCGCGAGATAGCCTTAGTTTACTCAAATGAACACCTCCAGATGGCAGAATTGGTTGGAGTTTCCCAGAGAATACACTTGACTAGTTTCACCCAAGGAAACTGTATTATCAGACTGTCACGGAGTAATCCAGCTAACCAACCTACCAATTCTTCAGCCGTTGGCACGAACGTCGTCGCCACTAACTTAAGAGACGGATCGGCCTGACACAACACTGACAGTAATGGATCTTGATCGTTAAAGACACAGGCATGATCCAGTCTTTCTACCACCTCATTGGTTGCCCACGACTTCAATTGGCTAAAGTCCACCAGCATTCCTTCTTCGGCATTGCCAGCGCTTTTATTGACTGTTCCGGCCAAGATTACCTCTAACCGATAGCGGTGGCCATGTATGTTGCGACACTTTGTTTTATGATTAGGCAATCGGTGGGCCATATCCCATTCGATCGTTATACTTAGCTCAATCACAACTTCCTCCTTACTGTGAAGTATCCAAGTTCGGGATGAAGCAGGTATCCCCGCCAAAAATCTGCGCCGAATTTGTTAAGACCCTCTTGGCTGATGGTCGGCTTGTGCCATTGCACTTTGCCAAAACTCTCAACGAGATTACTAATTGTCTCCAATTTGTAATAGTTGCCCCGTAAAGAACAGATCAGCTGGCCATTTACCTGATAAAGTTTATTGGTTATTTTCGCTCCGTCTTCAGCCGATCCGTGAAGAATTTTTCGGGCTCCATAGATCGTTAGATCTTTGTTTTCCGGCAGATCAACCACACCAATTAAGTAACCACCTGGTCTAAGCCAGTTGAGGTATGTATCAAGCCACGCTTGTAGCTCGATAACGTTTTCGGCGTAGTTGAGGACAAAGGGCACGATTACTAGATCAACTTTCGTGGCCGAAGGGTTTCGGCGGTTTGGGCTAAGTTTTTTCTGCCAGTAATACGAGACGTGCTGCTGGTATCTTGCTGGGCAAGTGGCACGCGCCTCTTTGATTACTGGTAGTGACGTGTCTAGTCCAATGACTCTATTAAAACCAAGTTTAGCCAACGCTAGGGTGAAGAACCCCGTGCCACAGCCGACGTCAATTATCTCTGACTGATCAATCGGACGGCAGAGCGATTGTTTGGCTAGCCCAAGAACTGTTGGGAGAATTGAGTAGAGCTTGTCGGGTTTTTGATTAGTTAGTTTATAGATGTTAATGAGCTCGTGATCCCAGATGTTCATATGTGCCTCTGCATTCTGATTACGCGATAAGAATTATAGGATGTAATTGTTGATTTGTCAATAATTATAGGCAATATATTTACTTGTGTTAAATATTATTTTACACTTTTATAGATATGCAGTATTCAGTGTTACTTCAAAAGATTGGGCTTAGCGAAAGTGAAGCCAACATATATTTGACCAGCTTGAGGGTTGGACCGGCATCGGCAATCCAGTTAGCTAAGAAAATCGGAATGAGCCGCCAAATTGTTTACTTTCTGACAGATAGGCTTATTGGCGAGGGGTTTATCAAAGAAGTTAGAGTTGGCACCAAGCGGTTATTCCAGGCAGTTGGCCCGGAAATACTACTTGATCGAGCTTCCGAAATAAATCAGAACATTGCTAAAGCCGTACCGATACTCAAAACCCGCGAGGCAGTGGCCGGGTCAATTCCCTCAATTTCCGTCTATGAAAATCCAATTGCTATGCGGGAATGGTACCGAGGATTCATGTCTGTCGCCAAAAAAGATGAAGAGCTACTTGTTTGGGCGACAAACAAGACTTGGTATTCAGTTGACCCAGAATTTTTGCAAAGTTTTGTAGAATTTAAACTCAAGGTTGGTACCAAAGATCGCATTATCGCCCCCGATACCTCTACGTCTCGAAAGTTTGTTGTTAGCCATCCACAGCCAAACGCCCAATTTCGTTTCAGTAAGAACTGGTGGGAAACGGATACGGAAAAATGGATCTGGCGTGATTCAGTATCGTTTCTGACAATTAGGGAAAACGCAACTAATCTCATCGTTTTAAGATCTAGCCAACTTGCCGAATTAGAGCGCTTTGCCTTTAACCAAGTGTGGGACGGTCTTCACAAGAATTAGGCTCTAATCTCTTATGCCTGTGCCTTAGCGTGCTAGGGGGTGGGAGTGCAAGGATGAGAAGCGAATACTTGGAGCTTCGAACGGAAGCCGCAAAAAATGCCAAAATATTTCTGGGGCATTTTATTGCGGCGAGCGGGGGCGGGCTTCAAGACTCCGATCCCCATACCCTCTGCAAAAAGTTTTTTAATTAAAAAAATAAATATAATTTATTTATCAATCCCCTGCCTTTGAACTCGGACGATTTCTTGCTGAACAGAGTAAGGATCGGGAACGTCTTTGAGCTCAACTCGGGTGGTGTTGGAAGCAGTTTGCAAACGAACGGTGCCAAAGTTGAGCATAGTTTTGATCGGTCCGGAAATTTCGGTGGAGATCTCTTGAATTCGGTCAACTTCGGCTTCAGAGATAGAGCGGCTAAACAAACCAAGTTGATCTACTTTAACCACCCGTTGGTCGGTAATAATATAAACCCCGTTTCGCCAGAGAAACCATTTGTAAAATGTATAAAATCCGCCGATAACTAGAATCAAGCCAATGGTCAACGAGGTGGCAAAAGAAGCGCCAAAATGACTCATAACCAGGGCCAGAATCACTAGAAGAACCAGCCAAAGAAAGACCACTGGGGAAAAAGTCCAAGTGTGGCGATTTAAGACCAGCAAAACCGCCTCGTTATGACGCTGGCCATGAAAAGTGTAATTATTGTTTCTGGCCATGGGGATCCTTTTTTCCTCCTATTGAGTAGAGTAACACTAGCAATGCCATCAGCGCCACGGCCAAGACTATCGCCCAAAATTTGCCAATCGTTCTAGTATTAAGGGCAATCAAACCAAAAAGTAAGCTGACAGTATAGAGAAGGGCGACAATCTGCCACTCTTTCATACCTAGTGCCAGAAAACGGTGGTGAAGATGACGTCGATCGGCCTTGAATGGTGACTGTCCGCTAGCTAGGCGGGAGACAAAGACAACCAAGGCGTCCAGAAATGGAATGGCCAAAACCAAAAAGGCGGTAGCAATTTTACCTCCAGAAATTATGGCCAGAATGCCAATAATAAAACCCAAAAACATCGAGCCAGTGTCGCCCAAAAATGCCTTGGCCCGGCCTAAATTAAACGGTAGAAAGCCGATAGTGGCGCCAAAGGCGGCGGCGGCCAAATAAGCGTTACCGCTCTGTTGGATGCCCGGCCGAATTGATAAGAAAAAAAGCACAGCCAAACTAATAGCGCCGAGTCCGCTAGCTAATCCGTTAACCCCGTCAACCCAATTAACAGCGTTGGAGATTATGACCAGCCAAACTACTATCACTAGCCAATCAAAGCCGCCAAGATGAATTACCCCGCCAAAAGGATTAGAGATATTTGGTACATGGATTCCAAACCAGACAACCAACAAGCCGGCTAGGATTTGGCTGGCCAGGCGAATAGGTACAGGCAAGCCCCGAAGATCGTCAATAACATTAACTACAGTCAGTACTATCAGAGCCAAGGCTAGACCAATTAGATTGCGATCAATGCCAAACAATCCGGGCGAGCTAAAATGAAAAAAATCTGGCAGGGCGATCAGGCCAGCGATTACTACCAGGAAAAAACTAATAACGATGGCGATGCCACCGACTCGGGCGACCGGAAAAGTGTGTTGATCACGCTGACGTATCTGGCTAAAAAATATTCGGTAGCGACGGGCTAGGTTGATTAGCACTAGCACTGACAATGAAGAAGCCAGGGCGCCCATCAAGGCCACCAGCGCGTAAATTGCCATCGGTACTGTTAATTATACAGGTGTTTTTCGCCAACAGTACGATAAACGCAGAGTTCATCAGGTTTAAACCAGAGAACTAGCTCACGTTTGGCATCTTCGATTGAGGCAGAGGCATGAATAATATTTTTGACGGCGATATTGCGCTCATCGGCATAACCGTAGCTAACATGGGCGAAGTCACCACGAATCGTGCCAGGGGGGGCGGCTTTTGGCTCAGTTGGTCCAACCATCTTGCGAACCGTTTCAATCGCCTCCACCCCTTCCAAGGCAAAAGCAACAACCGGACCGGAAGTTAAAAAATCTAAAAGCTGATCTTGGATTTTCTGGCCATGACGGACCGCTATGTCGCCGTAGTGATCGAGGGCAAATTTTTGATCCGGCTTGAGCATCTTTAGGCCGACGATTTTGAGACCAACGGTCTCAAAACGGTGAATTATTTGGCCAACCAAACCACGTTCGATAGCGTCGGGCTTAATTAGGACAAGTGTTTTTTCAAGATCCATTGTTTCCTAAAAAGTCCTCAAACATTTTTTCTGAATCAAACGGCCCGATAACTGCCAAAGCCAGCCGATCTTTGTTAAAAATTTTCTGGGCAAGGAGTTGGACATCCTGGGCGCTGACTTGGTTAACCAGCTCTTTGGCCTTGGCAAAATCTTCTTTGAGGCCAAGTAACATGCCAGTTCCGTACCAAGTGGCCATCTTAATTGGATCATCGGCATTTAGATCGAGCGATCCGGTGATAATGTTTTTAGCCTTGGTTAGCTCCACTTCACTAACTACTTCCCCTTTAAGTTTCTTTAGCTCCAGATCGACGGCAATGAGTGCCTTTTCTACCTTCTGGGTGTTGACGCCACCATAAATTGCTAAGGCGCCGGTGTCTTCAAAAGATTGAGTCGAAGAAGCGATGGCATAGGCCAAGCCTTGTTTCTCCCGAATATTCAAAAACAATCGCGAGCTCATACCCGAGCCAAGAATAGTGTTAAGGACGTCACCGATATACTGCTCCTGCCTGTTTAGGGCCAAAGTTGGCTCGGCTAATCCCAACATAAAGTGAGTCTGATCAGTGTCCTTTTGGTGAACTTTTAGGGCTTTTTTACTTGGATTGTCAAATCTTTTGGGCAAGGTAACTGTTGAAGCTTGAAGGTGCCGAGTCTTGACCTCAACTTCACCTAAAATATCTCTACCAGTAATTTTGCCGACGGCTACAAAAGTGGCTTGGCTAGGTAAATAGTGGGTTTGGCGATACTCTTCAAACTGGCCAATTTTCATATTGGTAATAGAATCTTGCGTACCAATAATTAACTGGCCTAAGGGGTTGCCGGCAAAAAGAATCTGACCGAGTAAGTCGTCAACGTAACGAGCCGGATTGTCTTGAATCCGACGGATTTCTTCAATGATTACTCCTCGCTCTCGGTCCAAATCTTCTGGACGTAGCAAGGCCTCAAAAGCCAGCTCGGTGGCAAACTCGATGCCTTGGCGCCAGTGACGCTCCGGAACCGTGTTGTAGTAAGCGGTATGGTCATTACTTGTCCAAGCGTTAAACATTCCGCCCAAACCTTCAACTGCTTCGGCAACGGCTTTGGTGTCGGGATACTTTTTAGTGCCTTTGAAAACCATATGCTCCAAGAAATGGGCGATACCCGAGTTGGAGGCAGTCTCATAGCGCGAGCCGCTTCGAATTACCAAAAAATTGGTGACAGAGTGAAATTCCGGCAAATCTATGGTAACGACGTTTAAACCATTGGCACTTACTTGTCTGTCAATATTTGGATTTGCCATTGTTCGGTCAGTATATCGTTGCCGGGCCAGGCTGACAACAGGTCTCAAAGATCATTGGTGACTAGGCAATATTATTGGCAAAATTTTTGTCACATTGACAGTCCCAAGCACCCTCGTTAGTCTGGTTAATGATGAGCCAAATAGTCGCCCAGAAAGAATCATGGCAGAAATAACCGTACCGATCGACAAAATTGTGCCGCTTACGGACGCCCGTGATAACTTCAGTCGGATCGTCACCGACATCGAAAGCATGCCTGAAGGGCTGTACGTTCTAACTAAGGGTGGCAAGCCTTCGATTGCCCTGATTAGCATCCGTTACCTCGAGCAACTGATGGGCAATCAGCCAGTTGCAACCAAGCCCATCCCGCCACGGGCAATTGACCGGCCCAAACCTCAAGCAACTTCACCGGTTTCACCACTCAACCAGAGTGCCCCGATCAACCTTTCGGCCGATACCCAACCGCCCAACCCGCCAATCGATCCAACCTGGACCGGGGACAGAAAAACCGACCAGTCGGACAGATCCGCCAGCCAGCCAGCCAAAAAACCGATCAACCCCTGGCCGATCATCCCACCGTCGAGAATTGCTCCTACGCCTGCAACAATACCAACGGTAAATTCATCGCCGGTGTCTGTTGGCAGTTCGCCAGCCACACCGCCAGTAGCAACTGCGCCAATTCAAAACACCCCTCCACCGCCACCTGCACCAGTCGTTTCTGCCCCGGTAATCCCACCACCGATTGCTCCTCCCATTAGCGTCGTGCCAACTGTGCCTGCTAGTAGCGTTCTACTTCCACCTCCACCAGCAAATCCAACCGCTATCCCCTTCGACGAGCCACCAAAGATCAGCCCCGATCCAGGCGAGCCAATGGCTAGCTCCGCTCCTACCCCGGCGCCCATTAACCCCCAACTTGGCCAACCGATTCCGGTTAATGCCCCTTCATCGCCAGCAATGGCCAACTCCCCAGCTACTGCCAGCCAAGCGCCCGTTCAAACTCCTCAAGATTTAGATATCTAATCTAGTAGTGAACCGCCCAAGCCAAGGCGAAAGTTAGACTAGCGCCTATCAATAAACCAGCAATAAGTTGGTTTGGTGTGTGTTGTTTCAGATATAAACGAGACCAAGCCACTGGCAAAAGGAAAATGTAGAGAAGAGAAAATTCCCAGCCTCGGAAGATTACTATTAAGGTGGCAATAGCGGTAAATGTGGCAACATGCAGACTAATTTTCCAGACGATGGTAATAATTGTTAGGGAGACTAATAGAGCCACCAGGATCTGACTAAGTAAAATCAAGGTTCGGTTCTGGACATGCCCCTCAAGAAGGAAGCCACCGATTAAAGCGCCGAGGCTGGCCAATAACAGTGGCACAACCCTGTCCTGGCGTTTAGTAATATCAATATCAACCTTGCGTTCCCGGTACCAGGTAAAAATTGAGTACAACAGACCCGGGCCGACAATCAGTGAAGAACCAAGCAAGCCCCAGTTTAGGGCGTCCTGACTGGTTGGAGCATAGCGGTTGGTGATGAAGATCAACCCGACGATAACCAACAAAACTGGGTTGGTTATGCTGGAAATGGTTTCAGCCAAGCCGGTGTACTGCCCTTTGACCGTTGGAGTCATTGGTCGCCCGAGGATTGTTTAAAAATACGGCCAAGTAACGTTGTTAGCGGCTGATTTAGCCAAAAAACGATTAGAAAGGCTAGCGCCCCCAACAACCAGCCACCGACAATATCGCCGATAAAATGAAAACCAATCATCACTCGGGCCAAACTAGCCAAAAATCCGCCAATCAAAAACAGCCAGCCAAGTTTTTTATAGTTAAGGTAGAAGAAGCCAAAGACGACGGTGCTGATAACAGCGGCGTGATCGGAGGGAAATGATTTGGCCGGTTGTTCGAGTAAAAGCTCTTGAATACCAAAATGAGCAAAGGGACGATCGCGAAAACCGTAATGGCTGTAAAGATAGCTGCCGATCAACTTATTAAACACAAACCAGGCGACGATGACCATCAGAAAAATCTTGGCCGAAGTTATCTTGCCGTTAGACTTGCCCCAAAAGAACATCCAGACAAGAGCGACTGGTAAGATATAAATGAAATAGGTGGCGACAAAAGCGACTAGGGAATGGAGGGTCGGATGACGATCAGCCAAAGTGAATTGATATAAATTAAAGGATAGTTGGTTGTCCAAATTAATCAGCGACATATCATGGTAAAGTATAGCCGATGGAATCAGATCGAGACAAGAGCAACCAAGCCCAAATTACAATCCGTCGAGCCATTAGAGATTTTTTACGCGACGTCCAGGCTAGTCGTGGTTGGTCGATCTATACTTTACGTAACTACTCTCACGCCCTCGATGTTTTTTTAGCCTGGGCCAACGAGTTAAAACTTAAATACCTAAAAAGCCTGGGGCGCGACGATATCGTCGAGTTTCAGCTTCACCTGCAAAAGAGACAACAGCCAATCAGCCAAAAAACTATTAATTACTATTTAATCGCCCTGCGGAGCCTCTTGAAATACTGGACAAACGAAGACCTTGACGTTCTGGCGCCAGAGAAGGTTCGTTTAGCCAAGACCAGCCAGCGACAAATCCATTTTTTAGAGTCCGACGAGCTAGAAAAATTACTTGAGGCCATTCCCACCAATAGTCTATCGGGAATACGTGACCGAGCCATCGTGGCCGTTCTGATCGCCACTGGGCTACGAGTCAGCGAACTGACTCAACTAAAACGAAGCCAGGTTAGTCTAAAGACCGGCGAGTTTAGTATCAGAGGCAAGGGCGGCAAGGTCCGGCCGGTTTTTCTAACCGATGTCGCCAAAACGGCCCTGGGCGACTATATCACCACCAGACAAGACACCAACCCCTTCATTTTTATCCGTCATTACCAAAACCCCAAACTCGACAACAAAATAAAACGACCTTTAAGCGACCGGGCCATTCAGCGACTTGTCCGAAGCTTGGCCGCTCGAGCCGGCATTGTTAAACCAATCTCACCTCACAAACTTCGTCATAGTTTTGCCACTGATTTACTCCGAAACGGGGCGGATTTGCGCTCGGTTCAAGAGTTGCTTGGCCATGCCTCGGTGAATACTACCCAAGTCTACACCCATGTTACCAATCAAGCCCTGAAAGCTACCCATCAACGTGTTCACTCTCACAATCGTCCCAAAGACGACCAGCCACTTGATCAAGACAGCCAAACATAGTACACTATTGACCATATGGACAAACACCCAGACCACCAGCGCTATCTTCTAACTTGTCTCTCGGCCAAAGCCGAGACGCTGGATGAGTTGGTTAAACTATTAGAAACTCGCCAAGCCGTTATTAAGAAATCCGAGAACCTCGGCTCTCGTTCGCTGGCTTTCAAAATTAACAAACATGCCGAGCTTCAGCTGATGTCGGTTTTCTTCGAGACCCAACCCATTAACCTGCCTCCAATTCAAGAAGAACTAAAACATGCCCCTGGCGTGGAACGATTTTTGCTGACCACTTGGAACGCCGATTTTGAACGTCCGGTCCGTAAAAAGCGTGAGCTGACGACCCCAGCTGTGGCCAAACTCATCTAATGTTTAGTCTTAATCGCGCCCAAATCCTTGGTAACCTGACCCGCGATCCCGAGGTCAAAACTTTGCCTAGCGGCCAGACTGTTACCTCTTTTGCTGTAGCCACCAATCGCCGCTGGAAAGATAAGGACGGCAATACCAAAGAAGACACCCAGTATCATGAAATCACCGTTTGGGGTCGTTTGGGCGAGCTAGCTTCCCAGATGTTAAGTAAAGGAAAAAAAGTTTATGTTGAGGGTCGCTTGCAGACCAACTCTTGGGAAGGTAGTGACGGAGCTAAACGGAGTCGAACGGAAATTATCGGTGAAAGTTTTATCCCCCTCTCGCCTAAAGATGGAACCGGTTTTGAGATGAGGGACAAATCCATTCCCAAGGAACAAGATATACCAAAAACCGATCAGTCAACCGACACCAAGAGCGACAAAAAAACCCAGACGACCGAAACAGCCGAAGAAATTAATTTGGATGACATCCCGTTCTAAAATGACATGCACGAAATCCGAAGCACGAAATCCTAAACGTTTTGAATTTGAAGTTTTGGGTTTTGAGTTTGTTTCGAATTTAGAGCTTAGAATTTCGAATTTAATTCTACTATGAAGCGTCGAGTTGATTGCTACTTTTCTAAAAACCAGATCAAAGAGATTGATTATCGAGCCACCGATTTATTGGGTCGCTATCTCACCAGCTGGGGCAAAATCAAAGCCGCCCGGGAAACTGGCACCTGCGCCAAACACCAACGAGCTTTGGCCCAAGCCATCAAACGGGCTCGCTATCTTGGTCTGATCTCCTACGTTAAGCGTTAAGGCCAATGTTGCCGCTTGGCCAGGTGAAAATCGGCAGCAAAGTGCTGATTAAAAATAAGCCCTACGAAATTGTTGAGTTTAAACATACCCAGATGGGCCGCGGTGGGGCCAAACTAACGACCAAACTGCGAAATTTGATTGACGGGTCACTTGAGGAGCAGACATTTCAGGGCAATGAACAGTTGGAAGAGGCAAATATCGACTACAAAAACGCTCAATTTCTCTACGCCCAAGGCCCAACCGCTCATTTTATGCTTAGCGATAGCTTCGAACAGGTCAGCCACCGCCTGCCCGAACGCCGCTTGAAACTGATGAGTGAAGATATGCCGGTGACCTTGATGTTTTGGCAAAACAACATTATTGATATTCAATTGCCTAAAAAAATCCGGGTTGCTATTCAATACACCGAGCCAGCCACCAAGGGTAATACCGTTACCGCCGCCTCCAAGCCAGCTCAACTGGAAAGCGGCCTGACTATTCAAGTGCCGTTGTTTATCAATACGGGAGATAAAGTTTGGGTTAATACTGAAACTGGTAGCTACGACAGTAGAGTTTGATAACTCTAATTATTAATAATATATTTTTATAATATTTTTGTAGGGACGGGGGATTCAGAGTTTAGAAGCCCATCCCCCATCCCTACAACCCACCCCCTGGCACATCCAGATAGGGAAGAACCAGGTCCTCTCCCTAGCACGCTCGGACAAAAGAAACCGACAAAAAGCACGAAATTTTCGATCATTTTTATAAAGAAATTGGGGTGAGTGATCACCCCAGAATATCTAACAGTGACTGGTCGATTTTGTAACCGACCGGTAGGACCAAACTTTCTGGGTCACGGCCGTTCCAGTGGATCTGGCCATTTACAACCAAATTAAGGATGCGGGGGTAGAAATAACGCTCAATGCCCTTGACCCTGTCCTGAAGATGTTCGGCCCTTTCGTGGTTCTCCAGCAGAATTCTCAACCGGAAAATGACCGGCCCATCGTCGTAATTGGCGGTAACGAAATGGGTAGTTAGCTCGGTGTAATCTGATCCAGCTTCTAAAACCGCCCGGTAGACATGAATACCGTACATTCCCTTGCCGCCAAACTCGGGCAATGGCCCAGGATGGGAATTGATGGTTCGGCCGGGATCCATTTGGCTAAACGGTCGAAGCCAACCGGCTGATACCGCCCATTCTGCCTGGTATTTGGCCATAATTTCCTGGTAGGGCCGCTGATCAGTTCTGGGCTCAAAATGCTCAAAATTGATCCCGAGTTTCGAAGCGTGATCAAAAACACTGCCGTGAACGTGATTGCTAATCACCGCCACAATCTTGGCCTCAAGAATATTTTGTCTTGAAGCCTCTACCAAAGAACGAAACAAACTTCCCCCGGATGTGGCAGTACCGGAGGCAAAGACGACGATATTCTCCACTGCCAACCTCCTGATAGGTATAACTTAGATATACATTAATTTAAGTCGAGATCAATTCAAGGAGACCCTACGAGTCTCTGCTCTTTGAGAGGGTATGGGGATCTTACTTGGAAGCGGTCCCCTACCCTGCCGACCCCTCGCTCGGCACTACAAAATGGCGGGAGATATTTTGCCATTTTTCGTGCCTTCCGTTCGAAAAGTCTCCCAGACTTTTCTCACACCTAGCACGCTAAGACAGAAACATGAGGTCACGGAGCGGTTTCTTGGAGGCTAAAGACGTTGTTGCGGGCGTTGATCCCCAGTTTTGGAAAATTATCAATACTTGACAGCAATTAGTCTTTTAAGCTATTTTTCAGTCAATGGTTATATTAGGAGTGGGCGATGCAAGATAAAGCATCGATTATTAACCGCCTGAAATCATCCTTTGTTTATTTGTCGGTGCTTTCGCTTTTGGTGCAATCGGCACCATTTTTTATTTCTCCCGCTCGAGCCACTGAAAGTGTCGGTGATCAGTCAAAGCTGGATCAAGCTACTTATCTAAACGGAGCGGTTGAGAAGCCAGAAAAAAGAACTGCTCACTCAAAAAGCTTTGAAACATCCGATGGCAAAGGCTGGGCGGAAGTACATCAAGAGACAATCAACTACCAGGACGGCCAGGGCAACTGGCAGCCCGTTAACAATAACTTGGCAACGATTTCTGATCCAAATTATGCCTATGGCAATACCGCCAATCGTTACGCTGCTCATTTTAAAAGCACTCTGGCAAGCGATTTCTTTGCTCTTCAGCAAGGCAGTGATCAAATTAGTTTTAGTCTACAAGGAGGTTCGTCTGTTCAAGGAACCATTTCCGGTACCACCATCATCTACCCCAATGCCCTTGCTGGCATAGACTTTGTTTACTCGACCGATTCCGATAGCGTAAAAAGCCAGTTGGTTCTCAATAGCGAACCAACCAGTAGAATTGTTAATTACCAAGCAACACTTTCATCGGGGTTGCAGTTATCGACCGACTCCTTTGGGAATATTAAAGTGACCAATGGCTCAGGTACAACGATCTGGACACTACCAAAACCATCAACTATCCAACCAATCACTCATGAACCGATTTTTACCAACTATTCATCTACTTCGCTCGGTTCTAATCAGTACCAAATCGGCTTCACTATTCCTGATAATTTTTTGCCGGTGCCTGAAAAGGGCTATCCAGTAGTAATCGATCCCTCAATTGTTCTTGTAGACAGCTCTAACACCGCCAGCAATTATGTCCTTCAAGGTGATCCGACTATTACGTATAAAAGCAGTTCAAATAACAATACCATACCCGTTGGTCATACTACTCTAGACGAAGCCCGAGCCTTCATGAAGTTTGATACCAGTAGTATCCCGGCCAATTCTTCGATAGATAGCTCTGTCTTCTCTATAACTATGCAGGAGGAACGAGCATCAATTCCCAGAATCAAACTCTATAGTGTTACTCAAGACTGGAATCAGGATGACCTTAACTGGAATAATCAGCCGAGCGTCGCTTCAACCTTTGAGGATAGTTACGCTAACGATGTTACCTATTCTTGGTGGAACTTTGATGTTACCAACCTAACTAAAGGCTGGTATTCCGGCTCAACTCCTAATTATGGATTTTCACTTCGCGGCCATGACCCTGGTGTTTCTCGCCGCTATTTCTTTTCCAAATACTACAGTAGCGACCCAAATAGAAAGTTTAACCCTTACGTTTTAATTTACTACCATCCGAACAGTGGCCAAGGCCCAACGCCTCCTCAGATGCTTGGAACAAAACCTTGGTGGCAAACAGTTAATAGTCCATTGGCGGTAGGTAATGCTTCAGTTAATGTGGCCAATGGTAACTTAGCCTTCAATTTCAACGACGTGTCTGTCCAGGATCAAGGGCTCGATGTCTCGGTCAGCCACACCTACAATAGCCAAGACACTTATAACGATAAATTCGGTTACGGCTGGACAACTTCAGCCAACAAACGCCTAGTCCCCTCTCAAGACCGGAAAACCGTCTTGTACGTTGACGAGACTGGGACCAGCTTCACCTTTAGAGATGACGACGGTAATGGCAACTACCTAGACACGCCGTACGATGCTTCTAGCGGTTTTTATAAACAGACCGATCATCGCCCAAATGGTCTGACTTGGGGTCTGAAATACGACTCGGGCGCCGATCATTACATCGCCAAATCAAGTTCCAATATGACCTATACCTTCGATGGAAGTGGAAAAATACTGGAAGAAAAGGACAAAAACGCCAATAAGGTTACTTATCAATACACCAGTGGCAAATTGACTGGAGTCGTTGGTAATTCCGGAAAGACCGTTAGCCTAGCTTACGACAGCAACGGTATGCTGGCCAGCGTTAAGGATTACAATGACGGCGATTCCCAATACAGCGGCAACGGTGGTATTGTTTCCTATCTCTACGACAATGGCGATCTTAAAACCCTTAAATTCCAGCAAGAAGGCCAAAGCAATCCATTTGCTACCCTAACCTTCAACTACACCAATCATCGCCTAGATTCGATTGTCGACGCTCTCAATAACACCACTAGTTTTACTTACGATGGTAGTAAAAGAGTGACGGATATTTATGACGCCGAAAACAAACACACCAAGATTGACTACACTTCTGCCGGCCTAACCAAAGTAACCACGCCCAAATACTTCGTCGATGGTGGCGACCAAGAGAAATATATGACTGATTACTACTACCGTACGAACCCCTACTATCAGACTGGGTTAGTTTATAGGCAGATTAGTCCGAAACTGACCAACAATCAAAATCAAACCGTTCGCAATATTACCGAGTATGACTACAACGACGACTATCAGTTACATGCAACCACGGATCCAATTGGGGCGGTTGACGCTTCGGCATATGATGACGTATCAGGCTTCCTCTTCTACCAATATGACGAAAATCACACTTTGACCCTTGAGAAAAGTTACACTCTTTCAAATTACGACCAGGGTGATTGGCGTCTTGTTGATAGCTATGATGGCAACGGAACTCAAACAAGCTATCAATACGACACCAACGGCAATGTCATTTACAAAGGGATTCTTGATGGCAACATTAATTTAATCCACAATCCCGGCTATGAGAGCAATGTCAGGGATCCGAATGTTTTTGACCCCAACTGCAGCTACGTAAAGCAGGGGTTAGCCGACTTTTGGTGCGGTACGGGGACTGGATCTAATAACAGAATCTACGGGGTTGACACTGGCACTTTCAACGATGGCTCTAAATCGCAGTATGTCGGGTTCAATAACAACACAAGTAGCGGTTCGGTTAATGCTTTCCAGACAATTAATGAAGCTACCCGCCCGCTCCCAGACACTGACTATGTTCTGACTTGGAATTATAAAAACGACATTAGCAGTAACTTCTACGTTCAAATTGCCATTATTCATTACGATACTTGGGGCAACCAAATTGGCTCAACGATCCTTGACTCGAATCATTACTCGTCGTCGGCTTGGGATCAAAAATCGTTTAGTTTTCATACTCCTGCAACTAACTCATCTACAGGTTATCCGTACTGGACATCAGACATATTTATGCGAGCCAAAAGTGACACCACAGGAACAAATGCTAAGGCCTGGTTTGATTCGGTCAGTTTAGAACGAGGTACTACCTCAAGTACCAGAACTGAAAAAGCAATCACCTTTACTTATACCGACGCTCTTCATTCTACGCCAACTGGCTTGCCACTTACAGAAACAACCCCTGAAGGCAAAACCGCTCATTACGATTGGGACAGTCGGGGTAATATGCTGAAAACAACTGACGCCTTAAATAAATCTACCACCTTTACATATGATGCAAATGGCAACAAATTAACGAAGGTTGAGCCAAACGGCAATGATACTCTACTTGATCCGGACGACTACAAATATGCCTATGTCTATGACACGCGTGGTCGAATTATCTTGGTTAAGGAAGTAAAAACTAACAACCAGACTACCTATCAATATGATGCTAACGGGAATTTGATCCAAACAACTACTCCTAATGGGCTGATTACTAAATACACTTACGATAAGGTCAACCGAGCTAAAACAATTATCAACCCATATGATTATTCAAGTAACGTTGAATATGATGCTCAAGGTAATCCGAAGGGCATAGTCGATCCCAACTCTAACGCAAGTAGCGTTGCATACGATGGGGCTGACAGGATCGTTCAAGAAACCAACCCTGGCGGTCAGGCCACAAATTACAGCTACGATGACAACAACAACCTCAAGAAAACTGACGAAAATGGTAAAACTTTACAGTATAACTATGACTCTACAGGCAAGTTAACTTCAGAAACTAACAATCAGCTTGGTAGTGATAAGACCATACAGTACCAATACGACAATGCCGGTAATCTAACAGTAATCAACAATCAAACCGGGGAAACCGTTAACCACACTTATTCTGCGACTGGCGAGGTAACTAAAGTAACTATCGGTGCCCAAACGACTATCTACACTCGAAATAAAAATAATCAAGTTACTAAAATTGAAAAATCTAACGGAGACATTACCGAGTATTCATATAACGATGATGCCCAATTTGCTCATATTAAGAACTCCCGAAACAACACCCCATATCTGGAATATGATTATGGGTATGACGCTAACGGCAACAGAACTCGAATTACGACGGTCACTAATGGCAACTCGTCGGAAACTGGTTATCAATACGATAATATCAACCAGTTGACCCAAAGTGCAGTTGTTGGTGGCCTAACTACAAACTATACATACGACAACGCTGGTAACATTACACATGTAGCAATATCGACTGGCTCTTGGACTAATTACACGTACGACGGCAATCGACTAATTAAAAAAACCACCTCGGCCGGATCAACGGAATATATTGGTTATGATGCCTCGGGTAACTTGACCAGTCGAGATACGGCAGACAAAGTTGATTTTCTGTCTCACTTCAATAACAATCTAATCAACGCCCGAGACAATCAAGCTGGCAAAATTGAGAATTCGACTCAAGGTTATACACCTGTGTACGAAACCGGCAAGTTTAACCAAGCGCTTCAGCTTAATTCCCAAACTTATATTAGCTTTTCCTCTTCCAGTAATATTAATCCCAATACAGGCACTGTTGAGATGTGGGTTAAGCCTCATTGGAACAATGGTTCGAGCACCAGAGTTTTCTTTGATTATTACGTAGATACGAATAGTATCATCCGACTTCAGAAGACTTCTACTAATAAGCTACAGCTGTTCTACATTAGAAGTGGCGCTAATTATACGGCCACCAGTAACTCAAGCGTAACCTGGACAAACGGCACTTGGATGCATTTGGCGGCTACTTGGAATAGTACTACGGCTAAACTTTACGTTAATGGGCAAAATCTTTCATCAACCAACAGCACTTATTTTTGTGATCCTAATCTGCCATGCGATCCTCCATGGGGCGGCCGATCGCCAAAAATTGGTTTTGGTGCCACAACCGAAACCAACCCTTCTAATTACGCTGATGTTAGTTTAGACGAAGCTCGCTTATCGTCCTACGTCCGCACCAGCTCTGAAATCTCCAGCTCTTACAATGCCACCAGCGAGTTTACCTTGCCTCACACCACTACTTACGAGTACGACTCCCACGATTACCTAACCAAAATCACAAAACCCGACGGAACAGTTTTCGGCTATACCTATGATGCGAATAAGCGGCTAACAAAGAGAACTAAAACAAGTGCTAGCGACATCAACTATCAGTACGATGGTGATAAATTAACTCAAGAAACTAACAACGACGGATCAATTATCAATAAATACTATTATGATTCTCAGGGGGAGATACTAAAGGTGACTCATGGCTCGAGTGATTACTTCCTAACGAGGGATGGATTAGGTGGGAGCATCTCACTTCGCGATGGCAACGGCAACAGTGCTAGTAGCTACGTATATGACGATTGGGGTAAGCTGGTCAGCAAAACCGAACAATTTTCTATGCCCGTTCGTTATGCTAGCTATTGGTATGACGATGATGCTGGACTCTACCATATGGGAGCTCGCTGGTACGATCCTAGCATCTACAGATTCCTTAGCGAAGATCCAGACCCCGGTGATCAGAATGATTCTATCACCCAGAATGAATATGTCTACGCAAGAAATAATCCGATCAGATATACTGATCCCAATGGGAAGTTTGCATGGGCATTTACCTTGGCCGCTAATCCAGAGGTCACTGCTTTTGTTTTACTAGCGTATGCAGTGATATTACTTGCTAATAATAGCGGTATTAAGAATAGAATTGCTGGGCAATTAGGCCATATTCAGGAACACTTGGGTAAGATCAGGGATAAAGCCGGCCAGGTTACCCGTAACACAATTAGGGCATGGAAAAAGGAAATAGAGGTCGCAGAAAGAAGGATCAGAGAGCTTCAAAGACAATTAAATAAGAACAAAAAACCTGGTAAGCCTTGGAAGAAAAAGGGAAGATAATGATTAAAAGTACAAGGAAAGATATTCAAAAGACCCTTGAAATGGTTAGTAGCTTCGAGGGAAAGTTTAAAGAAATTAGCTTAAAACACTCAAAAAGCGAGATTCTATCAAAATCTACGCTGGCGGCCGATCTAGCAGACATACAAGAGGCGGCTTTCGCAATCTCTGACCTAGTCGATAGATTGGATGAATTATTATTGACTCATAAAAATATGGCGGGAAAAGCATTGATTGATTTGACTATACAATTAGACCATATTCAGTATCATTACAAAGAAGGCAAAAGAGATATGGAAACTCTGGCTGACCTGCTTTACGAAAAGGCAAAAAGCGACAAATCTTAGGAAAGCCATTTTTTCCCTAAAATACCTAACTGGTAACTTGTACTACTCCAACTGGCGAATATATTGAGGATTCTAGGAAAATTTTGACAACGTATAAAATATACTATTCAGGGGAATTGTAGATGACATCAAAGGAAATATCCGAGAAGTATAATAAAGGGCTTGAACACTATAAGAATAGAGATTACAAAAAAGCCCTAAAGGAATATAAAGATATTGTTAAGTTAGATCCTAATTTTAGCGATGCCGTTAATGATATCGGGCTTTGTTATTTACATCTCAAGAAATACCCTTTGGCATTAGGATACTTTGAGAAAGCAACAAGTTTAGAGCCTGAAAATTGGGTTCCTCAATCGAATATTGCAATGGCGCTTGTTGGTCAGAAAAGAAATTCAAAGGCTATACCATTTTTCCAGAAGGCGCTCAAACTGGGTGGCGATGAAGATGTGCTGTTTAATACCGCGGTTAATTTTTATGTATTAGCGGCGAAAGAACACTTAGATGACAATACTAAACAAGCCCATCGCTATATAGACAAAGCTATTAAGCTTTATCCCAAGGATGCTGACTTCTTTGTGTTAAGGGGTGACTTGCTAAGTGATCAGAATGAGGGAGAAGCTGCCTTATATAGTTATCTGAAAGCAAAAGAGCTGGGTGATAGGTCCAAGGCTCTATCCAATAAAATCAATAAGCTCAAAGATAAATGAATCTCCCTGGGCTCCCGCCCAGGGAATCTTCTTCTTCGCTCCGCGCCATCTTGCTTGGAAAAGCGGCGGGGGCTCTCATCCACTGGCTTCCGCCCGTGGTATCCTCGCTAAGAATAAAAAGTAACGTTGGTTGGACTTTTTGTAAAGAAGATTACACCAATGACTCCAGAGAGGAAACGGTCAAGTCCGCTATTAATTTCTCTAAGAAGCTTGAAAGGCATTGGAGCTAACAAGAAAACGCTTAGTAAAACTGCCGGAACTTCAGCGGGTATAGTTGATATAAAAGTAGCGTTTCAGCCATATCAGCGTTACTCATCAAACCTATGTATGATCGAAGGTGCGGAGGTCATTCAGCATGGATCTACGGTGACGTTTCTTGCAAGCTAAAGACGTTGTTGCGGGCGTTGACGATGAAGGCTCGGCGGACCCCGCCGTAGTAGCCAATTACCCGGTAGGTGTCGGTCTGGCCTAATGTCTGACTAGCGCTCAAGGTAAAAGCCAAATCTTCTGGGTCGGGCAACCAGTCGAGCAGGTATTTTTTATTGCTGGTGTCACACGAGCCATCAACCTTGTAGGAGCCACAGTAACTAAAGCCTCGGGCGGGATCATCGAGCGTGGTTCGGCCAGGTTGATAGACCAATGCCGCGCCAATGCCCATAGTTGTCACCAGTATCGATCCCCCGTTGTCTAAACGACTAAAGCCAGCCAGCATAGTAGTTTTATCCGAAGTCAAAGCCGGATCGTCGGTGATGTTGTTAGGATAATAACCTTCTTGCTCGGATCGACCGATGGTTGAGGCAAATGATCGCGACGGCCCAGACAGAATCATGCTGGGGCTATCGCCGGTTTTACGCCAAGCCGAGCCTGGGTTAATAACACCGAGGCTGGCTCCAGCTGTATAGCCAGAAATATCACTTTTGTCTTGGCTGGATCTTCCCATACTTCCCAAATGCCGCAATTGCTGGCCGTCGCAGGCTTGAGGACCGACGGATGGCTGGCCGACATAGGTACAGGTTTTGTCGATAGATGAGCGGGTAATTTTGAAACTATCTCGGTCTGTTGTTCCCGAAGGCAAGGCGTCATAGGCGCCGTCAATCATTCGCCTGCCGTCGAGCGTCGAGCTGCCATTATCAGCTAATGTAAATGTCTCACTGCCAGACGAGCTGGTTTCCGGCGTGCCCAGAATTCGCGGGCCAAAAACAGTCGCGTTATCAAAATCGTGACCGTCAAATCGCTGTTTGCCACCAAAGTAGACGGCTTTGGTTACAACATTGCCGCCGATATTCTCTTGATAAACATCGAGGCCACCACCAAACAGATTAGGCAAATCGCCACTTTGGTTTAAGCCAGACTGATTAAGTGCCCAGCCTGCCTCGTTCGCTCCCGACTTACCGGCGTTGGTCTCTTTCCAAAAACTGCCGTCAGTACCGTAGGTAGCGCCGGTCAAAAACAAACTTGAGCTGGCGCTACTGCCACTGCCGGTGGTTATAATCGCCCCGGCACCGTCCTGGCGTGGTGCCGGTCGGTCTTTAACATTAACACTATTGTCTTTGCCACTGGCTCGAATGGCCCAGGAAATTGCCGTATTCGAGTTGGCCAATCCGCTGGTCACGTCAGTCTGCCACTCCAAAGCTCCAGCCTTATATGGGTCGAAACCGCCACCGTTCATGTAAAGTTGGTAGTTGCTCAACATTAATGACCGAACGGTTGTGCCGTCACTGACCAGACCACCAGCTAATCCAGCTAAGGATAACGGTGAAGAAATGAGTTTGGTATTGAGCTGGAGACGGACGTCACTACCGATGGTTCGGGAACTAATCTTTCCAATATAGAACTGACCAGATTCATAGCCGGCTAAAACAATCGCTCCGCGAGGTATTTGGTTAAGATCGCTAGAATTGGGCGACTTACCTAGAACTTCAGCCGAACCATTGGTCGATAAACTAACACCCGACATGGTTTTGTTGAGCTCGCCAACATAGGCCAACGTTACCTTGGCATTTTTACTATCACCTGACAGGCCAGTATCGCCAGGATAAGTCGAATCATGTCTAAGCACGACCTGAATTAACGAACCCGGGTGGCTTAGCCCAGCCACATTGCCATGAAAAACCTCGAAGGTATCGGCCTGTTGTCGCTCAATCGAGATCCTGGCGCCAACGGCCAGGTATTGGGAGGCGGCGTCGCTATCGGGAAAATTAACAGTCCAGCTACCGTCGCTTGGCCAACTGCCATCTGTTGGCGTTAGACCCGAGTTGTTAGCCGAAGCATCGGTAAAAATAGTGGCACTGGGCGGGAAATTTAGGACTTGCAAACTTAACGATCCACCGGGTTTAGCGGGCGAGCTTAAGGGTAGTAGTCGCCAGGTGACTTGAGTCGAAGGGACGCTTGGCAGGTCTAGCACCCAAGTCGTAGCTGGCCGATAGGCCGAAGAATCCATCTGTTGACTACCGCCGTTAACGACCAAGTGGGAGACCCCATCTGAAGTCGTCGAAACTCGGGCGTTGGCTCCAGACGCGGGCAAAGGAATTTTCAGGGCAGATCCTGAAGTATAATTGGTGGTGAAGTCGTTGCTACTGTCTTTCTCTTTACTGGTAAAGTAGAAGATGTTGTTGGTAATGGCCGAAACGTAACCAAATAATTCACTGTCAATTTGGTCAAAGTTAGACGGGTACTTATCCAGAGTCACTGCGTCGCCAACAGCTAAACCTTCACTCCCCGTTGTCATAACACATCCGTTGCCAGCACCGACGCAAACCAGCTCACTGTTCTGACGTTGGATCGGCTGAATACTTAAACTTTTAAGAGTGACGTTTGGGCCACCTCCATAACCAGAGATAGTGACAGTAATGATATTGTCGTTACCGTTAATGGCCGTAATTGATCCCCAGGCTCGAAACTCATTACCCGCCTGGGTTATTCCAGACAGGTAGACCTTGTCGCCTTGAGCAAACCCAGCCGCACTGCGGTAAATGGTGAAGCTGTTGGTGTCCCCGGGTGAGGTATTGATGGTTATAGTAGCAGGGGCGGGGGGAAAATTAACCTGGGCGTTCCACTGCCATCCGGGCTTACCAGAACGATCGGCCAGGCTAGATTGAACGCGGAGAGTGTACTGATCGCCGTTGGTAATTTTTTGAGACGCGTCAGCATTGATAACTGCTTTTTTCCAGGATTTGGCGTTTAAATCATAGAAATAGACGTCGTTACTAAAACGTTGAGCTAACCGGAAGTTGACCCGGTTGTAAGCCAAACAGAGCCTTTGGGTGGCATCAAGACAGTTACGACCGCCAGGTGAGGATCCTTCATTGCCTTGGGCTTCGTTGTAACTTCCGCCGTACAAGACCAGCCGGTGGTTCTGTTCATCCAAGGCCAGACTGGACCCATAAAGTGAGTTAGGCACGTCACTGGCATTACCGCCGCTGATTGGCACGTTGGCCACGAACTGCCAGGCATTTACCGACGGTGTGTAGTACAAAAGTTCGTCTAGCTGGGAGTAGAGACCGCCATCGTAGGAATTGCTATCAATCCTGCCGCCAAACAGAGCGATTTTTTTGGTGCCGTCAGTGTCGGTAAAGGCGGTGTGGGCGAAATCCCTGACCGGCTTGGGGTAAGAACGAAAACTATCCACGGAAAAACCGGTGACGCTTGTTCCGGACACGTCAACTCGATCAACCACTCCCCACAGCCTAGTACTGCCTTTAGTCAAACCAACGATATCGCCCAAGGCTGGACAAGCTACGTAGGTATAGGGGCTGGAGGTTTGATGGGGACAAGATTTTTCGCTGACGACATTGACAACGGCGTCCTTAGCGCCGTTGTTTCCCGACAAGGTGACGCTGGAGAAGGACTGTTTGGTGGAGAACTGGGGATCGCTAACTAAGCCGACCGCCCCTAACTCGCTGGACGGCACATAGCCGCCGCCAGGATCTTTTTTCTGGGGAGTGTCAGTGGCGTCAGCGCTCAATGTCAAAACCACTGTCGAGTTGCTGCCGTTAGTGGCGATAGATTTAACGGTAACATTATAGAGCTTGCCTTGATCGTCGGTCCGGCCACTTAATCGGCCGTAGGTCTGATTATTTTTATCCAGCAGTTGTAGCGCGACAGTTCCGTTGATCCTCAAACCTTCCAGCGATCCGTAGAGAAGCATAGTCACGTCGTGGCCAGCCTGAAATGTGACTTGGTTTTGTCCGGATTGGCCAAAAGTGAAGAAGCTAAAGGGCCTGGCGCCACGGAGGATATCCACGTCCCAGCCGCTATCGTTGGTTAGCGAGTCGAGGTTAGGCAAGGCTTGCTTCTGCCAGGTGGCGTCGCCAGCAACATCGCCGGAAACATAGGGACCGTTGAGGGAGCTCTCGGGCAAATCGTTCCAAAGTGTCGGTTGCGCCCAAGTCAGCCGGTTGGTAGGACTGGCTACAAACAGGTCACCCAAGCCATATTGGTAGAGAACGTCATCGGTCATCGAGGCATCTAGCCAAACTTTCAAATTATTACTAGTGATGACGCCCTCGAATTTACTTCGAAGATTTCCGGCCGAGATAGTCCCGAAACTGCCGTTGTCCAAAATCGTCCCGGAATCAACAAAACGAGGCAAGTAGGGGATATAAAGCAAGTCTAATCCCTGGTAGAGAGAGTGAACGCCGTCCGAGGCTTTTTTGCTCAAGAATTCGTCTTGAGGGCCGTTATATTTAATCGTCCAATAGCTTTCTTCGGTTGGGTTACTGCCAACTGGCGCGTAAGGATTATAGAAATGGCCCATTTGAGTCAGCGAACTGACTGTCTGGGCGACATCAGGGCTGTTGCCAGGAATATCTTTGAGCCGAGTATCATTAACGATGTTGGCAATTTGGAAAATCATGGCTGGGTTGCTAGTTGAGTCCTGACTATATAAGTAACCGCCAGTGCTAACCCAAGGTGACAGTACCCCAACCGACAGACAGCGGGGCAAGCGGGTTGTATCAGGTTCAACTGTGTAAAGTGTCGAGCGAGGGCTGGGTTTATAAGTAGAAATGTCGCTGATTGGGCCGGTTGGAAGATTCTTGTCCAGGTCATAGCCCTTGATAGCGTCAATCGAAGAACCGCTCTTGAGCGTGTTCTCTAAGTCGGTCACGCCGCTTTTGGCCGCCAGTTCGGCCACACTCGATGAGCCAATCCGATCAGTTGCCGACAACTGCTGATAACGCAGAGCCGCCCCGCCCAAGGCCATGCTGGTAATAATGGCCACGACCATAATAGTCAGAAGCAGGGCCGAACCCGGACGGCGGACCATAAACGAAGCCATCGGCCGATTGGTCATTGGCTAACTCCCACCGCTAGGCTTGAAGCGATAGTCAGGTCCGGTTTGTTAGCTTCGGTGGCCGCGGCTTGCTTAATGCCAGCCTCGCGAAGATCCAAGCTGTAACGAAGCAAACCGCATTTGCCAGAGCAACTATCGGTGTCGGCCATCATCACCTGAAAGTCAGTTGCCTCAACACTGGCGGCGACTAAGCGTCCCTGGTATAGAACCGGCGAGCCAAACTGACAAACACCTTGGTTGTTCATACTAAAATTCTTGGAAACTAGAGTTTCTTTGGTCGTACTCTGGGCTGGCGAAAAATCGTAGGTTTCTTGGCCGGTCTGGTTATTATAAGAATAGTGGGCTCGACCAACCTGAACGCAAATGTTCTGGCTTTGATCGCTGGCGAAGCGTTTAATCGTTAGTAAATTATTGGCTGAATCTATTTCAATATCGCCTAGCTTGGCCGTGGCTACCGCCCGGCGTAGAGTGTCTGAAGTTGAACGAGCGCCCTCAAGCAGGGCTGAACGATGTTCGGCTCGAATCAACAAGTTATTTGAGCCGATAGTGGCCGACAGAGCGATACTGATGGCCAGAAGAAACAAGGTCACCGCCACCAGTAGCTCAATCAGGGTAAAGCCGGATTTCATTACTGGTTGGCTCCTTGCAAAAAATATTTAGTGCTAATCTGCCGGTTACTGCCCGTGCCCCAACTGACTGTGGTAGCGATTAGATAATGCCCGGGTTTGGCCGGAGCCGGCGTTTCAGTCGCTTTGATCTGACGGGAAAAGCGTAACCTCGACCGCCCAAGTTGGACTGAAGCCGGTTGGGATTTTAGGTTGCAATTACTCTTAGGGCTAATCGCGGTGTCACAGACAAGATAACAAACGCTAGTGGTGCAACTAGCCTGACTAAAGAAAGTAGTTGCGTCGGCGTGATTGAGCGAAGCTAGACTGACTGACAGATAGGCGTTGGCTTCGTCATTGAGGGCGTAGGCTATCGATTTGGTCTCTGAATCAGTAACCAACCGCAATGTCGCCACGTTCAGAGCTATGACGGCAAAGCCAACTAATATTAGGAAAGCGATACTGAACAGCACTTCCATTAATGAGAAACCTGGTTTTGTCATTAAGGTGGTAACCCAGGTCCCGGCGGACCGCCTAGATTAATCTGGCTATTGTCTGGAGCTACCGACCCTTGGGAACCTTGTGGCTGGCCATCGGCGGCCGACGAGACATCAGCCTCAACACCGTTACCAGGCCTGCAAACCCAGTTATTGGCCGCTATGCCCCGATTGAAGGTTAGGATTTTGTAATCCGGTTGACCATTGGCTAGAAGAGCCAGGTTGCCGTTCTGATCATAAGTTGACAGCTGAAACTGAATGGTGGGTGGCTGGGCTCGGAGGCTAATTAGTTTTGAGCTAAAAAAGTAATTGGCATCCCCACTGGCAGGATTGGCTAAACGAACGGCCAAAGGCTGGGGAGTACCGCCGACAGTTTTCCAGTTAATATCATAGTAAACGGCTCGAGTCGAGTCGGCGGTCGCTTGACCAGTGGCATCGCTAACTTGATCAGTCGCTCGGGAAAAATTCAGAGATAAATTGGCGTCGCCTTGTCTGCAGCTGACGGTCAGCCTGGCTGATCCGTTGCTTGGCCAGGCCGGACCCAAAATGTCGGCTACCGGCTTAAAATAGGCGTTGGGATTGCTTCGTTGGACGGAAATTTGGCCGGTTGAGCGATCAATTGTGACGAAGCGCGATTCAGACAGATTGGCCGTTTTTAGCTCAATCGTCATATAACTGGCAAATGACTTCGAGCCATCTGGGGTAGTTCCGGACCAGATCGATCCGTTGGCAAAGTCGGTTGATTCGGCCAGATTGCCGGTAGTGGCTCCGCACTGATAGCCGGCTTTGCCAAGAGTAAAGCGGACAAATCCGTCCAGGGTATCCGTTGTTTTAGTAGTAAAGGGGAAAAATGAGGCAACATAAACAAGTTTGGGCAATTTGTAATTACGAATTGGTTGCTGGGCGCCAATATCGCCAACCCCGCACTCGGAATTGCCTTGGGCCAAGCTGACCGAGGTCGTTTTTTGATCGCCGTAGGCGGTATTGTCTTGCAGGCCAGTCGAGTCGGCCGGCTTGACCTTGAAATCCCCCAGTGTCACCTGGTAATACTGGGCCGCTCCAGCCTGACTAGAGCTGATTTGCGGAGCCAATGATCTAGTCTGGGCTTCGATCAGCACCTGACGAAGCTGGTTGGCCGAGTTATCCAGGACGAAACGCTCGTTCTGACCAAAGAAATTGGGAATGGACGTAGCCATTAACAGGCCAAGAATTCCCAGCACAATCAACATCTCAACTAGGGTATAACTTCTTACCCGTCTCATGGTTTTTCCACCCTGCTCCTAGTTGCCCTTACCGTAGGCTTGGACAACCGCTAAACCATTCGGGTCATTTTGGCAGACGCTGTTGGCCACCCAATTACTGCCATTGGCGACAATCGGCTGGTTATCGGCGCTAGAGCGATCGTCTTTGTTGATTGTTGCGCCACCAGCGTTGTTGATGCATTGATAGAGATACAGACCATCATCTAAATTACCGGGCAAGTTACCGAAAAAAGCTTTTGAGTCATCCGCCAGTTGACGGCTGGTTTTGCCCGGACCATCAATAAACCTCTTGGTCGCTCCAGCAACATTAAAGAGCGACTCAACCGACTGATCGCTGGGATTTTCCAGTTTAGCGCTAATAATCATATCGGCGTAATCGGCCGTCACTCGGTATTGATAGCCATCTTGAGCGACCTGGGTTGGATCTTTAACCACCTGCTCCATATATTTCATGCAGATCATAAAACCATTAACCGACTCAAAACCTTCGAAGAGTGTGGCGCTGTTAAGATCAGATGAGCTAGCAAAATCGGCCAAGTTACCCCGTCCAGTTGGTAAACTGGAACAGCCATTGAGTTGAGAGGCCACATCCAGGCTTGATTGGGTCGCTCCTGAATCAGCAGTGTTTTTTCCCAGGTAGAAAGTAAAATTGGGATAAATTTTGAAATCAGCTTTGAATAAATCTAGACCAGAACGGGTTAGCGACACGTCGGCTTTACGTCTGGAATCGCGGCTTTTGGCCTGAATTGGTTTAATAGTAACCGTGACCAAGGTGATCAAAATACCAATAATGGCCATTACTAAAAGCAACTCGATGAGGGTGAAACCACGACGAAAACTCGGCCATTCGACGGTAGTCAGGCCGCCTCGAGCGGAGTTTACCTTAAGCCCAGTTGAAGGGTCGACAGGCGAAACTTGAAACTTGAAAATTGAAAATTGTTGATTTAGCATCACCCTCCTTGGCTCATCAAAGCTCATCATTGAATTGAGCTAGTTAAACTATAGATCGGCTGGAGGACTGAAACAATAACAAAGGCGATGGCTACGCCCATGACCAGGATTATCATCGGCTCAAGCAGGGTCGACAGCGTCCGAAGCTTGGCGTCAACCTCGGTCTCATAGTAGTCAGCCAAAACGCTGGCCGAACCACCTAGATCCCCTGACTGTTGGCCAACAAACAGTAGTTGGCTCATCAGCCTGGGGAAATACTTATTATTTTTCAGAGACGAGGATACAGCCGCGCCTTGTTCAAGTGATCGGCGTAAATCAAACATTGACCGGCGAAAAATTAGATTGGTCGTAGATTCAGCGATGATCTCCACCGCTTGAATAATCGGCACACCGGCGCCAACCAACAAAGACAGAGTTCGGTTAAATCTGGCCAGATAGACTTGACGGTTGAGACCACCAAAAACTGGCGCGTTCAGAGCCATTGTACTGCCAAAATTTCGGCCTGCGCCGGTCCCAAAAAACAACCGAATAGCAACAGCCAGAATGGCAATCGTGGCAATATAGAGCGGCCAGTGGTTAATGAGTGAATCGGTCATGGCCAAGAGAATCCTTGTAGTCAGGGGCAAGGTGGCGCCACTGGAGATAAAAATATCCTTGATTGGCGGGATAACTTTAGTAATAATAATCGAGCCGACGATAACCATTACTATTAGAATGAAGACGGGATAAATCAAAGCCCCCTTAACACGACTATTGAATTCGCTAGTTCGATAAGTTGAGATGGCTAGCTCGGCCAAGACTTTGAAGAGATTGCCAGTGGCCTCGCCGGCTCGGACTACTCCTACTTCAACTTCCGGAAAAACTTTGGCGTGTCCAGCCATGGCTACCGACAATGGAAAACCATTCTCAAGACCGGTATATATATCTTTCATCACCAAGCCTAATCGTTTATTGGATGTGTCGGAAGCGATATCAACAGCTTGAGTAATGCCAACGCCAGATTTAAGCATTGTTGATAGCTCCCGATACACAACACTTCGGTCGCGAGCCGAAATCTTTCGATCTTGAAACTTGCTCCAAACGCTTCGACGGGGAATGACTGAAATTATCGAGTAACCCTTGCCTTGCAAAAGTTTTCTCACTGCCGAAGAGGTGGCCGCCGCCGCCTTGCCAACTTTAACTGCCCCCTGGCTGTCCTTAACTTTGTAGTCAAAAATTAATCTGTCGCTCAAGTCCCCTCCACCCTAAAATATTAGAGCAAAGAGCATGGTTTTGCTAATGTGAAAGTATGATTGTTGAGGCTACAGCCCTCCAGGGGTTGCCGATCCGAACCGTCAAACAGGCGAAACTTGGCCTGGCCGAGGCCTGTATCTTTGATGGAAAGCGAGCCCAACTGCTCGGCTTCCAGGTCTCATCAAACCCCATTCTCAAACAGTTTAGTCGGCTGGATGCCGAGAATATCTTGGAGATCAGCCGCGGCCAGATTGTGGTTGATCAGTCTTCGGCTCTGACTAAAGATCTCAAACCCTTTGATGCCGAGCTTAATCGTTACGGACCGATCATCGGCGTCCGAGCCAAAACCGAGAGCGGCCAGACGCTGGGGGTGGTCAGGGATGTCTATTTGGAAGTGGAGACCGGTTTTATCATCCGCTTTCTGGTTCGCCAGTTCGTAGCCGAGCGGATCATACCCCGCCAGTTTCTGGTTAGCATTAGTCCTAAACAAATTGTCTTCAAAGACATCGTCAGCCAGCCAATTTTTGACCAGGTTGCTTTGCAACAGACTGTTTAACTATTGAATATTTCTGCCTAACCTAGTAAAATGGCTCTGGTTGGCTAATATCTTACTAACCGATTTTCGTACCTTGGAGGTTGAGAATGTTGAATCACTTTAGGGACCATTCCGATGAGTTTGGTCCTGTGGATATCTGGAACAATCCAGAAAAGGAGACTGGCAGTGAGTTGATTAAACCCAACCCCGACTCAAACCAGTCAACAGGTAGGCCAATTCTATCAGAAGCTAAGACAAGCGCTCAAGACACTGGCAGATCGGTATAGTTTTCCTCCCTCCGTTCAAGCAAGGCTTGAACAATCCCGGCCCCACCAATTTCCTGGTGGGGCCGATTTAATCTAATTGAAAAAGCGGCCAGATGGCCGCGGTTTTGGGGTTGGTGGGCCTGACAGGACTTGAACCTGCAACCATGGGTCTAATAGCCCAACGCTCTACCAATTAAGCTACAGGCCCACCGAATTTGGTGCAGGACGAAGAATCCGAACCTTCGACCTCTGGGATCTGAATCCAGCGCTCTACCACCGAGCCAATCCTGCACCGGATTTAGTTATAGTAACAAATCGGTCATCTTGATTCAATACTTGGAAACCACCCTTGCGCAAGGGTGGTGGGCTTAACTTAGTTCAATTCAGAGCAACTTCGTCCAGCGCTCGGCACTGGCTGTTGTTGAACCAAACCTCGTTGTTGCGGATTGGGCCAAACCTACCACTATCGGGGCATCAATCAATGGCAAAAGTCATAACCGTGCCGCCTTGACTATTATTCGTTGTTCGTTTATACTCTGACTAGCAATTTTAGGAGGCTAGCAAATTGAGACAGCAGAAAATTGGTCATAAACGCATATTCGATCTCCATACAGCCCGGGCATTTGTCCGGCAAGTGACGGAGTCTGGCGACCCTGCCGAAATCCAATTAGATCGTCTGATCGATATACAGACCGAAGAATCTAAGCGATTGAGTAGGGGCAGTAAGCGGTATCTGGAGGCCAGCATTGACGACCTCCGCCGCGAAGTCAGCCGGCAAAAGATGGCTAAATAATCTCTGCCAGACCGGCGCCCTTGGCGCCGGTCTTTGATATCTCGATTGATTTTCCGCTTCCAGGAGCTTGATATTCTCAATACCTAGTCTTATAATCCCCATATCCAAACTTTCGACGGGAGGAAAAAGTGGGGAAGCAACTTTCCATATCAATGTCAGCCGATCTCTTCTGGCGGCTATATCTGCAAGAAGTGTTTAACCCAGACAAACTCAATACCCAGAGCTATCGGGCCGTACTTTTTGGCTTCCCTGAAATAGCCAGAGACGATGAGTGGTGGGTTTGGGGATTGAAAACTGCCCGAATCTTCAATGACTGTGACGAGATAATTGCAGGCCACTTTGAGGTGAGTCGCGGTAGCATAACCACCTGGCCATGCGGACTCCACGAAATGGCCGTTCGCTGGCTGATGGACGAGTGCGGTTTAGTGATTATTGATACCACTCGCTGCCCAGATCGCTTTATCAACATCCAGCACAAGATTGGGCAAGGGAAGCATCTGATGGCTGGTAGCAACGTCAGCTTTCACTGGTTTGATTTACCAGGAGGAGCGTACACGCTCGGCGCCATCGTTGAGTTTCCGTAAATATCGCAAACACGCTATTGGCGGGGTGGATTTTTCCACTCCGCCATTTTGTTTCGATGGGCCTTTAATTTTCGGGCCTTTTGCCCTAAAATACATCCAGCACACTAGGAGGTGGAAGATGAATGTACCCAACAATTTGAATGCCGAATGGCTAACTAGGACATTAAAAGGAGGGCCGATCGGTGAACTCGAGATGATTACTAGAGCGATACACGAGCCATCGGGCCAATCATCAGTCCCAGCCATATACTACAACGTAGCCAAGCGGTCTTTCTGCCGCTGTGCCGATGATCAAGAGATTGGCCAACTGCCGGATGGCTTTGATGCGGTGGAAGTCTACGGCCCCAAGCAGACCGAGAGAGGTCCGATCACAGGCTTCGTCACTGTCTTTGGCACCACCGAGGACATTGCCAAAATCCGCCACGTCTTTACCCGCGTTTCTTACCGCGATTTACGTTGCAGCCCTCGTATCCCGAGCAACGCCCGCACTGGGGCTTGGCAACTATGAATATGAGACTAGGGATCGGCGATGTCCGGGTCAAGATCGAGGCCATCAGACAGTCAACACTCGACATCTACATAAGGCTCGATAGGTTGAAATCTTACCGCCAAAACCATGAACGAGACATGACACCCCCAGCCAGAAAACACCTTGACAAATTGATTTTTGATTTACACCACTGGGTGTATTTTGTCTAAATTCGTCCAACGGCGGTGTGGAACCTTCCACCCCGCCATTTTGTTTACTTAATTTTCTTCGTATGTTTTTTTAGCCAAGCCAGAATCTGATCAAAATCGAGTTTATTACTCGCCACCCCCACGGCTAAATCAACTAACAGTTTTTTGCTAGCAGTAACCCGGTGGCCATTTCGACCAAGAAAAATAATCATCACTATAACAGCTGTCCGTTTGTTGCCGTCAACAAAACCATGGTTTTTGATTAATCCCTCCAGCAATATCGCTGCTTTGGACGATACGTCTGGATAGGCTTGGTAATCACCAAAGGCCGCCCGTGGCCGAGCCAGAGCCGATTCGACTAAGGTTTGATCACGAAGACCATCGCTACCACCAAAAACTCTGACTGTCTGCTGATGAGCCAGCAACACTTCCTTGAGACTGACGTAGCGCATCGGTCCAATTAGCGTTTAGATATTTCTTTGAGTGCGGGGCCAAAATCTTCAAAAACCTGCTTAAGCTCGTTGGCGAAATTAGGATCAATGTGCATTTCGTCAACCAGTTCCGGGTTGACTAATTTGGCCACCACTTGGTTATTACGAGTAATGCTGTAGATGGCTTTACCCGCTTCCACCTCGTCAATAATTTTAGAAATATGTTGCCGAGCTTGAGTGGTGGAGATCTTTTTCTGTTTCATTATCCGAAATGTACATTAACGTACATTAGTTGTCAAGCCAAATCAACGACCCAGCAGTGCCCGGACTCGTTCGATAACGGTGGCTAACAATTGTGGTGAAACTTTCTCGATATATTTGGCCTGGCGAGCAAACACATCCACGCTACGCAAATGAATGGGCAAGATCACGCCCTTCGTCTTAGTTTTCTTTAGTACTATCTCAAAAGACAGACCTCTAACTTTAGTGGTGATCGGACAAATTATGGCCAAACCTGTCCGTTCGGCTAACAACTTTGGCGAAAGAACAATGGCCGGCCGACGACCAGACTGTTCGTGGCCAGTTCTGGGATCGAGCATTAGCCAAATTATGTCGCCCTGATCTGGCGAGTATTTAGTGGTGGGCTTCGGCGCCGACATCCACTCCCCAGTTCTGCTCACCGCCAATGTCTCTTGGCGTCACGCCAGAGAGCATGGCCGTTAGATTATTACTCTCACCAACAGGCGTGAGCACAATCGAACGGCCCTTTAAGCTAACCTTTAATTCGGCGTCGAGCTCAATTTTAGCCGCTCTCATTACTTTTTTGGGCAAACGAACACCCTGGCCGTTGCCCCATTTTTTAAGCGTTTGGGTTATATCCATAATATATACAAGTATATACAGGATAATTTGATTGTCAAGTGGGAATTACTAAAGAGTCTAATTTTGTATAAAAAAACAGCTCGGAAGTTTTGAGGCTTCCGGGCCGTTGGAATTAGTGACCGTTGCTGTGGTCGAGCTTCGCCATGCGTTCGTCACTCAAGCGAGCTTGAAGTTCAGCCCAACTTATCTTATCTACGATCGCCGAAGCGGTAATCTCGCCTCTGACGTTGGGGTCAAGAAAAAAGACCGTGTACTGACCCTTAGTTAATATCACTGCCTGCCCAGGGGAATGGATAAGTAGTTTTGGCATTGGACCATCCCGGGTGGGGGTTACTGACATGGGGGAATCAGTTCGGATTGCCACCTTCTCGCCAACCACGTAACCCGGTTGACCGAGTCTGTGATACACAACTACGCCGGGCTCAAATTTCAATCTATCGAAGCCATCGGGAACGGCCTTGTTGGCAAAAACCTCAGCTGGCTGGTTGCTTAGCCAATTGACCCGATATGACACCAGGCCAACCACTGCCAAGAGCGTCAGAATTGCCAGGGGCAACAATTTTTTCAAAGTTCACTTCCCTCCTTCGGAACGAGTTTGAATTATAATCTAATTTCTGACGAAAATCAATCGTCTTTAATCCTAGGTACTGGAGCCATTGATTTAGTGCAGAAAATAAAGTAGAATTTAGCCATCTTCGACAAACTTAGGAGGTTCTATCGTGTCGAATAACAAAGCACTTTACATGTTCGTTGGCTCGCTTGTTCTTGCGGCGTTCTCGTTGGGAATCTTGCTCGGCAAACCGGCTATGGCTCAGGCCATACCGTTGTACGGCCAGGGATTCCCTCATCAGTCAGATCTTTGGAGCTTCTCGGCCTCAGCGAGTTCCTATCTCGACACGGGTACAATTCATGGTTACGTTTTTCAGGTTTCCACTGACTCTAACGGCAGATTGCCGGTCCTAACAACCAGCCACCTTGATGGTTACTCCGGAAGCTTTGCCTATGGCGATATTTACCACAACGTTGGCGGGCAGTGGCAGAAATGGGAGAGAAACGACATGAGTTTTGGTGGTTCTTCCACGCCATTATGGGAGGGGCGTTTTCACAACTCTGGGCTTGGCGTAGTACTCCAAACTGGTAGTTATCTAATTACCTATGGCCAAGGCAGCAATCAGTTACTGCTTTCGGGCTACTATGCACGACCATAAGGCGCATTGTTGTCTAATATCTTGTTTGGGCTGGGATTATTTCCTGGCCCAAAACTTTCATAGGCACTGCTTCATAAACTAAGCAAAGCTTTTAATAAATAAGTACAACCCATATATGAAAATTACCGCAGTTATAGTTTCGATAAGCAAGACCAGTTTGTAAGTTTCGGCTAACCAACCTACTGTTTTACCATTTAAGTTGGCAAAATAAGTTTTTTTATCTTCGGAACTATACATTCTACAGAAAACTAAGTTTCTGGGGGAAAGAATAATTGAATAGATAATTACAGCGAACACTTTGACCCAATCTTGGAAAGAAAAATACTTTTTATTAAATTGCATTACCTGAAATGCTCTCCAAGATAATGCGTATTTTACCCTTGATTCAAGAAATAGTGAGATATAGGCGGTAATTATTGCCAAGAGAAAAATATACCAAGACAGCTTTAACTCACCAAAATTTGCCCTTTGATTAAACAGATTTGTTGAGACGACAGTAATTGAAAATCCTACTATCGACGTTGCTAGCAAAATAAGTTTATGCAGGGTATCTCGAGACAGCGTACGAGCACCTTCAAGGTCGTCATCGAGTTTCTTGAATTTTTCTTTGAGTTCAAGATTCTGTTTTTCCATATCTCCCGTAAACTTGTTGCTTATTTCAGCAAGCTTTCTTGCGGAAGTTTCATTTATCTCTTTTAATTTTTCTTCAAAGGATCCGTTCATAGCAAAAACATATACTCCTTATAAACTTGCCGCAATGCCTACGAAGTTTGTTTGCCTGAGCGTGCTAGGGGGTGGGAGTGCAGAAGGTAGGGGGACCGCTTCGTGGATTCAACCAGCTCACCACCCTGAGTACAATCGAAGGGCAGTAGATCCCCCTACCTTCTGCAAAAGAAAAAGGGCCGGTAGGCCCTTATCTTTTTCGCGGATGCGAAATTTACATCCCCATGCCACTCATGTCTGGCATTCCGCCACCAGGCATTGGCATGTCTTTTTTGTCTGGCAAATCGGTGATAGCGGCTTCGGTGGTTAAAATCATTGCGGCCACCGAGGCGGCATTTTGCAGAGCCGAGCGAGTAACTTTGAGCGGATCAATAATGCCCTTCTCAATCATATTAACCATCTCATCGTTCTTGGCATCGTAGCCAGTGCCTTTGTCGGCTTCCAGAATATCGTTAACCACAACGTCGCCTTTCATGCCGGCGTTTTCGGCAATCTGCCAGGCCGGAGCTTCCAGGGCCGAAGCCACAATACTGGCACCAACGGCTTCGTCATTTTCCAAGTTTAGTTCATCGATAGCCTCAATGGCTTCAACTAGAGCGGTACCACCACCAGAAACAACACCTTCTTCAATAGCGGCCCGAGTGGCTTCAACGGCGTCCTCAACCCGATGTTGGGTTTCTTTCTGCTCAACCTCGCTGGCGGCGCCAACTTTAATAACAGCCACCCCACCAGAAAGCTTGCCCAAACGTTCTTTGAGCTTGTCTTTGTCGTAATCGGAGGTGGTTTTTTCGATTTGGACTTTGATTTGCTCAACCCGATCTTTAATTTCGGATTCCGAACCCTTACCATCAACAATAGTGGTGTTGTCTTTATCGGCAACGATGCGGCGAGCCTGACCAAGCATATCAATGGTAGCGGCATCCAATTTCATGCCGGTTTCCTCACTAATAACCTGACCACCAGTGAGAATAGCGATATCTTGGAGCATTTCTTTGCGGCGATCGCCAAAGCCAGGAGCTTTAACGGCAAGAACATTTAAGATACCACGCAGTTTGTTAACGACCAAAGTTGCTAGGGCCTCGCCCTCAACGTCTTCAGCAATAATGACCAGCTCTTTTTTACTAGTTTGAGCTAGTTGCTCAAGCAAGGGCAGAATTTCTTGGATTGAGGAGATCTTTTTGTCTGTTAGCAGAATGTGAGGATTTTCTAGCTTGGCTTCCATCCGGGCCGAGTCGGTGACCATGTAGGCCGAGACATAGCCCTGATCAAACTGCATGCCTTCGGTTAGTTCGTACTCAACACCCAGGGTCTGGGCTTCTTCAACCGAAGTAACGCCGTCGTTACCAACTTTGTCGAAAACTTCGGCAATCAAATTACCGATGGCTGGGTCGTTAGCCGAGATTGAAGCCACTTGCGCCTTCTCTTCTTTGTTAGAAATTTGTTTGGCGTTTTTGCGCAAATGCTCAACCACGGCTTCGGTAGCTTTTTCGATACCGTGGCGGACGCTCATGGTTGAGGCGCCAGCGGCCACGTTTTTCAGACCTTCGTTAATCATGGCTTGAGCCAACAACGTCGCGGTAGTGGTGCCATCACCAGCAGCGTCGTTGGTTTTGGAGGCAACGTCTTTAACCAGTTGCGCCCCCATATTTTCGAACTTGTCTTCCAGCTCAATTTCTTTGGCGATAGTAACGCCATCATTAGTGATAGTTGGCGAGCCAAAGCCTTTGTCCAAAAGGACGTTGCGGCCCTTGGGACCCAACGTGACTTTAACGGTATCGGCTAACTTATTGACACCAGTTTTAATTTTGTCGCGGGCGTTTTCGGAAAATTTAATATCTTTAGACATAATGACTTCTCCTTTATTTATTGATAGTTAAGTATGGTTGTCGAAGTAAATGCGAAATTCTAAGCCCGAAACTCGAAACAAGTTCTAAATTCCAATCTTCCAAATTCGAAACTCGAAATCCGAAATTTGTTATATTATTTTGAATTTTCATACTTAAATTTGTTTGGTGATTCGAAATTTGTGCTTGGTGCTTACTCGGTGAGAACACCGAGTACGTCATCTTCTCTTAAAATCTTGTATTCGATATCGTCAATCTTGAATTCGTCTCCGCCGTACTTGGAGAAGATGACTTTATCGCCAACACTTACTTCCATGGCAACGCGGTTACCGTCTTTATCAAAACGGCCTGGGCCAACGGCCACAACTTCGCCCTCTTGGGGTTTTTCTTTGGCAGTGTCGGGAATGATAATGCCCGACTTGGACGATTGCTCGCTATCGAGGGGCTTAACAACTAAACGGTCGGCAAGCGGTTTGATCTTCATAAAAAATCTCCGTAATTAGTTTTTATCTTACGGGTTCATTGTAAAGCGAACTTTACATTTGTCAAGAATGTCTTGCTAATGTCGGCGTTAGTGTTAGATTGAAACCAACGCACCTCGCAAGAAAGGGGGCCGATTATGGCCGTGGAGATGGTCGGGCCAAGAAAGAAAGAATTGATCGAGACGTCAAATGAGCGGAGTGAGTATGGGAATATTGCTGACGGCATCGTCTATGCCAAGATCCACAAATCCGACGGGGATCAAATAAAGCTTAGCCAACGTCTGGGCGAAGTCCGGGGATTTCTGGTTGGGTTTATGTGCACATCAGCCAATGCGACTCACGGAAAAGCTGACTTCGAATTCTACCGAATGATCAATGATGTTTTTGGCTTGCCTGATGTTAGGGAGCAGGGCAGGGCGGGCGTTACGATGAGCCAGTTGTGCCAGAAGATCAATGGCCGACTACGACGGCGACTCAAGACCCTCGATAAGCTGGCGTCCGACTGTCAATCAGTTGGCCCGAGACAAACCAAGAGCTTCTTCGGGTTTCTGGATCGCCTAAGATCAGGCGTCCAGAACTTTAAGATGGGGCCATTCAAGCATTATTAGCATTCAGAGCCCAGGGGATGGTGGTCAAGGGCCTGGCCGGAACTTTCCGGACAGGCCCTTCAAATTAGGCTAAAATAACCCAAGAATGAGCAAGCGATTAGTTTCGGGCATTAAACCCACCGGCCAGTTGCATATCGGGAATTATTTGGGAGCCATCAAGCAATGGGTCGAGCTTCAAGATGATTACGACTGTTTCTTTTTTGTGGCCGATTATCATGCCCTAACGACTCGACCCAAACCTGAAGAGCTAAAAGAACAAACCTTGCAGGTGGCGGCAATGCTGATTGCTCTTGGACTCGACCCCAAAGCCTGCACCTTGTTTTTACAATCAGATGTGCCCGAGCACACTGAACTATCTTGGATTTTGAGCAATTTCACTACCGTCGGGGCACTATCACGAATGACCCAGTTCAAAGAGAAAACCAGCCAGCAAGGCGAGAACGCTGGATTATTCACTTACCCAATTTTGATGTCGGCCGATGTGGTTATCTACGACGCCGAGGTGGTGCCGGTTGGTGACGATCAAGTTCAGCATTTGGAACTAACTCGAGAGATTGTTCGGTCGTTTAACCATCACGCCGGCCAAACATTGGTTGAGCCAAAACCTCTGTTGACTAAAGCCGCTCGAGTCATGGCTATGAATAAT
>JBGOUP010000015.1:0-22100 GCA_041477655.1 Patescibacteria group bacterium
AGTTCGGATTAACGAGCGAGTGTCGTCGGAATCAAAAATGGCAAAGGATTTAGGCAAACCTAGCTGCTCGTGCTGCTGACGTAAGATCCGAACACAAATGGAGTGAAACGTGCCAACCCAGGGTAGGTTTCGACGCATAACCAAATTGGGATTTCTCTGCCAATCAGTCAGTGGTAGGCCGACTAGGCGCATAATTCTCCCTGCTAACTCCTGGGCGGCTTTGTTGGTAAAGGTGATGCAGAGAATCTGATCTAGTTCGGCTTTTTTCTGGCCAACCAGATAGGCCAAGCGATGGGTCAGGCATTTGGTTTTACCGCTTCCTGCTCCAGCCAAAATTAGAACCGGGCCCTCGGTGGCTTTAACCGCTTCAATTTGAGCTGAATTCAGATCGGCAAAAATAGCTTGGTCAGTCAGAGTCGGTTCGGTCATTTATTAGGCGTTAGTTTTAACCCGTCGTTCAATATCGTAGAATCTGGCTTGTTCGGCCTTGAAAAGTAGCTCAACTTCGCCGATCGGCCCGTTGCGGTGTTTACGAATTAACAGATCGGTAATACCTTTGCGCTCGGTGTCTTTATCGTAATAATCTTCGCGGTACAAGAATATGACAACGTCCGCGTCCTGCTCGATTGAGTTATGGACAATAATGTCATTAGCCACAAAATTATGCGTTTCCGGCACGGTGGCATCATAGACATCTGCAATGCCAATTGGTGTTATCGCCACGATTTTATCCCAGTAAATATCAGATTCAGCCATGGACATTAAGCTTGAGTTGCCTAGAACATCTGCTAGATGTCTCATACGCTCTCGACCAATTCCTGACTGGAAAAGAGAGCTACCAGAGTACTGCCAGCCGGCACTAGCGCTTAAACTTCGCCAGCTTTGTCCGGCTGAAATTTTGGCTGGCTCGACTATCTCCTTCCAAGCCTCTTGAGGAATAATATCGTTATTGGGATTACTATTAATTTTTTTGAGCGCTTGTTTAAGATCGTGAATTATCTGGCCCCGCTGGCCATAGCAACCCACCAGTTCCAGGAAAAGTAGTTGCTGGTCTCGACCCTGAATTTGGACATGGTAATTCGTTCTTCCCTTTCTTTGAGGAACAACTCGGAGTGTGCTATTAATCCCTAATCGTAAGAGCAAATGTTGAACCGAACCAGCCAGTTTTCGGCTGGAAGAAGCATAATAAATAGCTCCGGCTTTCTGCCGATTGGGCAAAAACTTCCAGGAAATATTACCATCAGTTGCCCAGAGATGGTGAAGAAATAGAGCTATACCCGAAGAGCCACTTGAAGACATCACACCGGGAATGACCTTTTGATAACTTCGCACCGAATCAATACCCAAATCTTTAAACCAATTAACAATGGGGTGATGACGCCCACGAGCCAAACGATACGGACTTGGCAGATAAAGATGCCACCAGTTTTTCTGACGGACTAGGCAGGGCTGGATGCCGAACAATTTAACGGCCGCTTGACCGACAACTTCTAAATTTGCCGGGTCAGCACTGGTGTAGTGAATTGGCTGACGAGGCAGGACGCAACCGTCACCCAAGAGATGAGCCAATAAGATCAACTCGTCTTGCTTTAACTTTGAACGGTCTGAATTGACATTGAGTAATCTTGGTAAAGCCAAATGATCGCCTACCGTAAGTTGATCCAATCGGTGCCAACCGTTGATTTTACGAAATGGATGATTAGCCGAAGCTTTGATTGTCCGACCGGATTGGGTGGTAAGTTGGTAAGTCATTTTTCGACCACTATAGAAAGCTTTGGTCATAGTTTGGGCGACAAGTCGATTATCTTGGTCAAGCGAGAATACCGGTAATGGTGTTTGTTCAGGCCGATTAGCTAGCTCTTTGATAGTCACAACTTCGCCAGTATCGGCCCGGACGATTTCGGTGTCGCCAGTCAGACAGCCGGATTCACGTAAGTCGGATAATTGGGGGATTTTGCGCTCTCGGCCTTCAACCGCCCGAGACAGTTGAGAAAGAGCAACGACTGGCACATTGAGTTCGCGAGCCAAGGCCTTGAGCGAGCGAGAGATGTCCGAAACTTCCTGAACTCGATTATTCTCTCGGCTACCACCTCGGTTTGATTCCAGTAACTGGAGGTAATCAACAATAATTAGGCCCAATTCTTTTTCTGCCCGAAGCCTTCTAGCCTTAGTTCGAATTTCGATCGGCGTCATCATCGGCGAGTCATCAATGTAGAGCTGGGCCTCGGCCAAGGTACCCATGGCCATACCGATGGCCGGAAAATCATCTTCGCTTAAATTGCCGGTGCGCAATTTCCAGCCATCAACCATGGCTTGGGCGCAGATCAGTCGATCAACAATCTGTTCCTTACTCTGTTCCATGGAGAAAAAAGCCACCGGCACTTGGCCTTTGACGGCGGCGTTGAGGGCGATATTTAGGGCGAGCGTAGTGTTATGAACGACTATGTCATTGGCCACAAAATTATGCGTTTGGGCAATTGTAAGGTCAAAAACTTCTTTCATGCCGGTCGGAATGATAGCCACAATTCTATCCCAATAAATCTGACCGCTGGCTATCTGTTTTAATTCCTCATTACCCAGAGCAGCCGCTATTTTCAGAACAGTTTCTCTTCTTGGGGATCGACGGAAGGCGTGTAGATTCGTTCCTTCCGGCAGTCCCAACTGTCTATGAATGGAGCGCCACGATCGCTCACCTTTAGCGGCAACAATTTTTGCCCAAATTTCTATGGGCAGGGTATCTTTGGTATAGCCTTTTTTAGTTGTCATAACTGCTTTTTTAACCTTAGCCAGTGCCTCCTCCTTGCCAAAGATGCTAATTTCTTTGATAAAAACCAGAAGATCTTCTTTGCCGTGAATTTCCAGCTCATAGGCAGTGCGATGACCACCCCGATATTTGACATTTTTTCTCCGGACTAAGGCTAATACGCCAAAACGAGTCAGGAGATGTTGGACTTGATGAATCAGTCGGAGCGATGAACTGGCATAAGAAATGACCGGGAAATCTTTACCACCGCAGTTAGCAACGTAAGCCGATCCATCACAGCTAAAAAGACGGTTCAAAAATAGAGCCAGTTTCGATTTTGTTAGGCCAAAAACCTCTTGGGGAATGACTTTTTGACTGGCGCTTTTCCCCCATAAGCCATGTTCTTTGAGAAGATCGGTAATTGGATTATGCCGGTAAAAACAGGTTGGTACGGGCAAATCCGGTAGACGAGTTTTTAGTTGTAGGTAAACCTGTTTGGATGGTTGGGCTGATCCGTTCTGCCATTGGCAGACATTACTGGCTGACAGCCCTAACGCCCGTATATGTCGGTAGACAACCTTAGTATTGCTGGCCTGATAACGAGCAAAATTGGCAGTCCAGTTCAGCCGCTCTTGCCGATATTCCAAACGACTGACCCGAGCGACATAGCTAGGTGTTCTTTGGTCATCATCGATTTTTCTGACACTAACCAGTGGAGCAAATTTTTGAATACTATTAATAAAATCGGCTGTAATTTTGGGATGCTGACTAGTAAATCTAGGCGTATTTTGAGTTAGGCCTCCCTCGGCAATATAGTAGGCAAGTAATTTAATTTTTTCGGCTAGCCAATCAGTTTGACCAAAGTAAGGCAGGCGTTTGGGCACGGCAATTCGCTCACCGATAGCTAGCTCGGCCAGCTGCTTCCAACCCCTAACTGTTAAGAATGGGTGCGGCAGGGTGGCTTCAACCTGCCGACCCAAGGCTGTTACAACTTTGAAGGTAGGCTTAATGCCATCGGAGACAAACCGGTCTGGCTGGACAGAGTCAAATTGCCAGTCATCGGTCAAGGTCACTACCTGGCCCGAACCCTCATTCACCAAATTTCTAATCGTTTTGATTTGACCGGTCTTGGGATCAAGGATTTCGGTATCCCCAGAAACACACTTTCCCATACTTGGCCGAGCGGCTAGAATAACCAAGTCTGAAGGCTGTAAGCCCGAAAGTTTATTGTCTAAATCTTTGAAACCGGTCGGCACGCCCCGAAGCAAACCTTTTTCCCGGTGAAGCCGGTCGATTCGATCGAACGAGCTGGCTAAAATATCGCTAATCGGTTGAAAATTATCCTTAAGTAACTGCCGACTAACACCGAACAAAGCCGATTCTGACTCGTCCAAAATTTCTTGGATCTCTTTATCCTCGGCCATGCCCAGCCTAGCAATCTGCTGACCGGCGGCTAAAATTCGCCGTAAGACCGATTTATGCTTAACAATCTGGGCGTAATGCTCAACGTGAATGGCGGTTGGCACGGTGTTGACCAACTCGGCCAGTTTGGCCGCTCCGCCAACAGCATCTAACTCTTTGAGCGAATCCAGTTCGTTGGTTAACGTCACCAAGTCAATTGGTGAGCGTTTTTCAAATAAGCGCAAGATAGCTCGATAAATAGTTTGGTGGCTTTCCTGGTAAAAATCTTGATGAACTAAAATATCGGCGACTTTATCCATCGCTTCCTTATTAACCAAAAGAGCCCCCAAAACCGCCCCTTCGGCTTCAAGGTTTTGCGGCGGCAAATTTGTTATTACTGATTCGGCCATTAGGCAACTTCCTCCAACTCAAAAACATCAACAACGGTGGCAAGAAGATCATCGTCTTTACTTTTGGCTAATTCAAGGTCGGTTTTGACGATTGTCTCTAATCGAATCTGACGACCGGTGACATTGCTGGCGGTTGACTCAACGATTTGGCGATTTCTAGTCTCGGCCAAACGTTCAGCGTAAAAACGAAACTTAACAGCGATAATTAACTTATCATTAGTAATGTTTTCTAGCGCCGCCGAGCGAATGACCGCGTAGAGAGCGTGGTTTTGGGCCTTAATTTGCTCCAGAAACTGACTCCAAAAACTATCTGTCTCAATTGGAGGACCAGCGGAAACCGAATCAACCGCTGGCGGTTGACTACTGATTTCGGCTTTTTGAATATCTACAACGGGTTTAACCATAACTTGGGGCGCGGAGTTCTGATTTCTAAAGCAAAGCTGAAAAATTCGGGCAATCAGCAAAGCGGTTGGATCAGTGGAGAATCGAGATTGAGCCAAAACCGACAGTAGCTCCTCAAGAATTATGACCGTCTGGTCGGTTGGCTTGAGTTCGAGACTGGCAAAAATTTGTTCCTTGCAATGGTCGGCCATAGCCTTAACTAGCAAGGCCACGTCTTGGCCATCATTAATTGATTCGTTTAATATTTTTTGGGCAAAGCTTGGTTGTCCTTCAACAATGGCCGAAAGCAAGGCTTCCACTGTTTGACTTGGCGGTAGGCCGACTAACTGGCGAACGGATTCAGCGTCCATAAGCTTGGTCTGGCCTTTGAGGTTGCCCAACAGGGTTAGGCCGTCGCGATAAGAGCCGTCGGCTCGTTCGACTAAAACCTTAACTGCTTCAGAATTAACCTTAATCCCCTCTTTGGTCGCCACTTCGCTCAACAATTTCTCTAATTGCTGATGGTTGGCTCGGTGGAATTGATAACGCTGGGCCCGAGAGATAATAGTTTGGGGAACTTTATGCAATTCGGTCGTAGCCAGAATAAAAATGGCGTGGGCCGGTGGTTCTTCTAACGTTTTCAAGAGGGCGTTAAAGGCTTCCTTGGTCAGCATATGGACCTCGTCAATAATGTAAACTTTATAAGTAGCCCGAGTTGGAGCGTAGCCAATTTTATCTCGAAGCTCACGAATCTCGTCTATACCGCGGTTGGAAGCGGCGTCAATTTCTAGAATATCGGTAGCGGCGTTCTGCTTTATTTCCAGACACATAGCGCATTTGTTACAGGGGTTGCCATTATCCAGATTCTGGCAGTTAATGGCTCGAGCTAACAGTCGAGCCACTGTTGTCTTACCAGTGCCTCGTGGGCCAGAAAAAAGATAAGCATGGTCAATTAGTTTCTTGGTTACAGCGGTTTTGAGAACTTGGCTGATGTGATCTTGCCCAAGGACATCGTCAAATTTATCTGGCCGATAATGACGATAAAAAGTTGACGACATCGTGTCTCGATACTGCCAGAACTTAGTCAAGTTGTCATCAATAACCTGGAAGCAAAGTCCTAAACTCTAAATTCCAAGCTTCGATTCCACTGGGATTACCCAGAGCAAAGTCGTCTCTCGACTTCGCTCGAGACGACCATGGGCAATCCGAATGGTCGAAGGGCAAACTCAAAAAAGTTTGTATTTGAAAAATTTGGGTTTGGAATTTGTTTAGAATTTAGGACTTAGAATTTAGTATTTCGAGCTTGTTATTGATAAGATTAGTAAGGAGGGAAGACTGGCAGTTACCAACGACGTTATCAAAGTTTTGAGTCAGAAAACTAATCTAGAGCCGTTTAAGGTCAGGGCTTATTTGGGTGGCGTTACCAAGAGCATCGCCGAAGCTCTCCAGGGCGGCCAATCGGTCGAGCTACCCAAGCTTGGAACGTTCAAGTTAACCCATCTGCCCGAGCGTCAGTTCGCCACCATTATTAACGGCCATAAACAAACCGTTAACTTGCCGGCTACAGTTAATGCCGATTTTATGCTAAATAACTTCGAGGCTAGCTCACCAAACCAGGTTCAAACTAGCCCGATGCCGGTCGAGGAAACAAAAGAAATTAACTCGACCGACTTGCACACCCGCCAGTCTGATATCGGTTACGCCGAGCTAGTCGGCAAGAAAGTTACTAAGGAAATACTAAGTCTGGTGCCAGAGAATTTGGCCAGAAAGTACCAAATGGTACCGTTTGAGATTAAGAACAATGTCTTATCGGTGGCTATGACCGACCCAGAGAATGAGGAGGCATTTAACACCATCAGGAAATTCTCCGGCAAGATTATTCAACCGTTTATTACCACCCAAGACGATCTTAATTCCATTCTAGACCAGTATTCCGGACTTCAAGCCGAGTTGGAAGGCCTGGTTAAAAAGGAGGAGAAAACCGTTGAAAACGCCACCAAAGAGCAGAATCCTGATGAGGCATCTAGTCTTGATGAAGATTCCCCAGCCGCTAAGGTTATTGGCTCGCTCCTGAAGAGGGCAGTCAGGGAAAAGGCTTCTGATGTCCATATCGAGCCTTCCGAAGAAGAGGTTGATGTCCGGTTCCGGGTTGATGGCGTGCTCCGGAAAGTCTTGGCTTTGCCCAAGGAAATCCAATCGGCCGTAATTTCCCGGGTTAAGATATTGGCCAACCTAAAAATTGACGAAACTCGTCTACCCCAAGACGGACGAATCCAAATTCTTCTGGACGGTAACAAAGTTGATTTCCGTATCTCGACCCTGCCAACTGTCAGCGGCGAAAAGGTTGTGGCTCGGGTTTTGGATCACTCGACTGGGGTTCTAACCTTGGAACAGCTGGGACTGCGGGGCCGTTCGTTTCGGGTTCTAGAAGACAACATCACCAAATCCCACGGTATGAGCCTTATCACCGGTCCGACTGGCTCGGGTAAATCCACCACTTTGTACGCAATTATCGCTCGAATTAAAGATATCTCAATCAATATAATCACCATGGAAGACCCGGTTGAGTATCGAATGCCCGGGGTCAACCAAAGCCAAGTCAACGCCAAAATCGGCTTTACCTTTGCCAATGGCTTACGCTCAATCCTTCGTCAGGATCCAAACGTGGTCATGGTTGGGGAAATCCGTGATCGAGAAACGGCTGATATTGCCATCAACGCCGCCCTGACTGGCCATATCGTCTTAAGTTCCTTGCACACCAACGACGCGGCCGGGGCCCTGCCTCGACTGCTAGATATGGGAATCGAACCGTTCCTGATCATTTCTTCGACTAACGCCATTGTCGGCCAGCGGTTGTGCAGAAAACTCTGCGACAAATGTCGCTCACCGGCAACAGTTAAGCCCGACCAACTTGAGGAAATTAACCAAGAGATAGAGACGCTACCGGCCGAAGAAAAAACCCTGGCCAAGCAAAAAAGTAGTTTTTACGCCGCCAAGGGTTGCCAAGCTTGTAATAACACCGGCTACCGCGGACGGATCGGCATATTCGAGGTTCTGGATGTAACCGAGCCGATCAAACAGCTGACGCTGAAGCGCGCTTCAGCCTCACAGATACTTGAACAGGCTCGTAAGCAAGGCTTTATCTCGATGAAACAGGACGGCATTCTCAAAGCGCTCGACGGTCTGACCTCAATTGAGGAAGTTTGGCGAGTAACCAAGGACTAATGTTCTTTAGTTACCTGGCCCGTCAACCCGGACAGGTTAAGCCCCAGAAGGGCCAAGTCGAGGCGGAATCCTTGAGCGAAGCGATCAAACGCGTCAAGGCCCAGGGCTTTATTCTTCTGAAGATTGAGTCCATTGAATCAAGGAAATCAAATTTGTCATTTTTTAGTCGTAAAAAAGTCCCGCTCAAAGAAAAAATAATTTTTACCAAGCAACTATCTGTTATGCTTCGGGCTGGTCTGCCGGTCATTAAGGCCCTGGAAGCCCTTCAGCGACAAACGGGGCACAGTTATTTTAAGGAGATTATTGGCAACCTGATTCGAGAGATAAGGGGCGGTCAGACACTGTCTCTAGCTATGACCAAGTACCCCCAGATTTTTCCCGATGTTTACGTCAGTGTTGTCAAGGCTGGTGAAGAATCCGGTCAACTGGCCGATGTTTTGCTCGATCTGTCCGTTCAACAAGAAAAAGACGCCGAGTTGATAAGCAAAATCAAGGGAGCGATGATTTATCCGGCGGTTATTATGGTGGCCCTGATTGCCGTGGTAATTATTGTCATTGTTTTTGTTCTGCCAAGCTTGAGCACTATCTTCGCAGAATCCGGCCATCAGTTGCCATTTCTAACCAGGATGTTGCTGGGAACCAGCAATCTTGTCCGCCATGACGGTATTTTCCTGCTGATCGGCTTAATCGGCATTTTCTACGCCTTAAGACTCTGGTTTAGTCGGCCAACTGGCCGAGCGGTTTACGACCGCTTGAAACTTCGCTTACCGGTTTTTGGTAGCCTAACCCAGAAAGTCTATATGGCTCGTTTTTCCCGAACCTTAGCCTTGTTAACCAAGGCCAGTCTGCCGGTACTGAAATCAATTCAGATAGTTAAAAAGACTATCAGCAACGTTCACTTTGATCAGGCCTTTGTCCGGATTGAGAAAGAAGTAGAAAGTGGCAAAGCTGTGTCGGTTGCCATTGCCAAAGAACCGCTCTTCCCGCCCATGGTCGGTCAGCTAGCTAGCTTGGGTGAGGAGACCGGTGATTTGGAAAGAGTGCTACTGGAAATTGCCGAATTTTACGACAAAGAGGTTGATCAAATCTCCAAAAACCTTTCGACATTAATTGAGCCGATTATGCTGATTGTTATGGGTATCGGCGTTGGCTTTGTGGTCGCGGCTGTTCTCGGGCCAATTTACGGATTGGTTCAAACCTTCTAACTTTGAACTCCTGGCCGATAGACGCTAATGTGAAAGGATGGAGGGGTTTTGGCAAATTTGATCGCCGGTATTGATATTGGATTTGAGTCGCTCAAGGTGGTTGGTTTACAGCAAACCGGCAAGGGTTTTCGACTCGAGGGCATGAACACCTCACCGCTTCCGGCCAATTCCTGGATGGCCAACCAGTTAAGATACAGAGACGAGATAAGTCAAATCCTGACTCAAACGCTACGAAGCGCCAAGCCATCGGCCATCGACGCCAAACATGTAATGGTAGCTCTACCCGAATCAGTCATATTTTCTGGTACCTTTGCCATGGAGCCACTGGCTAAAAAAGAGCTGGAACAAGCCCTGCCTTTCGAAATAGCCGAAAAACTGTCGATCAACGTCGAGGACTACTATATAGATTACGAGATTGCCGATGGCAGCTGTAGACCCGGACAAAAACCACAACCCGAACCTGATGCGACTAAATTGAGAAGTGATGGTCCGGTTAGTTCAAAAGTTGCTACTCGGCCACCGGCCATTGCCGCTCAAGCTTTGACTGTCTTCGCCGTGGCGGCTAAAAAAAGCCTGGTCGAATCAGTGGTTGATTTATGTAAAGCCACCGGTTTGAGCCTGGGCGGTATTGATGTCAAACCCGGCGCTGCCGTCAGATCGGCCGTCACCAGTAACGATCAAATCGCTCGGCTGGTTGTCGATCTAGGCGCAAGCGCCAGTGTTATGAGTGTTGCCGAAGGTAACTCATTACGCCTGACCACTACTACCCCAATCGGAACCAAATTATACGACCAGTCGTCTATCGACGCTAACAGACGTCGAGAAATCTTGACCCCGGTCTTCGACGAACTGGTACACGTCTCCAAATATTTTGAGAACCGGGTCTGCCCGGGCTTAAGCATTAAGCAAATTGTCTTGTGTGGCGGTGGCTCCAATGTTGAAGGCATTGCCAGTGTCTTTCAGAGGGAAACTGGTTTGCCAACAGTCTTAGCTGACCCGTTTAGCCAGGTTGACACTCACCATTACCCAATCAAACCGGAGTTGTCTCGCATTTACACTATTGCCATTGGCCTGGCGATGCGGGGAATCGAGAAATGATCAACCTTATCCCTCCAGACATCAAACGTCATCATAAGCGCTTAAGTCGAATTTATAGCCTCGCCTTTATTTATATAGCAATTATTGCCGGGTTGGGATTTGCCGCCGGGGGCATGGGGATTTATAACTTCTCGCTTAAAAGCGCCGTTAACGATAAACACACCCAGGTTGACGACCAAGAGAAACAGAAGACCACCGACAAAGAGCTAGTAAGTCAGGCCTCGTTTATTGAAGACCGCTATAAATCCAGCCCCACCTTTCACGACACTAAAAAGTGGGACGTATTGCTGGGACAGATCGCCCAAGCCACCCCAACCAATATTCAGTTGACTGGCCTACAACTAGCGATTGATCCCAAGAAACCAACCCTGGTAACCATTAAAGGTCTATCGCCGGATAGGCGTTCAGCGCTTCTATTCAAAGACAAACTGACAGCCTTAAATATTTTCATTTCAGTTGACCTAACCGATCTGACCCAAGCCAAATCAGCCGACCAAACCAGCTTTTCTTTCACTATCCAAGCCGTCTTAGGTAGCTCAACCGTCAGTCAAAGTACAAATGATAGCCAAAAGTAAAACATTCTGGATCGCCACTGGCCTATTTCTAGTAGTTGGTTTGGGTATTATTTGGTTTATTTTCCCGCCAGTCCTGGCTGACTATCGTTCCCAGAAAGAGGCTCTCAACACCTTGAATGCCACCTATGAACAGAACAAAACTTTCTTGAGCAATATCACTAAACTCAAAACCGACCGTCAATCCCTAACTGATCTCTATCAAAGCTCTCAAGCGGCCTTGCCGGTTAAAGCCGGTGGTGATTTTTTGCTGCTACAACTGGAAGGATTAACTAATAGTTTGGGTATAGCCGGGGCGACTTTAACTGCCCCACTGCCAGCCACTCCCGTACCGACGGCTCCAGCTCCCACCACCAGCGGTAGTCCCACCACCTCGTCTGGCGATACCAATACCTCCGATGTTAAGCAAGGTAGCGCTGGTTCAAGCACTCCAGGGGCTGCCCCGACCACCACAACACCAACTACGGCAGCTAGCCAACCCGTCTTAACCTTCAGCATTACCGGTGACTTTGGTTTCGACGAAGCCATTAGTTTGCTGGTCAAACTCCAATCGTTTGGCCGCTGGAACAAATTGACCACCTTCAATCTAACAGCTTCAGGCGCCAAAACTTCGGTGACTCTAAGCGCCCAAGTCTTTACCAAACCCCTGCCCACATCCGAGTTCTCTGGCGATAGTCAAGTCATAGAAAAGGCCAAACAACTCTTCAATAGTTATCAGAACTATACAACGACGCCGAATTCCACCAGTGAGGGCAGTTTTGGCCGAACCGATCCTTTTGCTCCAGTCCACTAACGGCCAACAGCCATAAATTGGACACTAACACCTGTTTGAAGATAGAATTTAAGCTGGTATTAGGCCATCAAAAATGGTAATAACTAGGATTGGAATATAACCATGGATTTAACTATTGAAGGTGGTCAGGTCTTATCGGGCGAGGTTACTCCATCCGGAAGTAAAAATTCGGCGTTAGCGGTATTGGCCGCTTCGGTGTTGTTTGACGCTCCCCTAACCTTACAGAACATGCCTGATCTAAGCGACGTATCGGCAGTTGTTAAAATCTTGGAGAAACTGGGCGCCAATATCAACTGGGACAAAGACACCAGAACTATTCAGATAGATAATAGCTCTCTAAAGTTCCAGCCCTTAACCAAGGCAGAAGTCGGTGATATGAAGGGGTCGTCCATGCTCTGGGGAGCGATGCTGGGACGGTTTCAACAAACTGATTTTGAGGTTCTGCCCGGCGGTTGCGCCCTTGGCGCCAGACCAGTTGACGCCCACTTTAACGCCTTCAGGGATTTGGGCGTCGAACTGTCCGAGACCAGCACTGGCGTAATCATGGATGCCGCCGACGCCGTCGCCAAAGAAATATGGCTAACCGAAATGAGCCCGACGGCAACGGCCAATGTTGTTATGTTGGCCGTTACTTTGCCTGGCCTTACTACCATCATCGGCGCCGCTTCCGAGCCAAGCGTCCAGGATCTGTGCAACCTGCTCAACAACGCTGGAGCTAATATCTCCGGAATCGGCTCAAACGTTCTGAAGATTAACGGCGGGGAAAAGTTAACTTCCGCCAGCCATAAAATCTTGAGTGATCATCACGAAATTGCCACTTTCTTGGCTTTGGGCGCCAGCACCGGCGGCGAGATTCACGTTCACAACGCCATGCCCGAACATCTTCGCTGTATCACTCGCGAATTTGCCAAGTTTAATGTTGATATTCACTACAGCGGCGATACGGCCATTGTTGCTGGCAACCAAATCATAAGCCTGGGCAAACATGCCGGTCACACTATTTTGGTCCGACCTCAACCCTGGCCGGGCTTGCCGGTGGATATGTTGCCGCTCTTTATCCCGCTGGCTCTGGAAGCTCCCGCCGGCAGCGCTATGTTTCACAACTGGATGTACGAGTCCGGCTTGTTTTGGACTAGCGAACTCTTAAAATTCGGAGCCAATATAATTGTCGCCGATCCGCATCGAGTTATGGCAATTGCCGGCAACAAGTTGCGGGGCGCCAAAGTGGTTGCCCCTTATATAATTCGAGCAACCGTGGCTCTGATCATGGTCGCCTTGGCCGCCGAGGGACGCTCAACAATTATTAGCGCTGACACGCTCGACCGAGGCCATGAAGGCTTTGTGGAGAATCTCAAGAAACTGGGCGCCGTTATCAACAGAGTCGATTGAATAAACTTGAAACCAGCAAGGTTGAGTAGATAAACTAGGCAGTAGCGTGGCTTGATTTTTTGTCGATCAGAGCCTTAACTTTCTGGATCACTTCGCCGGGCATCATCTCCGATTTGACGATATAATCGTCAGCGCCACGAGTTATACTCTCCATTTTCTCTCGGTCTTGAATTAGGGCCGTTAAGACAATGACCGGGATATCCTTGGTTTCCGGCTGTTCCTTAAGTTTCTTCAAAACGTCCAGGCCATTGATCTTGGGCATCATAATATCCAGCAGAATAACGTTAGGGTGATTTTCCGTGGCCATTTTTAGAGCCTCTTCGCCGTCTTTGGCCGTTTCCACGGTCATGCCTTCGGCCTTGAGACGTTCGGCGTACATCTCCCGCAAAGTCATATCGTCGTCAACCAATAAAATACTTTTGAATGATTCGCTCATCTCTTGGAGGATAGCATAGGAGAATTGCGATGCAAATAGAAAAATTGCGATGCAAATAGAAAAATTGCGATGCAAATAGAAGAAAAATCCCTTCAAATTTCTATACCCTGGGCAGTTTCGGCTTCTATGCTGGGGACGGGTCTAGACATGGTTTGTAAGGTTGGTTAGAATTCCAGGAAATGAAAGAAAGATATATCCGTATTGCCAACATTCCGTTAAAAGTTTCGGCAGAAAGATACTTCCCCAATATTAATAGCTTTTTGCGAAGACTAGAAATAGAAAGTGCTAGTCAACCTTTAGGAGAAATTAAAATTTTAAGAGCAGATAAACGAGCAGTTGGGTTGTCAGAAGATACTAATACGCTCTTCATTACTGGAAGAGATATTGACGACTTGGCAAATCCATTTAACCTCATAGGAATATTGCAAGCACTTTTCAGATTTGCTGGCACGAAATCCCCTTCAAGAGATATCTACCTTATGCATGGTTCCTGTAGCATCATCAATGGTAAAGCTGTACTTTTTAGTGATGATGGAACCAGTACCGCTAAAACTCTTTGCTCAATAGAATGTTCTCTCGAATCCAATAAGTTTCTGGGAGATGAATTCTGTTTTCTCAATGCACGAAATGGGAAAATTTTTAGCTACGGGTTTATACCTATACACTTTAGGCACTGCGTCAAGGATCACCTTTATGATAATCATGGCTTTTCCTTGCCAAAATCAATTTATAAAGAAACCGCCGCAGGATTCTTTAATGAACCAGAGAAACTTTTTACCGTAATAGACACGGCGCAACTACATTCCATCTGCTATGTTCATTTTGGAGATAAGAGTTCTTGTATTAAGCTTCCAATTTTAAGAGCAAGAAAAGCTCTTAAAACCTGCCTTATTAGCCACATTGTTAAGCTCTACGATCCCAGCAAAGACAGGATGTCCTTCTCTGATAAGTCTGATTCTTTAAGTAAAAAAATATCCTATGGTGAATCAGAGAATAAACTGGCTAAAATTTTTCTCTCCGATACCGTGCTGAAAGATTTGTCAAAGAAAATACCAAGCTACAGGATAGAACTGATATCACCATGCCATATAAAAGGAATTTTAGCCCGTGAAGTTTTTGTTTGAGCTCCTGATGAACATTTCAGAAAAACCTTCGATGTAATCGTCCAGTTTCTCCGACAACACAATCGTCGTCCGTAGACTATTTAACTCGCACCAGTTGCCCATAACCTCGGTAGCTACTATTAGCGATGAACTGTCTATGCCTGGAAAATATTTTTTTACTTGTTTTGATAAGTCTCGTTTACCTTTAGGAATGTCTACGCCTTGATATTGTAGGGCTAATTTTGAAATTAAAAATGCTAGGTTGATACTCTTCTCTAATATTGCTTTTGCCTTTGGTAGATTCCCGGGTTCTAGAGTTGACTGTGCTCTTCTGTAGTCGCTTAGAACTTGGCCAAAATCAGCGAAGCTCTGCTGTGTTAATAATTTTTTAGTTGGCCTGAAGCAATTTTCAGCTTTGAAGCCAATAGAATATATAAGCCTAGTATTATCCTTTGACAAATCATAAAGAGTTTGTAGGGTCTTACCACCAACCCCGGCAATATGATTAGATATCTTTAAAATTTGATCTCTTCTAGCAACTCTAAGCCCAATTCTAACGCGAAGTAGTTTAGTTATACTCATATATGCCAAGCGCAGACTTTTCTTCGCCTTATAATCAGACCGGTTTACCACAACCAACAAATCCACGTCTCCCCACTCGCAATCGTGCTGTTTTTCAAAACCCGAGTTACTTCCAGATAATATTAATCCTAAGAAGTTGTTGCCTAAAAATTTATTTATTACCGCTATTACCGTAGCCTTCTTAATAATGGCTTTCTCTAGTGGATAGCTAATTATTGAGAGGGCTTTGTCCAAGGGTTGCCACTCTGCGGCTATAAATCCTTCTTCTTTTTGAGGAAGTAGTACCACCTCTCTTCGGCAAAAATATAAATACCAATGTACGGTCTTTTGATTCAAGCGCGAATTCTGTTGAAAATTATATGATGTAAAGCCGAGTAACGAAATTGGCTCAAGTATGCCCTTAATACCAAGTTCTTCCCTTATCTCTCTCCTCGACGTTTCCAATAAACTTTCTGACACCATATGGCCCTTGGGCAATACCCAATTACCATCTGAATCTAGAAGAAGAGCAACCCTTATTTCTTTCCCTTGACTAATTACCACCCCACCTGCCGAAATATGTTCTATGGCTCCATGAGACATGACTAATGATTGGAATTATATATGATCAGCCTAGCTAAATAAAGTTTGAGACCGCATTACGCGGTCTCAAAAGATCGTTCATCTATCTTCTCAAGAAAGGTCTTCAGGTTGCACTCCAGTCCATCTTTTGAGTTATCAAATATCAAATCAGCGATAGATCTAATATTCTCAATTCCTCTGTCTATTTTCTCCCTATCTCGTCGGTCTAGATCATCCGGCGAGATGACACGTCCACCGCTTCGAGACGATGCCCTCCTCCGGGTACGGACTTCGATTGGAGCTTCCATAAAAACCACCTTGAACCGCCCACCAAGCATTAGCTTCAATAGAGCGGGCAAAACGTATCCATGAAGACTTTCAATCGTTGCCTGTTCGACAAAGTAGTGAGAATTAAAGAACCGAAGCAACTCGAGCGCAGTTTTCTCGGCAGCAAGTAAGTCATTTAGCATGGCATTCGAGTCTACTGAAAAGTAGTTTAGCTTGAGACGGTAGTAGCCTCTATTGACCCTAAACGACTCAGCAAACGAGCTTTTCCCAGACTCGCTTAAGCCCCCAAATCCAATCAAACGTTTGATAGTGCGACCAATCGGCGCTATTTCTTGACCTAGTACGGTAGAGAGAATAGCTCGGATCTCGTTTTGGATATCGCAGATCGGACGATCAACAACCAAACTAATGGCCCCTCGTTGCACTAGATAGTAATCCATCGCATCTACCAATAAGGTCTGATAACGCTCGTATACAAGGTTTGAGGCGTCCGAGTACTGTTCCTTCTTTCTAGGGTCGATAAGTCTAGTTAAGTAGTTAACAGATTGGAAATAAGGGACTGAAGGAAGGAGTAAGATTGCCAATTCGTCAGGATCAAAACTCAAGCTCTTACAGAAAGCCTCATTGGTGAATTTGATTGCTTCTGCAAGAACTATTCCTTCCTTGATAGAAATGCTGGCTACACAGACGGCCATATACATCCCAACCCCTCTATCTAGTATCCTGAAGTCAAGTCCACCTTCATCTCTGTGCCGTTTGTTCAACGACTTAATAACAAGGTCACAGAGTCTCTCGCTTGACACCTCGTCAAACCACCATTGGTAAAACGCATGCCCACTATATCTCTGCCACTCTGGGCTATAGGACGTCAATGGCTGTGTTGTGTGGAAATGTCCACTTTCTGATGAAAGTAAACGAACCTGAGTAGATTTGCCCGTTCCATCAATGCCGTTCAGTGAGATGTCTCTCAATCTACTACCTCCTTCAGTACCTTGTCGCGAACTTCCTTCGGAAAAACTTCTTTGTTCTTCAGCTCAGCAATTGCCACCCATTCTAATGTGTAGGTTCCCGAGTAACCCGAATCACTACTATACTCTTGGCCATTACCCGACCCCAGCTCACCCCCTATGATTAAACAAAGATAGAATGTCTCTCTAGTTTTGCCAATCTCTTGGTGGAATTCACGACCGATCCTAATATCAACCCCAAGTTCTTCACGACATTCCCGGTGCAATGCTTCGAGGTCATTCTTGTCCGAAGACTCAACTCCACCCCCAGGGAAAACCCAATATTCTCTATTAGACTTACACCGATGGATTAAGAGTACCTTGCCCTCGTCACAAATTATCGCCCTAACTCTTATATTCATCTTTCTAACTCCTTATTGTGAAGTGCTGAGCTGATTATGCTCCAACAAAGCCGAGAGATCAATAGTTCTCATTTTGTAGCTCTCGCGTCACTACGATCGATATCACTGAAAATCACAAAATAATAGTTGACGGTATTAACACAAACTTTTATCCTGGACGTTTGGCCGAAGCAGTTATCGCTTCTGGGACTTCTCTTAGACTAGTTTTGATCTGGACGGCGATCAAGAGTGACTAAGTATCGACATTCGCTTAACTTGGCTCCGGCTAAGATCGGGGCGTCTTTGTGATTGATGACTATCTCTGCTTTTTTGATTTGTAATGACTTGGGTTCGACCATACTCGGCCGGACATCAGCGTAAAGTTCAAAAAACCTCTCTAGCGCTAGTGGATTACCCTTGGCTTGTAAATTCCTGACTGTCTCGGCAATGACCTGTTTGGTCGCGATAATAGTAATTTTTCCGGCAGCTAAACGGCGCGTCACTTCATTCGATCCACCACTCGGCGAAAAGGCGGCGGCAAACCACACCGAGGAATCAAGAAAAACTTTCATCGCTCCGCCGACTCACTTTTGGTCGGCTTTCAGCAATTCCTTCACTCATGTCGGCGTGTATAGCTCAATCTCTTCATTGGCGACGGTCGTCAAGGCTTCAAAAATTTCCAACGGCACTAGTGCCGCCAATGGCTTTCCTGCTCGACGAATAATCGTAGCCCTTTTACCGTAGTAAGCTTCGTTCAGCAATCCCCCCAATTGTCTCCTTGCCTCCAACGCTTCGACAGTTTTTGTCATATTGCTACAACTATATCAATTATATTAATTGTGTCAATGACAAAACCGCCACTATGTATATTGGATTTTTTAAACCTTAGTTTTACTCGATTCGGCGACGATGGTCGGGACTTTCTTGTTGCCAAGCTCAATTTGGGCCGAGCTGACTGACGGCAAAAGTTGGGCTCCGGCTAACTCTCTGGGTGGCTCGGTCATAATTGGCAACTCAAAGTAGAAGGTCGCGCCCTTGCCTTCTTCAGATTCCACCCAAATCCGACCTTTGTGCAACTCGACAAAGTTCTTACTAATATATAAGCCAAGTCCGGTCCCTTGTTGTTGATCAACATCACGCTTAATTTGAGAGAACTTCTGGAACAGTTTAGTCTGCTCGGCCTTGGCTATTCCCCTACCGGTATCGGTAATGGCCGATAGAATCGTGTTACCTTTCTTGCTAATGCGAACAGTCACACCACCTTTTTCGGTAAACTTGATGGAGTTATTAATGAGGTTGACGTAGACTTCCCGAATTCGATCTGGGTCACACCAGGTTTCCACCACCGGCTCCTCTGATTCAACTTTTAGATATAGTTTCTTAGCGTCAGATCGAACTTGCAATTCGTGGATAACACTGTTGGCCAACTCAACCATATTGGATTTGGAGAATTTCATCTTCAACCGGCCCTGTTCAATTCGGGAGACATTCAATAGATCGAGAATCAATTCGGCCAGCCGTTTACTACTATCATAGGCCCGCCCCAAATAGGTTTTGGCCCTCGAGTCAACTTTACCCATATTTTCTTCTAGGACCATTGATAGGTAACCCTCGATTGCCGCCAAGGGGGTGTTGAGTTCGTGCGAAGCCATGGAGATAAATTCGTCCTTCATTTTGTCCAGTTGGGCCAAATAGGCATTGGCATCTTTGAGTTTTTGGAAAGCCAGAGCGCGTTGAATGGCCAAACTCATTTCGTCGGCAACCGTTCGGGCTATCTCAAAATCTCTATCTGTTAGCTCTGCCCGAGACACGCGGTAGGTAAAGAGCATGACACCGAGCAATTCCTCTCCTGCTGTTAGCGGAAAAGCAACCATATATTTCATACCCAGTAACTTTTGAATAGTAAAAGAGACGGTTTTGCTAATCGGCGGACAAATAAAGTCCGAGAGATTATTTGACTCAACGGCTTTACGATCAAGCAAGGCGTTGTGCATAAGATTAAATCCGCGTTTGAGCGGATAGTCATATTTTTCTAAGTCGCTACCGACTAGTTGGTAAATCTTCTTAGAAAATTCGTTTTGAGAAAAGGTGTAAGCCACCAAATGGCCTTCTCTTTGCAAGCTCAAAAGAGAGCCAATGCAATTGTCCAGCGAATCGGGAATAGTGTCCAGGATCGTCTGGGCCATCTTTTTCATATCAATTTCGTTCAGGACTAACTGGGATATTTTCTGTAATGTAGCCAGGTTTTTGTTACGCTGTTCAACCTCGTGAAGGGCTTCAGTACGTTCCTTGGCCAGCTTCTCAATTTCCTCACGACGGGAAACTTCGCTCCTTACGGATTTGATTAAGAAGTACCCGACGAAAGCGGTAAGGGCCAACACAGCGGACTCAAATAGTACATCAGCCTTCGTACTAGAAGTCACAACCCTGCCAAGAATGAGGGAAAGTAACAACACAACGAACGACTCGGTCGCAATCACCTTAATATCAAAGAGACCTCGTTTGGTTATTGCGTACGCAGTGATGGCTACCCAAATAAGAGAACTTTGCACATCGAATGCGACGACTGGGTTAATATTGAATGATGGGAGAAGTATGTTAACAGTCAGAGATACCAGGGCGAAAATAGATATTCCCAAGAGAACAAATCCCAGCTGACTTCTTTCCTCTTCTCTCGCATTTTTTCTGGATATAGCCAACTTTAAGATTAACGCAGCGATTAAAATTGCTAGCAGTGCGCTAAACAAGTTAAACAACGGACCTTGGGTAAAGTTAAAGCCACCGCCTCTAAGAGGCTCAATCGAGGATATCAAATAACCATGAAATAACGGCACTACTACCATTACAAAAGAAAGCAACACTATCAGATAAAAATAAGTTGTCCTAATTTTTTTGTCTGTGAGTAATAATACCCATGGAAAGGCGAATACCAATACTAGCCCGCCCATCACATATTGAGTTTGTAGTGCAAACAGTGTCTGAGAAAATTGTTGAAAATAGAAAACGGCAAATGCCCAAGCTGATATGAGCGTTGTAAAAATAAAAAAGTACTTATTGAGCAATCTTGTACGATCCGATCGCAGAACAATATAACCTAAAATAAAATTGGCAAGGGCGGTAACTAGGGTCAAATAGTTGAGATTTATCGGTGACATCAACGGACATCTAGCTCAACTAGATGAGTTCCAATTCCTTTCCAATCTTTCCTAAGGCTTTAACTAATCTAGACAGTTGAGAATTAGAATGGCTAGCCATGACGGTTATCCGAAGTCTGCTTTTGCCCTCTGGAACTACAGGCCACCTGAAGACTGCCGAAAAAATTCCTTCTCTCAGTAGGAGTTCAGAGAGCTTAATTGCTTTTATTTCTTCACCAACAAATAATGGTATTGCTGGTAGACTAACGTTTCCAAGTATATTAAAACCCATCGAGATTAATTCTTTCTTTAGCTTGTTTGCCTTTTTAAATAGGTCTCTTCGAATAACTGAACCCTGCCTGATCACGTCTGAGGCTGTTGACATGGATGCAGCAGTAACGGTTGGGATTGCTGAAGACAAGATCGAAGAACGACATGCCACTCTAAAAAATCTTATAGTATTCACGTCGGCACAAAGATAACCACCGGTCCCCCCAAAAGCTTTGTCTAGACTTCCCATGATGATATCAATGTCAGAACTACAGCCTTGTAACTCAGGCACCCCTCCGCCAGTTTTCCCGAGAATCCCAACCCCGTGGGCATCGTCCACCATCAACTTACTACCTGTACTTTTTGCAACGGCTACGTATTTTCTTAAATCTGTTATCCTACCCTCGGTACTAAAAACTCCCTCTGTCACTATGAGTTTATTAGAAAGGTTGTTTTCCTTAATCTTGGTTAGCAAATCGGCCACGTCGTCGTGTTTGAACACAACTTTTTTGGCTTTGCTAAGCCTACATCCGTCAATAATCGATCCGTGATTGTACTCATCACTGAAAATTACGCTTTCAAAACTTTGAGCAGGCATACCATAGAAAAGGGGGTCCATCAGGGCTTGAAACACAGAAATGTTTGCCATGTAGCCCGTTGGAAATGTTAGACATGCTTCCTTACCAACTAAATCAGCTATCTTTGACTCGAGTTCTTCTATTATGTCCACATTACCACTCAGTACCCTTGACCCACCGGGCCCTACTCCATACTTTTCAATTGCTTTTATGGCGGCTTTTTTTACCGATGGGTTTTCCGTAAGCCCCAAATAGTTATTCGAGGCAAACATTAAATATTTTTTGCCGTTAATAACGCATTCGGCTTCGTTTACGCCCGCTTCTATAGCGTGAAATTCTGGATATAAACCTTCTTTGTCCAAAAACTGCAATACCGCCTTCACTCCGGCCATTTTGTCCGACCGATTGGCAATCTGGGCGGTTTTTGCTTTCAAAAATGAGAACAACATCTTACCTCCAGATTACCAGAAAACCGTCCACTTGAGCATAAAAAAACTGGGCACCAATGTTGATGCCCAAAAACCATCAAGTAAGAAAATGAATGGATTTGAAGTTTCTTCCTTGTTTCGGTTACTCACCAAAT
>JBGOUP010000016.1:0-19826 GCA_041477655.1 Patescibacteria group bacterium
AGGCAGGTGATAATGTTTTTAGTTTTTGATCTACCTTTGGTTTTTGATATTTGGTATTTGGTTTAATCATGGAAGAATTACCAACTAAGTTTGACCACACCAAAGAAGCGGATATATATCGCCGTTGGGAGGAGGCTAAAGCCTTTGAGCCTAGTGGCCATGGCGAAGTTTTCTCGGTTATTATGCCACCACCCAACGTCACCGGTGATTTGCATTTGGGCCATGCCCTCACTTATGCCGTTGAAGATACGTTGGCCAGAAACAAACGACGTCGAGGGTTCAACGTGTTGTTACTGCCGGGAGCTGATCATGCTGGCATCGGCACCCAAATTTTGGTGGAGAAAAAGATTCGCGAAGAGAAAAAAATTAGCCGTCACGAGATCGGCAAAAAGCAATTTTTGCAAGAAGTGGAAGAGTGGGTTGAGCATTATCTGCCTCGAGTAAAATCGGCCATCAAACGTTTTGGTGTCTCCTGCGACTGGTCGCGTTTTCGCTACACCATGGACAATCACTCCAAACTGGCCGTTCAAACTGCTTTTATTGAACTTCACAAAAAAGGGCTGATTTATCGGGGCACCTACTTAGTTAACTGGGATCCCAAACTGCAAACGGCCCTGTCCGATGACGAGGTTAGTTACCAGGAGATCCCTGGCCAGCTCTACTTTATTAAGTACGGGCCAATTACGGTGGCAACCACTCGGCCAGAAACAAAATTAGGTGATACGGCCATTGCTGTTCACCCGCACGACTTGCGTTATGAGCAATTTGTGGGAACTGAAATTGAGTTCACCAACGAATCTGGGCAAAAGCAGAAACTGCCGGTCATTGCCGATGCTTCAGTAGATCGCCAGTTTGGCACTGGCGCGCTCAAGGTGACACCGGCCCATGACCCGCTCGACTATCAGCTGGGCCAGAAACATAAATTGGAGAGTAAATCAGTCATTGGTACCGATGGCAAAATGACCACCGAAGCGGGAGCCTATGCTGGATTAACTATCGCCGAGGCTCGAGAAAAAATCTTGGCTGATCTGCAAACCCACAATCTAATCGAAAAAATTATTGACCACACCATTCGCCAACCGATCGCCGAACGCTCCGGTGCGATCGTTGAAAAACTGCTCTCGCCCCAATGGTTTGTCAAAACCACCGCTATTAAAGATCAGGCGCACCAGGTCGTTAGCTCTAAGCAAATCCAATTTCTGCCCAAAAGCTTAGAAAAAGTCTATTTTAATTGGCTCGATAACCTGCACGACTGGTGTATCTCCCGACAAATTTGGTGGGGCCATAGCATTCCGGCTTATTACTGCGATAACCAACCGGAAAAAGTGGTAGTGGCCCTGGAAAAACCAGCTACGTGCCCGATTTGTAATGATTGCCGAATGACTCAAGATCAAGATGTGTTGGACACCTGGTTTTCCTCGACCCTGTGGCCGTTCTCGACGTTAGGTTGGCCCGACCAAACCAGTAATGATCTGAAGGAGTTTTTCCCGACTAGTTTGATGGAAACCGGGGCTGATATTTTATTCTTTTGGGTAGCCCGGATGATTATTATGAGTCTAGCCCTGACAGAGCAAGTTCCTTTTAAGAACGTTTATTTCCACGGCCTAATTTTAGATAAAGACGGCAAAAAGATGAGCAAAAGTAAGGGTAATATTCTTGATCCGTTGAAACTGGCCGATCAGTATGGCGCTGATGCTCTGCGGATGAGCCTAATTGGTGGCAATAGTCCCGGTTTGGCTCAAAAATACTCCGAGCAAAAATTGCTCAAATACCGAAATTTCGTGACTAAAATTTGGAACGCTTCTCGCTTCGTCGCCGAAGCGACGGCAAGTCAGCATGCCAGCCATCAGCAATCAGCTGGAAACCAAAAGCTGAATGCCAATCTCGACTTGGATGATCGAGAAAAAGCCTTCTTGAAAAAGTTAGCTGGCTTTGAGACGCTACATCAGAAGCGAATTGACCAATTTTACCTAAACGTTGCCCTCGAGGAACTCTACGAGTTTTTTTGGCAGGACTTTGCCAGCGATTTTCTGGAGTACGAAAAAGGGGTTATTAGAGAGGCGAAAGGCTTGGAGGGGTCTAAACATAATCAAGCGATACTACGTCACAGCCTAGAGCGATTGCTCGTTATTATTAGTGACTTTGCCCCGTTTCTCAATCAAGGAATTCACGATACACTGCTCTCATGAAGTCTGGCTGGTTGTTCTACGTAATCTGTGCTATCGCAATTGGTGGCATGGCCATCTCGCTCTTAGTAGTTAAAAAAGTCTCTGCGACTAACCTAACCAACCAGCAGGCTCAATTTGAAAAAACCAGTCTGGCCGACTGGCAAAAGTATTTAGACGCTCAAAATGATCCGCATAAACTGATTAGCCTAGCCAAACGCATTGCTAGTAATCACCCCCGGCTCTTAGAGCCGCTCTTTGATCGTGCTTACAAATTGGCTCCCGGCGAACGAGATATTGTAATACTTGATAGCTATTATCATCCGGAATTGAAAAAGCGGGTCGAAGATATCGACCCGCTTTTCGAAAAGAACGGTCACTGACCAGCATATGTAGCCTTCCAGGTTTTGGGATTTAGAGTCAGTTTCTTGCTGGAAGGAAAATCTGGATATCGATCCGGCATCTCAAAATGCGTAACAAAGGCGCCGCCAAAGTTGTAGGAATGATCCAAGACCACCTTGTCTTCAAAATCTCCCGTCTGCTCGTTCAATTGATGACGCAGACCAGCCGAACTAGTTGGGCACTGCACCGTGAGAGCAACCTGTGTCTGGCCAATTTTCCCAATTAATTTGAGATGTCGATAACTACCAAAACCATCCCTCATGGTAATCTCCTCAAAGTCTCCGACGAGAGGTTCTTGGCTACCACCGAAGTTAGCCCAGAATTGGTCAAGCGTAGGTAACTGCCGGCCTATCTGGGAGGCTGCATTGTCGCCGATGTCGAATCCATTTAGCTCTACACCAGAAACAATTTTCTTGTCTCTGAAATAGACAGCCAGATTAAACGGCATATCCACCCGGAACTCACCTGTAGAATAGCTGATAGATTGCGAATAGTCCCAGTAATCAAAGAAGCGCGGATGCTCAGGCATGCCGAGCAACTCGAGCGCCTGTTTCTTCGTTTTGCCGATACAGCCGACTGCGTCTTTGGTCTTCTGAACGATTGGCAACGGATGCCATGGCAACCGAGAATCTTCTCCGTCGGTGTAATCATTGCCATCGTTTGGGGTGACACTTGGTGCGGTGACCCCGGAAATATTGGATGGTCTGGCCTTGGTCTCGTTAGCATTCGTTTGGCCTTGCCTTGGCTGACGAAGCCCGACGGTGACAACTACTGTAGTAGCGATCATCAGAGTGACGCAAAGCTTGATCAACAAAACAGCTATAGAGCCGCGATTGTTTCTCACTTAAGTTACGCCCCTTTCAAGGATAGGATGGCCAAATTGTAGCAGAATCTTTCTAGTTAGTCACTAGCCGATTAACATTAAAGAAAACGGGTGGGCCTTGAGAGGCTCACCCGTATCGATTGGAAACAGTCATTATTGGATTTGGCACCAGTTGTAGGTTTTGGAGCCTACGCTGGGTAAACAATTCGAATCACCGTTGGACATGGCATGACCAATCATTACTTTCTCCACCAAACAATCCCGCCAGTCGAAGTTGGGGTTAACTTGAAAATCAAACACATTAGTGCGAGTGAATTCAGAGTCGACCCTTGGGGTTACCACGGCCGGCGGAATGTCCGCTCGGCAAACCATCCTAACCGTTATTATAGAGGGATTGCCCCTATCGTTTGGTCCCTCGTAAAGAACGGCGCCTATAAGCACCGCCACCCCCCTTCGAGGATAGGCCGGATTATCGTCTGGCCGATTCGGGTCTGGTTGGTAACAAAAGACTTTGGGCTTGATCGCGGGATAGAGATACTGCCAGACTCTGCCAGCAGTAAGTTGAGAATGACCAAAAGCCAAGAATTCTACTCCGTAGATTTCGTTTGGGCTGGATGCTAAGGCCAATACATTCAACCTAGCCTCTGACTGATCGAGCCCTTGATAACGGTAATTCAATAAGACCACGTGGTCGATTGTTGAGTCATTGGGGTGGCCCAGTTGGTTGAGCAGGGTCTGTTCAGGCTGGCCATTGCATGCAAGAGCTATTTTCAGATTTTGCCATTCAATGGTTATGTCGGAGTTGTCGTTAACCGATCCCCGATTTGGGTCCGGTTTGTCGTGGCTGGCTACTGGGCGAAGCCCCAGATACCCAACAAGAATGATAAAGGCAGGAATCCCAACCTTGACCAACAACGAGATGGCGATAGTGCCGCGATTGTTTCTCACTTAAGTTACGCCCCCTTTCGAGGATAGGATGGCTCCATGCTAGCAGAAAACTCATCAAAAGTCAACGGTTTAATCATTGCCCTTAACCTTAGAGCTGATATTCTAGAGGTAACTAATGTGGAGGGGAAAACTTGTCTGGTTGCAGCTAGTAGTGATCATCGTGACGTCATTTTTTGGCTGGTTTGGTGGAGTATCGGTCTCCAGGGTGGCGGCCCAAAATACCGACGAAGCTACGATAAGGAAAGCCTTTAAAAGTACTAGATTCTCTACCACCAACCCTAACGCACCGCCACCGGGGTATCCGATGTTCATTAAAAATAGCGTCGGCGCAGGCAATCGCCCCTACATCTTGCCCAATGTCCGGTTGCCTGACGGTAAGACGTCTGAAGGCACACCAATCGTCTTTAAGTTAGACGGCTTTGCTGGCGGAGGAGCCGCAACGGTGGGAAATAGGGATTGGCTGATCTTTGGCGGATATTTACAGCAGGGAGGTCAGTTCACATCAATCCCCAACCTCTACCTTATGCTAGATGACCAAACCGACTCTGCTTACGACAACCAAAGTGGCGACTATATAATTTACGATACGGATAAAGAATCCGTGCTCATGGGTAAATTTGATGACACGTTAACCGTCGGGCCAGTGTTAGCTCGCATTGATATAGACCTGGGTGACATACACAAAGTATTCAGTTATATCTTCAATGCCCCCAAATCCTACGTAAACGGAAAGGATAATAACCAAAGTTGCGCTATTTTAGCCGACACCGATCTAGTTAAAACCGGGCCTAATGAGAACCCTCAATATCTACCATTCCTAGACAGCGATAAAGCGGAATTACTCAACGGTGATTGTGTTAACACTTCCACCGATGGTTGGTTGAAGAGCTGGGGGATAACCAGCATTTGGAGCGCTCCCAAAGAGGATACCAATTGCGGTTTGAGCGCTATTTTCCAAACCAACGGCGGAATCGGTGGCATAGTAACCAATGTGATCGCCTGTGTGGTTGGCGGTATTATTGATGGGGTTTTGGGGCCATTAAGCAAGTCAGCTCAAGACTTTGGCTCAAACAACGATAGCTTAGAGACGAAGTTAAGCAACCCCAACGATGGCCTGGTTAAGGGTTGGCTTTTTGTTAGATCGTTAATTAATATTCTGGTTGTCATCGCCCTAATTGCCATCGCTTTTGCCAACATTCTACATCTGAATATCAATACCTACGCCGCCAAGAAAGCCCTGCCCGGTTTGGTGCTCGGCGTGATAGGCGCTAACGCTAGCTTGCTTATCATCAGATTTATTTTGGATGTCGTCCAGTCGCTGATGCAACTTAGTTACGAGTTAGCCGGTGTAACTACTGGCCTAAGTGGAATGATGGAAAAACTTATCCATACCTTAGGCGGTGGTATTCAACAAGTACCCTTAAGTAATTTACTCATAGGCCCCTTCGTTTTATTTATAATCATCTTTGCCGTTGTTTATTTTGTTATTTTGATCGTTGGCTTTGCCTTTGTATTATTAAAACGGCTGGTTTTTCTTTATGCGCTAATAATCGTCGCCCCACTGGCCTTTGTTTGTAACGGCGTCCCTAATCTTCAGCAGTGGTTTGGTAAATGGTGGGATATGTTCTTGCGCCAAGCCTTTGTTCTACCAATTATCTTTCTGGCAGTAGGGATATTTATTCAGTTTGGTGAAAAAATTGGCCTAACTGTTGATCTGAAAACAGTTGCAACCAATGCGGGTAACCCCAAAAATGCCGATTTACTATTATTAGCACTGACATTCGGTATCGCTACGATGATTTTGAAATTGCCAGGATTGATTACCAAAGGAGCGCTCGACGTGGCCAATATCTCTAAGAAAGCTTTTAACACTGCCAGAAATGCTCCAGCGACTGCTTGGGCCGGTGCCGGAATTGCAACTAAACCTCTGGCAAACTGGAGCAAAGGCAAGGCCAAAGATTTAGACGCAAGAATACTAGCAGCAGCTGGCAACCAGAGTCTTCAACGTCGATTAAAGATGCAGAAATGGCTCGCCCAAAGACCAGGAAAATTGAACGATGCCACTTTAGCCGCGCGTGGTCGTGCTTATATCACTGCTAACCCCGAAAAAACCATCCTCCCCTGGTGGGCATCCCGGCTAGAGGCTGGAGAAAAAGCCAGTAGCCTTGAGGCAAGCAAGGCCAATTTAGGAGTCCCTGGCGTCAGTCGTTTAAGGGGGAATGTTTCCGACATAGTTGCCGGTCGAGCTGGCGGTTACATATCTAAGTTAAAGCTAGCCCGGGAATTAGTAAAAGAGAATGTCTCATCTATAGATGAAGCCATGTCTGGAGCTACTTCTGAAAGTTTGATGAAAGCCGTTCTCGAAGAAGCAGAAAAATTGGGCGGGAAAAAAGTAAATGCAAACGGAAATGTAACCTGGGACGATCCTAGAGCAGCGGTTACATATCTTCAGAAAGTGGCTGGGGCTAAAAAGCCGGACGATATGGCGAAGATCGTTAACGACCTATCGTCTAAGGGATATGCTGGGGTGAAGAACCAGGGTCTCTTTGCCGAGGGTGATACGGTCGCTCGAATTGAATACATTAACGCCCAGAGTCGAAGAAACGACAAGGATCCCGCTGGTCAATGGGATAAAATCACTGACGCAAAATCACGAGCCGTACCTTATGGAGCCGGGGGTATCGCGACGACTTCGGGCACGGTAAATGCCGCTCAGCTAACAGATGAGCTACTCAAACAAAGGATTGAGCAGGCATTTAGTCACGGTAGCCTGCTTAAGTCGGATCTTGGTGGCGACCTGCAACGACAATTAATCGACAATATGGAACAGATGGCCGAAATGGCTAAAATGCGGCCGGATGATCCTGGTTTTGGCCAAGCTATTGCCAACATTAAATCGGCCCTAACTGAATCCGTAGATGATTCGTTAGGCGAACAGGCAACCAAGCTCAAAGAGGAAATCGGCAGTATTAATGACCCTGGCACCCTTCACGACCTGGCTCAAAATTTTTCTATAGCAGACCAGGTTCGTCGTCAGGGTGGCGATTTCAAATCAAACTTATCTGGAGCATTTGGCCAATTAAACCAGCAAGCCGGGGAGTTCCACCAGGTAAGCGCCGCCGCCGTCAATCAAATTGACTACGGACACCTTGAACAGACCATTAGCCAAGCCATGAAGTCGGGACAAGCTGACCTAGCGCCGATATTTGCCCAATCTTTAGCTAAGCCGATCCAAGATATAGGTGCCTCTTTGGGCAAGGACTCGTTAAGCACCGCTCAATTAGACGCAATCACCAGAAAGTTCAGTGACAGAGTCAGTCAAGCTATTAATGCCCCAGGCTCTAAATCGGTTCGCGGGGTGATACAAAACGCTATGTCTAGCCTCGGTTCGGACGTAGCCAAACACCTTGATACCCCAGTTTTAAGTAATCAAGCTATGATTAACCAAACTATCAATCAAATTGAGCCAACTAGCCCATCGACCCAGCCAACACAGCAACAGCCTTCAGCCCCAGCCCCCCAACCGCAAGTACCCCAGCCAAACACAACTCCAGAACAAACTCCGCCGCCGGAAAATCCACCCGCGGCTCCCTAAATAACCAATGTTCACCGAGACAGAGCCGTTGGGCATTGAGCAAGAACAGTCAGAGCTGGCCAAGCTAGAGACAAATATTTTGGCGCACTTCGAACAAAAAGGTGTCGCTATCAACAAAGAGGCTTGGCAAGCCTTCTTGCCTTCGATCAAGTTCCAGGATTTATCTGGCAGGCAAGAAAAGTTGGAGTATCGGCTCGAGAAGCTTTTTGCGCTAGTTAACAGCCAGGGAGAAGTGGCAATTGACCAAAATGAATTCAATAACCTTTCGGGCGAGTTACCCAAGCGTCACATAATTCTGCACGAGTTGGGTCACCGGATTGATCAAGCAATGACTATTAATCAGGTACCAGAAATGGAACGAATCGGCCAACTCATTAGCCATTTGCCACCGGAGCAGATGTCTGGATACGTCAATTTTTTAGCCGGAGAGTTTAAAGACGAGCCCAATTTAGCCCAAATTATTCGTCAGGAAGCTATGCCCGAGCTGATCGCTCAATTTTTGGAGAGCGACGGCACGTTCAGGGGCATGATTGAAGCCAAAATGTGGTCCGAGCCCGCCTTTGACAGCGAGCAAATTGACGATGGTTCCATCCAAAAACTGGTTAGTGAGTTGGAAAATTTTGAGGAGATGGACGACGAAAGACGATCGGTCTTTTTTGAAGAAAATCCTCATTTGGTTGATCACTACGATATCTACCAGAACCTTCAAGCCGTTATGACTAACCAAGAGTTGATGGATCAAGCCATGGGCAGTCTTGACGAGGGAGAAGATTATGAGATTTATGACGATATTGCCCTGGTCGAGAATTTGCCAGCCCGGCTCCAAAAACTACCAGAGATTATTCAAAATAAAAAGTCGGACCAAAAAACGGCCAATGGGCCTGGTTTTCTCTGGCTGTTTCAACTTATGCCCTAGGATTATTCTTCTGGCACTACTTGATTAAACTTGGTACGTTAGATGGGGAGGGAAATTAGTGGAAGCCAAAGTACCACATCGCATCGTTACAGTCGCCCAAAAGGGCGCGTATATCTCCACATTGGGGAGGGGTTTTTAGTATGGAGGCTAAGGTGCCTCAACGGATAGATATAGTCGCTCTAAAGAGCTCGTATATCTTTGATATAGTCGCTCGGAGAGGCTCGTATATCTTCACGTTGAGGAGAGAAAATTAGCATGGAAGCAAAAGTTCCCCAACGCATCGATATGGAGGACCGAGTCGTCGGCCCACTGACTTTGGTGCAGTTTTTTTACTTACTTTTTGGCGGTCTGTTTATTTATATCCTCAATAATTGGACTAGCGGCAGTTTATTTCGGATTTTTTTCTACCCCATAGCCCTAATCATTGCTCTGGTTTCGTTGGCCCTGGCTTTCTTAAAAATCAACGATCGGCCATTTATTTATTTTGCAGGGTCGTTGGTTCGCTACCTTCGCACATCGCACCGGCGAGTTTGGGCCCAAGGCCAGCACCAACAATTAACCAAGATTGTCGAGAAAGTTGAGGAAGCTAAACCAAAGATCGAGCGTAAGCCCCTGGATCGTGAGCGGGTCGAAGATTTGGCTAGAATTCTTGACACCAAGTGATGGCCAAGAAACCAACCAATCAAGCCAGTACCGCCACCCAAGCCCATGTGCCCATTTCCCAGATTCGGGATAACGTGGTCGTTCTTAACGATGGGACAATCCGTCAGATCATTAAAGTTACGCCAATCGCCATTGAGCTTCGCAGTCAACAAGAACAAGACGCTGTTATCTTTCAGTTCCGAACGTTCCTAAACGCTCTTAAATTTCCTATTCAGATCGTTATTCAAGGCAGGCGAGTAGATTTGGGCAAATACCTGCAAAAACTGGGCGGCATCGCCAAAGAAGAGCCAAACGAGCTTTTGCAAGTTCAGTTGGTTGATTATATAGATTTTATTGAGCGACTAACTAACGAGGTCAATATTATGGAGCGTTCCTACTACGTGGTGGTGCCACACAGTAAAACTATTATGGATGTGGCCGCCAAACAAACATTTATCGATCGGATTTTGGGTGGCAAAAAGACTAAAGAGACTGTCTATACAGTTGAGGAGTTTAACGAATTGCGAGGTCAGCTGGAAGAAAAGAGTCAGATTGTGTCAAGTAGGTTAGAGTCTTTCGGCGCCCGAAGTAAAATAATGACCACCCAAGAGCTGATCGAACTTTTCTATAACACCTACAACCCCGAAGAGTCGGCCACCGAACACATTAGCGACGAGTCCGAACTGGCCGGATCAGTAGTTAAGGGTAAGCCGGCCGGACTACCCCAAAATGTCACCCAAGCTCTGGATACTGCCAAAACGACAGCCTTGCCAGTTAACCAGCCTAGCCAAGTTGGGCCAAAGCCTCCAACACCACTGGCTCTTAATGCTCAAGAGCAGGCGCCAACCATAACTAGCAAGAAGAATTTGTCCGAGATTATGGCTCGATTTGGCGTTCAAGAGCAGAAAAATGCCCAACAGTTGGAACTGGATGTGTTTAAAAAGGGCCTGGCCGATGTTTTGGACACAATTGCCCCAGCGGCGATGGCCATCTCACCCAGTAACTTCCAATTGGGTAATTTTTACGGCCGAACACTTTTTGTTTTTACCTATCCGCGCTATTTGAACTCCGGTTGGCTATCGCCAATTTATAACTTCGATACGACTATCGATATCGGCATGTTTATCTACCCAATGGAGAACAACATTGTCCTGAATCAGCTGCGCCGCAAAACAACTCAAATGCAGTCCAGTCTGCAGATTGAACAAGAGAAGCACTTAGTTCGAAACCCGGAGCTAGAGACGGCCATCGGCGACGTTGAAGAGTTACGCGATACTCTCCAAAAAGGCGAAACTCGGCTTTTCCAATACTCACTCTACTTTACCCTCTACGCCAAAAGCCCCGAGGAACTCCAGAAGCTGACCAAACAGATCGAGACAATGCTGGGAGGAATGTTGGCCTACACCAAGCAGGCATTGCTACAGATGGAGGAGGGGTTCAATACTACTTTGCCGTTAGCAAACGACGAGTTAGGGATCCTGCGTAACCTCGACACAGACTCCCTCTCGACGGTCTTCCCCTTCTCTTCCCAAGACATATCCCACCACGACGGCGTTCTCTACGGCATTAACCTTCATAACTCATCTTTGGTGCTGTTCGATCGTTTCCGGATGGAAAACGCCAACCAGGTAGTTTTTGCCAAATCCGGAGCCGGTAAATCATACGCCATCAAGCTTGAAGTTCTACGATCACTTATGCTGGGCACGGAAATTATCGTCGTTGACCCGGAAAATGAGTACAAGACGCTGGCGCAAACCATTGGCGGCACATATATCGAACTATCACTCAACTCCAGCCAGAAAATTAATCCTTTTGATCTGCCCAAATTTAGTAACGATGTTGATGATACCGGCGAGGATTTATTGCGAACGACCATCTCCAGTCTGCATGGCTTAATCTCGCTGATGGCTGGTGGCCTCAATGCTGAAGAAGACGCTGTGTTAGACAAGGCCCTCTATGAAACTTACGCTCTCAAAGATATCTCGGTTGACCCCAAAACCCAGGGCAATACCCCGCCGTTGCTTTCAGATTTGATCGGCGTATTAGTCAACATGTCCGGCGCTGATAATCTGGTTAATCGCCTGTCCAAGTACAGCGAAGGCAGTTTCTCCAGCCTGTTTAATGCACCAACTAATATCGATCTAACCAATCGCTTTACTGCTTTCTCTATTCGTAATATGGAAGACGAGTTGCGGCCGTTAGCCATGTATTTAGTCCTTAACTACATTTGGGGACGAGTTAAAAGTCAGTTAAAGCGAAGGATTTTAGTTATTGATGAAGCCTGGTGGATGATGCGTTACGATGACACAGCCAAGTTTCTTAATGCTATGACTAAACGAGCTCGAAAATATTACCTAGGCGTTTCGGTTATTAGCCAAGACGTTGAAGATTTTATGGACAACTCCTACGGCAAATCGATTGTTAGCAACTCCTCAACCCAGCTTTTGCTTGGTCAGGCACCATCAGCCGTTGATAAATTGGCTAGCGTTTTCAAACTGACCGAAGGCGAGAAACAGTTTTTGACCACGGCCGATGTTGGTCAGGGCTTACTGGTAGCGGGAATTGATCGGGCGGCTATCCAAATTATTGCTTCATACACCGAAGACCAGTTTATTACCACCAACCCGGAACAACTACTAGCCATGTTTGGCCAAGAGGCTCAAGCCAATCTCAATCCCAATACAGGAGCGACTAAATAATGGTTGGTATTAACGATCTGTTTGTTGATCCTAACGATCCGGAAACCCTGCCGCCGGAGGAGTCACCCCCAGTTGACCAATCAGAATCCCCAGAACCAGAGATTGATCAATCAAAGCCTGGCATCGGTGATCGGATTAGAGATCTTCGCGATCGGTTCCGGCCTAAAAAAGCCGATCAAGCCAAAGAAGGTTTGCGTGGGGTAGAAAAGAAGAGATTACAAGGAGCTGGTAGAAAAGTTGCCACCCAAGGAGGCAAGCAAGTTGGCAAGGAGCTGGAAAAGAAAGCCCTGAAGCAAGGCGTAAAATCAGCAGTTACCGCGGCCTCAACGGCCGGGGCGGCGGAAACGGCCGGAGTTTCTCTATTAGCCGGACTGGCGGTCAATGCCGGAATGTGGCTAGGCGAGAAAGCCTGGAAGAATCGCTACTACGTAGTTGGTATTATCGCCTTCCTTCTGTTAATGCCGGCCATGATTTTTGGTTTACTTGGCCTTAGACAAGTCCCCCAAACTCCTTCAACTGACCTAGACCGTTCTCAAGCCCTTCTGGCTTCAGCTGTAGCCGGTGGCACACTCCAGCAAAAAATTATCACCAAAAACAGTATTGGTGTGGAGCGAACCCGCTATCAAACTATCAGTAAATTGGTGGCAACCAACTCTGGTGGTATCTCGCAAGCCGAAGCCCAAACAAAAATTACTGCCGTCAACCAGCTGCTTGACCAAATTGATAAGGCTAGTAATGCCGGTGACAGAGCTACGACCAAACTACTTTTGCCCCAGCTACTCTCAACCGAACAGTTATTGGAATCAAAACTACCGTTTGGCGATTGGATTACCGCCGAAGCCAAAAATGCTTTAAACAAGCCTAGCGGCAATTTTTGTAAAATCACCGGGGCGGGAGAGCGAGTCGGCTGTGCCTCCGTTGTTTCAATTATTCTCAACAATGCCGGTGTACCGATTAAGCCGGAAGCATCAACAATCAACATTTGGGATGAGCCGTTCCTGACTACAGTTGTTAGCCCGTTACCCAATCATGGTTTGGACAAAAATCGGGGTCAACAGTATCTTAATCAGCTCAAGCCGGGCGATATTGTTTGGTGGGGTAACGGTATTAAAGATGGGAAGCTTATCTACAACGGAGCCTTATTCAACCACGTCGGCATCTACATTGGCGACGATCAAGCCATCGCCAATAGCAGTGAGAATCATAAGGTTGAGCAAGGTAAACTAAATCGTTCCCAAGGCTTTAACGGCGCCAAGCGCTACGCTCCATGAATATAAAACGGCCGGATTTATTTGGCTTTGCCATTTTTTTCGCCGTTCAACCGATTCTGCTAGCTGGTTTAATTTTGGCTCCAGCTAAAAGTGCCCAAGCGGCTGACCCAACCACCAACCAAACTGTTTCCGACAGCCTACCAGACGGTGGCGAGACCGACGACGTGCCAAGCGACGCTAATTTGCCAAGCTTACAGATTGACAATATGCAGAAGCTAGCTTGGCTTTACGCCGATGACAGCCGATTGGAAATTGCTCCCCAAGACCGAAACAAACTAACAGATTATAAAGTTGATACTCGGGTGACCGACTACCTACTCTACCTAGTCACGCCAATCGAGTGGGGCGGGGCCGGCTTCAGTCACATCAAAAGCCAGCGAATTTTTAAAAATTACGACACTAATGGCGTGGGCAAATTTGACCGTGAGAGCGCTTCGGCCGTTGAGGAAGATTCCGGTATTATTTCTACCCACAACCGTGGCCAAGCGGCCGACATTTCCGAAGTTGGTCAGCTAACTTGCAAGGTGGTTGAGCATAGGCGAATCGGCGGCCACACCACTCATTTTCAGGCACCAAAACCGGTCAAAGTGGCCTGGCAATCCAACGAAGGCATCGCTCGCCACCCCACTCCCAAGGGGCCAAGTTTAATGGAAATTTCCGGCTCAATGACGGCCGAAAATATTCTGGCCATGCTTAATCAGTCTGGCGAAATGGACGCTTACGCTGATTTTGTTAAAGGCCTGGATCTGCCGACTATTTTAACCTACGTCGGCGCCAATATTTACTTGAAAAATTTGGGTAGCAAAGAAATCACCAGCGACCCGCTTTCCGACAGCCTGATCCATCTTGTTGGCGGAACGATGCTGGAAAAATACTTGCCCGACCTGCCTCAAGGCACGATCATTGGCCAAAACGATGACGATGTTCGGGTAGTCCTGGCCAAAGCTAAGCTTGAACAAGCTCTGAACTTGCCGCCAGGCAGTCTGCGTGGTTACGGCTGGAATGAGATCTTAAAAGGCACCGGAAAAAGGACGCTGGAAAATGCCCTGGGATTACCGGCTTTGTGGCTAGACAATCATAGCCTTGAGGAAACCAATAAGCTGGATACTGTCCAAGCGGCCATTACTTACCTATCTCGCGGCGACGACGCCTTCAACGTTCCTAGTGGCACCCTGGATAAATTCCGGAAAAACGATCCCGACGCCCTCCGCTTGGCCGGCGTAACCGTGCTGGCCGACGCTCTGAAATTAAGCGCCGACCAACGAAAGAGCCTTGAAGATGCCGCCCGAACCAACAAGGAAATTGCCCTTAACCCGAATTTCTTTGACTCTCTGCCGATTGATCGCGAAATAAACATAACCGATCTCAACAACTTATTCAGCGAAAAACCAGACGATCAGCAGAAACTTAAAGATAGCTTTAAACAAATCGGTCTCGACTTGCTTAATGGGGCTCTGGCCAAAGCGACTAAAGGCCAGTATGACGGACTGCCCCAAAAATTAATTGATCAGTTGACTAATACCAAGACCATTAAGCTTGGCGAGGTTAAAGATACCCTTGGCCAGAACAAGCTGGCCATGACCACAGACCAAAATCCCACCGCTAACCAGACCAACAATGCCGCCTTGACTGCCATTGCCGATAACATCAATAAAGATCTAGCTTTAGAGGGGGTCAACACCGTCACCACTGCCGATGTTGATAACGCCGTCAAGAATAAAAACTTCGATATCTTTAAGAAGATTGGCGGCTTTGAAGCCGACAAAACGCTCGGCTGGCAAGAGGGCACTGGCCTGGCCATAATTTCTAAACAAAAATCGCTGAATGACGGCCTCAAAGAAATGTTTAATAACGCCGTTGGCAGTATCCTTGATCTGGACCCAGATAGTCGGTTGAGCTTAGACGGTGACCCCCAAGCCAATTACGGGCTGGTGCTGATTGAACAACGGCTGGGTATGGACAAGAACACCATGAATGGCAAGGCCGACGCTACTAGCTTGAGTCCTTCAGTTCTGTCCCAATATTTTAGCCTCCACGATTCCCGTAGTTTGGCCGATCTTCGAACAGATTCAGGCTACTGGAACAACCCGGACAACGTTAAGGCTTGGGAGTCGTTGGACGATTCATTGAGCCTGCCCCATGGCACCATTGGCGAGTATCTTTTAGGCAAGCGTGATACTCAAAGTTTGGCCAAGAAAGCGGCCAGTCAGAGCTTCACCAACCTAGCCGTCAGCGATATTTGGAACTACTTTGACCTCCAAGACACGTTTCGCTTGAACGACAAAGAAGCCAATCAACTAATTGACACCTTGCGTAACTGGGACGCCTCTAGTCTGGATGCTCGGCATCAATTGATCGATCTAGCCGCCAAAATCGCTGGCCGATCAGTTGATAGCAAAGCCGATTTTTCCCTTGACACTTTTGTCCTCTACGCCGCTACCGGCGACACCAAGCAGGCCACCCAGGTCTTGCTCAAGGAAGGCCTGTATCTTTTCAGCGGGGTGCTTGGCTTGAAATTAGATAAATTCGACCAAGACAAGCAGGCCGACTTATACAAAAAGCTGGAAAAAGTTTTCAGCGGTACGGCCAGTTCCGGCGATACCAACGCTGTCATTGATGCCGTTCTGAAAACAACTGGCATCCCCCAATCGGAAATTGACGATGCCCATAGCTTCGTCAAAGGAGATTATCGAGCGGCATTGGATCATTGGTCGGCGGCCATTTGGACGGATGAAGCCAACAAATACCTACCTCCGGATGGCCGGCTCTCTTATCAGGAAGTTCGTAACGCCACCTATTTTGACGATACTACCGCCATTGATACGACCGCCTACGGCCTTTACAAAGACGCTCGAGGTGATATCCCCCGCGAAGTCTACAACGGCCTGCCTGACGATCAAAAACAGCCACTACGCGATCAGGCCAGGCGGAAACTTATGTCGGGTTACCGAGACAGCGCCCAGTATAAAATCTCCGACTCGCTCCTAATTAAGGCCGGTATTCTGGTTCCGGCTGATTTCAGTAAAACAATGACCGAAGGTAGCGAACAACAACGAGCCGAGCTACTGCTCAACCTTGGTTTTACTTATCTCGACAAGGCTCTGCACGATATTGATTCAGGCTACGACGCCGGGACTCTCAAGAGACTTTTCGCTGGAGAGCTGTCGGCCGCCGATGGCGACAAATTAATCCTGTCAATTATCAATCGTTCCGGTGTCAGTTTCGGCTCGTTCGATACCGGCTTTGTCAAAAACTTTTACCAATTTATCCGTTCCAGCAATAAAGCCGATTTCTTCACTAACAAAAATTACGATGGTATGTGGTCGTACTTTGACAATTGGCTGACCGGCCAGTTGCGGATCGGCGGCTTGCCCGATGGTTTAAGTAAATCGGTTTACTTTGCCTCGCAACACAACTGGGATTTCAACGCTGGCGTTAAGCAGGGCGATCAAGTCATTGTCTCTTCGCTAAGTCAGATCGGTAATCAGTTTTTGGTAGAACGGTTAAGCGGCTGGGGCGATAGCAACTTAAAATTACCGGCTGGAACGATGTTTCGGGTTTACCAAGCCGTCAAGGCGGTTGGTAGCGCCTCTCAAGCTCTGGCCTTGGCTCATGCTGGTGGTGGCGATGTTGTGGCCGCTCGGGCTGGTTTGAGCAAGGCTCAAGCTAGCCTGACCGTTCTAGCCATCACTATCGCTCTGAACGCCTGCGCCGCCTGCCAGCAGTTCTTTTCCTCAATTGACCAAGCCATAGCCGCTCCGCCCGGCTTTACTAACATGCTAGTGGCTGGAGCCATTGCCGCTGCTTTTGGCCTGGGACCGGCCGGCCTGATTGCCGCCGCCGCCTACTTCTTTATCGGCGTCTCATCGGTCAGCTACGAGTGCCCAATTCCGCCTCCCGATAACTTTGCCCTAACCACGTTTGACCCGCCCGACGATCAGTTGCCATACACTTGGGGAGATTATTATAGCCAGCCGGGTGTCTCGCCAATTGGCAAAGATACGCCCTCGCCCGGCCAGAGTCCCTGGGATTGGGTTAAAAACGACATCAAGTTTGCTGATGCCACCCCTCAACTCTGGCAAGGCTGGGCTCGCTACAACACCGGCCGGTTGCTTGACGCCACTCTCAAGTACGGCCAGATGCACCCCGAGGTTAATAAACCCAAACAGATTATTACCTATCGCCAAGCCAACGTTGAGTACTTCACTGCCCAGACCGATCCTTTGGGGCTGATTTCCCGGATGCTTGATGCCTTTGGCAGTTTTGAGCCAAATAACCCAACTATTGGCTTAGGCTTCAGTCAGACCACCACCAAAACCACCGACTGGGTCCACGTATCGTTTGGAGGCTTATTCTAATAATGCGACGCCGACCCGGGTTTGTAGGTTTAATAATTATTTTAGTAATAGCTATTGTTATTTTTGCTGTCTCGATAGCCGCTTTTGGCTATTTTCGAAACGGAATTCTGGATAAAGGCGGCGCCGGTGGCGGAGTTTGCGGCAATATCCCCCAGCCTTATCTTGATTATTTCACTAAGGCTGGTGCAAAATCTGCCGTCCAGCCCAGCTTTATCGCCGCTATTTTTGTCGGCGAACATCGTAGTGTTAAAGACAGTAGTTATAAAAACTGGCCAGATGCTAGTGGGCCGTGGGCCAGTTCTCCCCAGGGAGCAAAAGGTCCATTTCAGTTTGAAGTTACGGCTAAGTTAGATATGTGGGCGGCTTATGGTCAAGATGGTGACGGCGATGGAGTAAAAGACGTCCAGAATCTCGCCGATGCCAGCTCTGGGGCAGCGAATCTCCTGGCTCATAGTGGTGCTGGTAATAATACTACTGATTTAGACATACTTATGGATGTCGCCTCTCGTTACAACTCTGGGCGCAATTGGGATGAAGGCCAAAAAATCCCTCTGACCAAAAACTACGTCGAGAACCTGGTGATGCCTGCTTTCAAAGCCTTTCAATGTCCGGTCGGTTCGCCAGGTTCGCCCGGTCAGGGCAACGACGGCGTTCCGCTATTTAAGCAAGGTGATCCAAGATGGGGTGATCTGATTTACGGGTTTGCACCTCACACTATCAGCGCAGCTGGTTGCGGCCCAACCGCTGCGGCCATGGTTTTAAGCTACGCCGGAGTTAGTGTTGACCCACCAACTGTCGCTAATTTTTCCTATCAACACGGCGACTATCAAGGCAAGGGTACTTCTTACTCTCTCTTCGATCACCTGACCAAAAACTATAATTTGACAGGTCAACGCCTGAAAAGCTGGGATGATGTAACTAAGTATTTACAAAACCACCAACCGGTTGTTGTAGCCGGCAAGGGTAGCGGTCCGTTTACTGCTAATGGTCACTTTATTGTCCTAACCGGGATCGACAACAACAATCTAGTCAGGATAAATAATCCAGCCAACACCGGCGATGGCCCTTATCCACTCAGCTTGATTGAGGCGGAAGTTAAGGCCGATAATGGCTTTATGTATTACTTAGGCAAATGAACAAAAAAAAGATTATTATTATCGCCTTAATTTCGGTTGCTGTCCTCGCTTTACTATTTTTTCCGGCCTATAAATTGATCCCCGGCGAATTGACGGTAGAGCTTTCCCCCACTAGTACCATCACTAGTGGCGTCACCTTCTCCTTGAGTAATGACAATTATCAGCATAGTTATACGCTGCCCCAAACCTTTAACTTGCGTAGCGGCAAATATCAAATTTTCGCTTCCGGTAGTAACTCCAACGTCTTTAAAGAGAATTTTAAAGTTACCCCCGGTCTGACCACCGTCATCAAAATCTCCCTCCAACTTAACCCCGATTTAGACCTAACTAACGACGACTCAATCAACAACCTTAAGCAACCAGACTATCTCAAACTTTTTCCTCACATTGATAAAAACTTTGAAGTTAGAGCCAAGACCAAAGTAGTTAATAATGAAGTTGTGATTGAGTTATTAACTATTATCCCCTACGTGGCCGCTGGCCCAGATGATAACGCCCAAACACTTACTGCAAAGAAAAAGAACTACGTTGACGAAGCGAATAAGTGGATAAAAGCTAACAATATCCCCGCAAGCATCCCCACGACAGTTGATTCGCCTTTTTGATTTCTATAAATCCTACTCAATTTTTCTAGTCGTAGCGGATCCTAACCTTCCACTGAAACCCGGACTTGCTCTGGGCTAAGTTTTCTTGACAGTAGTTTATTGAAAAAGTCAGCTATTTGCTCGCGCCGAGTATTTACCACAAATGCCGATTCTTGATCCGGACAAAAAATATGAAGGCTATGCGATCGGATAGTCACCCGAGCCTCTACTTTGCATAGACGAATAATCTCCTTTCGCATAACTTGGGCGGCGTAGGCGGCTCGAAG
>JBGOUP010000036.1:0-6441 GCA_041477655.1 Patescibacteria group bacterium
CGATTATGTTGCCACTGCAGGGCCTGAAGATTTTGCAAATCGTCAGTGCCACCTTTTTCAACCGGTAATATATGATCAATTTCCCAGCCCAGGCCACCTTCAATTGTTCGGCCATATTGCTGCCAACGCATCAAGGCACCACAAATATCCAATCTGTACTGAGCTGGATCATATCCATCTAGCTGCCTCGCCTTATTCCAGACCGCAATTTCTACAGCATCTGGAAAGTTATGCCCATCAACATTTGTCCCAAAATTTCTCGCCATTCTCTTTCACCTCCCTTCTGAAAAAATTAACAGCAGGGAGCATCCCCCTCCTGCGCGATGAGTTCACAAAGTGCCCCTCGCACTGATTTTTTTGAGTCTAGCATATTGCACACTTGAAAGAAAGAGAGCTGTTAGCTCTCTTTCTTGTCCTCTCCATCTTCTTTTTTGTCTTCTTGAGGTGGAGCCTCATCTCCGCCAGCTGGCGGATTGGCTTCTGCTGATGGCTGGTCAGCTTGGGCGGATTCGCCCTCTTTTGCCGAAGATTCGGGGGCTTCATACATCTGGGCGCCGATTTTTTGGAGGAGACCACTTAATTTTTCAGTTTCTTCTTTGATTTTGTCTAGGTCGGTGCCGGACATGGCAGTGCGAGTAGCGGTAACGGCGTCTTCGATTTCGCGTTTATCCTCCTGTTTAACCTTGTCACCTAGATCTTTGACGGTTTTTTCACTCAAGTGAATGGTGGTTTCGGCCAAGTTCTTAATTTCAACTAATTCTTTCTTTTTCTTGTCCTCATCGGCATGGGCTTCAGCCTCGGTCTTCATTTTTTCAATTTCTTCTTTGCTTAAGCCGCTGGAAGCGGTGATGGTAATTTTTTGCTCTTTGTTGGTGGCTTTGTCCTTGGCCTTGACGTTCAAGATACCGTTGGCGTCCAGATCAAAAGTGACTTCAACTTGAGGAACACCGCGGGGAGCGGGCGGGATGCCATCGAGATGGAATTTGCCAAGCGTTCGGTTGTCGCTGGCCATTGGTCGCTCACCCTGGAGAACATGAATTTCGACAGATGGCTGATTGTCGGAAGCGGTCGAGAAAGTTTCGGTTTTGGAGGCAGGGATAGTGGTGTTGCGCTCAATTAACGGCGTCATTACGCCACCGAGCGTCTCCAACCCTAAAGTGAGAGGAGTGACGTCGAGCAAGAGAATGTCTTTAACCTCCCCGGCCAAAACGCCGCCTTGCAAAGCTGCACCCAAAGCCACGGCTTCGTCGGGGTTAACGCCCTTACCTGGGTCCCTACCAAAGACGTCTTTGACAGTTTCTTGAATCTTGGGCATCCGGGTCTGACCACCAACCAAAATAACTTCATCAATATCTTTGGCTTCCAGTTTTGCGTCTTTAAGAGCGGCTTCGCAGATGGTTTTGGTTTTAGTAATTAAGTCACCGGCTAGTTGCTCAAGTTTGGCTCGAGAGAGCGGCAGTTGGAGGTTTTTGGGGCCTGAAGCATCGGCAAAGACAAACGGCAAGTTAATTTCCGTTTCTTGAGTGGTCGACAGCTCAACTTTAGCTTTTTCGGCCGCTTCTTTGACCCGCTGCATGGCCATGGCGTCGCCCTTAAGATCAATATCTTCGGCTTTGTTGAACTCTTCGACGATCCAGTCGATAATTTTCAGGTCGATATCGTCGCCACCCAAGTGAGTGTCGCCGTTAGTGGACAGGACTTCAAAGCTGGATTCGCCCTCGGCTTGGCCAACTTCAATAATAGTAATGTCAAAAGTACCACCACCAAAATCGTAGACAGCGATTTTTTGGTCTTTCTTGTCAACTTTGCCCATACCATAGGCCAGGGCGGCGGCGGTTGGTTCGTTGATAATCCGTTTGACGTCCAGCCCGGCAATGACGCCGGCATCTTTGGTGGCCTGGCGCTGGGAGTCGTTGAAGTAGGCGGGTACGGTAATGACGGCACCATCAACTTTGCTACCCAAGTAGTTTTCGGCGTCGGTCTTGAGTTTGGCAAGAATCATTGAGGAGATTTCTTGAGAGGAATATTCCTTAGCCGCTCCAGGCCCTGAGCTAGTCGAAGGGTCGCCCATAACAATTTTGGTCGAGCCATCAGTAGCTTTAACAATTTTGTAGGGCATCAGTTTGAGATCGCGCTGGACTTCTTCGTCTTCGAATTTGCGACCGATCAAACGCTTCACCGAGTAAACAGTGTTTTCTGGGTTAGTAACGGCTTGGCGTTTGGCCAGCTGACCAACTAAGCGTTCGCTCTTTTTAGAGACGGCCACAATTGATGGCACCAAATTTGAGCCTTCGGCTGACGGGATAATTTTGGCCTTGCCGCCTTCCATAACAGCCACAACCGAGTTGGTGGTTCCTAGATCAATTCCGATGATTTTAGACATAAATACTCCTTTTAGTCATTAAACCCGAATTTCTAAGCACGAACTCCGAAACATTTTCAATAATTCTATACATACAACTAATGTAAAGTTTCCTTTACATTTTGTCAATGGATCAATGCTGGTTCTGTCAACTAATCCGGAACAAGACAAGCAGCTAGGTAGGTTTCTGGATTGTTAAAGAGCTTCGGGAAGTTATATCTCGCTTCCCATTCTCGCAAGAACTCAGGCAGTTTCGTTGTTCGTATCTGACCGTACATTCTCCGTAGCTGTCTCTTGGTGACGCTCCAGACGTTCTCTATTTGATTCGTGTCCTTAATGGAGTGATTGTGGAACTGGTGGCCGTAGCCGTACCAATCAAGATCAAAGTAACTGGCGTGACAGTCAGTGTGGAGCATACTTTCGGGGTGAACGTTAGTATGGAGAAATCCCTCTAAACTGTCTTGCTCTCGATCGGGAATGATCCCGAGCTTGATCCGTTTACTTTTCCGTTCAATCGCCCCCATGACAATTCGTTGGTTCTGGTGTCGTTGCCGACCGAAGAAGGCTTCGTCAACCTCAACTACCCCGATTAGCTGGGCCCTATCATGAGGTAGGTGAGCTCGAAACCGAGCATACCAGCGCTCAATTGTTGGGTACGACAGACCGGTCATCTCCTTAACTGCCCCCGGAGAAACGTTCCTCTGCCAACCACGAAGAAGTGTTCCTATCCACCGCTCGGTCAGATTACTGCCCTTAAGCCAGTTCAAGGCTTTCGGTCGGAGCTTCTGACGGCACCGGCGACACCAGTAGTAACCCTGACCGCGATGTAACTGAGTCAAACACCTTGGGCACCGATGAGGGCAACCAAAGACAATTTTGGCTATACTAGCCATGGAACAGACCTCACTTTCTAGATTAATTGATCCTTATCTAGCGTAGGTCTGTTCCGTATTAGTTTAAAGAACCTCAATGCTTAGCCAATTGACCGTTGCTGACATTCAGCCTATACTTTTCTTAATTCGTACCAGGAGAGACAAATGAAAACGTATCGATTTTCCCCGCAGGTCACGAGGAATCTGGAGTGCCTAACGATTGCCTATGGCTGTCAGAAAAAGCTTAAGATCAGACTCGATTTGGAGAGTGAGGCTCGAGTTCAGATTGGCTGGTGGACAAAGGTAGCTCGCGGCAGTTACTACCCCCGCGATGAATCAATTACTCTTCATTTCAAAAACATCAAAGGCTGGCGGATAGCCGAGAGACGAACACCAAAGAGGACCAAATTGGAGATCTGCTACTCTCAAGATTGTAAGGTAAAAACAGCCATGATTGTCGCTCATGAAATCTGTCATTTGCGTCAACCATTATGGATGTTTATCTTTGGCCGATTATCGCTAGCCAAACCGACGAGCGAACAACAGCTCAATTCAAGAGCAGTTAGCCACCGGTTGAAGTCTACTTTCAGCAAGGTTTGTTACTATCTTTCCCCATCCGAGTTGCATGCTCGCTGGTTTGCCTTTCGGCATTGGCGCGTATTTTACTTCGCTTTGTGGGGGCAATACAGCCCGACTTGGCTTGAGCAACTGTCTAATTGTCTTTCTTTATTCCAAGAGATGACTCTAGATAGCAGCTTGGTTCCTATAATAGTTAGCCAGCTCGATACCGATGCCAATTAGGGGGCACTCGCCCCCTTCTCTTTAGCCTTTAGAAACCCGAACTTTGGCCGGTTTAATTACTTTATCGTCGAGTTGCCAGCCGGCTTCAATCTCGTCAATAATAGTTTCAGCTGGGACGTCGGTGTGAGTTTCGTAGGAAACGGCTTCGTGAAGATTCGGGTCAAAATGATGATTCTTAGTCAGGATACGCTTTAATCCAGCTTCAGCCAAAATATTTTCCATCTGACCCTCAATCATTTTTAATCCATCAAAATAAGTGGCGATTTTTTTAAGCTCATCGTCGGTCAGTTTTGTCATATCTTCCAATTTTACGTTCGGGGCGTGGGAGCTAGCCCGATAGAAATTATCGAAAACAGGAAAAAGCTTTTCTAAGAGGTTGTGGGCGGCCAGAGTCCGGATTTTGGCTTGATCACTAACGGTACGTTTCTCAAAGTTGGCAAAATCAGCCGCTAGGTGTTTGCGGATTTTTTCCTCGTGCTTGAGCTTCTCTTCCAGCTGTTTGAGCTTACGCTGGGCGTAGGAAAGTTTGGCTTTCCAGGATTTTTCTTCTGATATTGTTTCAGGCATACCAAAGGGTATTGTAGAAAAAAATAGTCTTTGAGTCCACCTAATCAGCCTGCCGTATACGATATAACATATACGGTGACCGACAATGACACTGTTAATATCCCGTCAATATTTAGGATTAGGATAGTAATTGTGTCTTTAACATATATTTTTGTTAGAGTAACCCTAGCATGACTTGGCCGTTAACAGTATCACAGAAATTTTTAGTGTTTTGGTTGGCGCTGATCGGCGGGTTGATTATTGGTTCTCTGGCAACGCTACCGGTGATAATTTTGGTCTGGCTGTCAGTAATCTGGTTGGTGTTATTTGTTAGTGGCCAGAAAGAGCCGTTAGAAACAATTTCATTAGTAATTTTTTCTCTGTTAGTTGGCTGGCTGATCTGGCAATGGACTGGCGGTGAAGTTTGGGCCCATGCTGGTTTCCTGGCAACAATGAGTGGTTGGTTAATTACGCTTCGTGATCACATTGTTGATCGAATTTTCACCGCTCTACCTGAACCGCACGGCTCGTTGCTAACGGGCATATTGCTTGGCAATCGGGTCAAATTGGACAAAGAGCTGATCCAGACATTTCGAGCCGTCGGATTGAGCCATATTATTGCCGTTTCCGGCTATAACCTAACCATTCTAACTGTCAATGTTCAGACTTTATTTCGACCGTTGTTAGGCCGGAAAGCCGTGTTTGTGTCGGTAGCGATGATCTTGACTTTTGTAATTATCAGTGGCGCGCCAGCTTCGATTTTACGAGCGGCCGTTATGGCTGGATCGCTGTTACTTGCTCAACTGGTTGGCCGGCCCAGCCGATCAATCAACTTGCTCATTTTTGCCGCTGGTATTTTGGCTATCTTTGAGCCAAAAATTATTTTCGATGTCGGGTTTCAACTCTCGGTGGCTGCAACCTATGGATTAATTCGCTTAACTCCATTATTAGAACTGGCCTTTGCCAAAATCCCCCTGCCGATAGTGCTCAAGGACGTTGTAAGCCAAACGCTGGCGGCAACAATATTAACGGCGCCACTTTTGATCGCCCATTTCGAGCGACTATCGCTAATTTCGCCCTTAACCAACATTTTGGTTGTGCCGACCATCCCGTTTTTGATGGGTCTTGGTTTAGTAGCGGCAGCCGTTTTGCTCCTGTACCCGCCAGTTGGTAATTTGGTCGCTCAACTCTGCTGGCCGATCCTGACTTGGATTTTGTTTATCTCCAATCGCGCCGCTAATCTTCGTTTTGCCGTTACCAATGTGACGCTTTCCGGTTGGATTATTGGCGCTGTTATGCTACTGATAGTAATTTGGCTGGAATACCTAGCAGTTAAGCTGAAAAATCGTGAACCGAATTTGCTCTTGAAATTCTCCGGCCAGACCCTTGCATGAGGCGATCGTTTTTCCAGCTGCTAGCCGTTGTCGCCTTTTTGGCGTTGATTGTTGCTGGAACCAGCCAGCATCAAGCCCAAACTCGAGGTGATGATCTTAAGCTTTGGATTTTTGATATCGGCCAAGGTGACTCAATTTTTATTGATACGCCCGATCATCATCAAATTCTGGTTGATGGCGGACCGGATTCAACTGTCTTGAAACGGCTTGGGCAAGCAATGCCGCTCAATGACAAGGAGATTGATATGGTCATTGTTACCCATAACCACGCTGATCATTTGGCCGGTATTGATGAAGTTCTCAAGCATTATCAGGTGGACAAAATTTTGATTTCCGGGGCAACTTACGACTCGCAAACCTATAAAAATTTTGTCCAGTTGATTACCGACAAACATATTCCAACTGAAAATGTCACCGCCGGAACGAAAATTGATTTTGGGGCATTGCACGGGATTGTTATTTTTCC
>JBGOUP010000019.1:0-16708 GCA_041477655.1 Patescibacteria group bacterium
CACCACTTCCACCAAGGCAAAAGAAGTGTGACGGGCTTTATCGGCATCAAAAGGGCTGATCCGAACCAGGCGATGAACACCATTTTCTCCCTTAAGTTTTCCGTAAACCCGAAAGCCTTTTATGTAAAGCGCGGCCGCTTTAATGCCTGCTTCTTCGCCTAAACTCTTGTCAATAAGCGAAGCCTTAAGATTGTTTTTTTCAGCAAAACGCAAGTACATTCGAAGCAGCATCTCGGCCCAGTCTTGGGCTTCGGTACCGCCAGAGCCAGCGTGAACGGACAAAAAAGCCGAGTTGTCGTCGTGGACGCCGCTAAATGTTGCCTCAAATTCCAGCTCCCTTAAGTCAGCCGCTGATTCCGACAACTCAAAGCGCTCGACAATATCGTGTAAGTGTTTGAGCTGTTGGGCGGCTTTGCCGGCGGCTTCATGATCCGACCAAAAATTTGGATCGGCCATATCTTTTTCAATTAAGGCAATGCGCTGACGTGTTTCTTCAATCCTTAGTAATTTTTCTAATTCAACCTTTTTCTCCTGAAGATCCATGCCATAATCATAGTCGTTTACTATTCAGAAAAATACCTCCGGAAAAGTCTTGCCATTTAGTCCAATCACATTATCACTTTTAAGTGATAATGTTCACTCCTCTAACAACAGGGTTTTAAAGCCTGGCCAAAGACTTTAACTCTTATCCTGGTTGGCAATAACATTAATGGTTAATGACACGTGGATTTGATTGGCGAATTTTTTTAAGAACCCGATTGTTGGGTTAGATAAACCGTTTTCAAAACGAGAGATGACAGACTGTTTTGTTTTAAGTTTGTTAGCCATTGACTGTTGTGATAACTTAGCCGACAAGCGCAATTGACGAAGCTGAACTATATATTCTTCAACCTCAATCACCCCTTTTGTTCTTCTGGTATTTTTAGAATGACGATTTTTCCTTGACCGGAAATACTCCTTGTCAATATATTTTTTGGATCCTAACCGAAGCATACGGCTGATATTTTCTTCAATTGTCATTATTTATTTACCCCTTCTTCAATTAATTCGACGCCTTCATTATCACATAAAAGCGATAACGAAACCATCGCAATCATTTCCGTATACGTGGTGTTTTATCGGCCAAAGAAAAACACCCTTGTTCAGGGTGTTTTTCTTTCTTCGTAACCTTGTTAGGCCAGAAGTTTAGCTTCAAGCTTGGCAGCACGGTAACGTCGCAAACTTGCGACGAAGGCTGTGGCTGCACCTGGGATCAGGTACAACTCAGCACCGGCAGCAGGCAATGTGCTGGTAGAGGTACTAGTTTTAGAAACTGTAACTCCGCCAACTTTCGCTGAGGCAGCGGCGGCACTGGAAGCGCTAGCACCGGAGCTTCCGGCCTTTGAGTCGGCCGCAGCTGAAGCGGCTGCACTACCAGAACCACTGACGCTACCACCACCATTGCTATTAACGTTAACATTGCTGTTTGCGTTAGCATTGGCGTTGCTGTTTGCATTACTATTGCTGTTACTGTTATTGGTATTAACGTTAACATTATCAGCTTTAGCAACGGGCAGACCAGTAAAGGTCAAACCAGCAACAAGGGCGAGAGAAGCAATTAAGACTTTTGTATAAGTCATATTTTTATCTCCTATATTAATTTACTTATATATCGTCGACCTGTGACATTCTTGTCACAAAACACCTGACAAAATCAAGTCTTTTCTAACAAGAAAGGTTGGGGCTGGAGATGTCTTAAGACATCTCCAGCGGAAAAGGTCATTTGCCGACGCTGTTGGCGTTGGCATTAGAATTCGAATTGGCGTTGGAATTGCTGTTCGAGTTCGTGTTTGTGTTGTTATTGACGGTGGTGACACTAATATTAGTGTCACCTGGTCGCGGCGTCCAACACCAGTTGGCACCGATAGTCGGGCCTTGTGAGAAAACTGGGGTGAATCCCCAGATTCCCATGCCCATCATCCCCGGCACCGAAGCCGTCATGTTATAGATATTGATGGCGCCGGTTGTGGCAGTGGCATTAGCCATTGCTTCAGCTTTGGCCGACAGCTCAATCTCGATATTGATATCAAGCGCCTCGGATGGCTTGGTAACTTCCGAGACATCGTGCTTGACGCGAGGAAGCTTAGCGATCCGCTTGCCAGCCAAATTGGTACAATCCGGCTTGACGTACGAACCTCGGCCAGTCTTGACGCAGACCACTGCCTTCAATGTGATATTCGACTTAGCTGTTGAGACACACTGAAAGGGTTGGCCGTGACGATCAAGATAAGTATTAGTGAACTTCACGCCGGCCTTGACCGGCTGATCACCTGTTACTTCAAGGCCGTCAGCTGTCCAATCAGGCGTACCGAAGGCCTCATCGAAAGCCAGTTTGGCGCCGGGATTCGCCCGAGCGGATCTTTCGATCTGCTTAGTCAAATCTTGGCCGGAAGCCTTGGCGTTCCAGTTGAAGGCTAGGCCGCCGCCGGATGCGGTAGCGATAATCGGTATCAAACCGATGAGCAGAATTAGCTTTTTCACTGCGATCCTCCTTCGAATTTGGTCGTCTGCCGAGATTGGCCTTGCCTAATCTCGATCCGGCCACTAGAGAACTGCTGGCTTGTGCCCCAGACTCGCGACCAGTAACGGCTATTGGTCTTGGTTACATCCAGAGTAACGGATTTTCCGTTACTAAAGATAAATCGAGCCGTGAACGGCCTGGTAGAAACCAGGTAGACTGTAGCGTCTTTAGCTTCACCAAGCTCGACAGTGGTCGAGTCAATCTTAGACTTTAGAGCCAGGTCGAACTCCTTTTGGGAGATCCAACCGGTCCTAAAGTCGGATCGATCCGTCGTCACCAAACTGATGGCCACGCCGTTTAGATCTGCCGTGTGTTTGGCCGTCGGCATTGGCAAATCTTCGGGAAGAATTTCTTCCTTCGATTCAACCTTAGCTTTGGGCATAGGCAGATCGTCGGGCAATTCGTCGTTTCCGGCCGAGTTAGACTGCTTGACCGTTTGGTTAGCGATTTGGCTGGGGACGGCCGTTTGAGTCATCATGCCTTGCGGCATGGCTGTCCGTGGTTCAAAGCCCTGAAGCAATGGGAATAGTTGTTCCGCATGTGCCTGGGCAAAAGCTGCTGGACGATCCTGAACTTCCAAGGCCAAGATTTGATCTTGAGTTCCCCTGGAAGTCGAGACCCAGTTAATAACGAACAGGGCTCGATGCCGAGTTCGCGATTTAATTGTTAGCCGCAAAACCAGGAAATTTGCCCCCCAATCTAGATCATTGGTATTAACCTCGAAGTCGTAGGCCAGTTCCTTTGGTCCTTGGTCACACTGCAACCAACCCCGTTCAGACTCAAGCAATGCTTGGCTGGGCAGGGCTAACTGAAGCTCAATTTTCTCAAGTCCCTCAATATTTTGGGGAATGAGACGAATCTTCAGCCCGACTCCGCGAGGAACCACTGGCTGTTTGCCACGGTTCCCATTGAAGTAGGCAAAGCCAGTATTGTCATCGAACGCCTGCATGGTGATCGACATGGCTACTGGAGCCTTGAACTCCAACTTCTGCTCACTATAAAGTGGGGCAGACAGAGAGAATTGGGCTTGAGCGACGCTCGCACCCAAAACCAAGATGAACACAGTTAGGCAGAGTCGTTTCACTCATGCCACCTCTTTCTTTAGTTTGTTATGTAAATCTGCGCGCCAGAAGCAAAAATTGTCGGCGCGGTCTTAGCCAGGAAAAGGGAAGGAGGGAAATTGCCGAGAAGCGTGAACGCCACCCATAATGGCAACTCTCCCAATTCCCAGCCAAGAGCGCACCAACAACAATGCTTTAACGTACGTCGGGATCATAACATATGTTGTCACAGAAGTCAACAGTTTTTATCTGACAATTGAATCTGGCAGTTAGCGGGAAATATACAAGGTTTTTGGTTCGGTATCCAAGACCTCAAAGCCGTGCTGGAATAGTTCATTTTTGCGATTATCGGCTGTCAAGAAGTCTTGGTTTGCTCGAGCCTTATTCCGATCAGCCGCTAAACCAACCGCCTCGGGTACATCTTCAATCTTCTTCTTAATCAAGCCGAAAATATTAAAAAGTTTATTAGTATCAGTCTCGTTAATCTTCTGACTATTTTGCTCCCAAACCTGCAAAGCTTTAGGGGTGTCCAGGTCGTCATTCAAGGCTTCAATCATTTCCTTCCAGACCGTTTGGTCGGTCTCTTTGGGCAAGCTAAAGGAGTTAGTAAAGAGTTTCCGACGGAGTACCACACCCTGTTCTAGGGACGCCTTAGTATAGTCAAATGGTCGGCGATATGAAGTCAGAAAGAAGGCTAATCGCAGTTCATTTGCCGAGTAGTCCTTGAGCGCATCAGCAACGCTAACGGTGTTCTTGAGTGATTTACTCATTTTTTGGCCACCAACAGTAAGTAAACCTGTATGAACCCAGTATTTAGCCAGTGGCTGACCAGTTAGAGCCTCCGATTGGGCGATCTCGTTCTCGTGGTGGGGAAAGATATGTTCAATGGCCGAACCATGAATGTCAAAAGTATTACCCAAGTACTTCTGGCTCATAGCCGAGCACTCGATATGCCACCCTGGAAAGCCTTTACCCCAGGGCGAGTCCCAAACCATATCTTTGGCACCAATAGGTGCCGCTTTCCACAGGGCAAAATCGGCCGGGCTAGTTTTATCGCGAGCCGGTTCGATCCTAGTACCAGTGATAATTTCCGCCAGACCTCGATGGCTCAATTTACCATAATCAGCCTTTTTGCTAACCCGAAAGTAGACGTTGCCCTCACGAGTTTGATAGGCAAAGCCCTTAGTAATTAATTCCTCAACGAAGGTAATAATGTCCTTGATATGCTCGGAAGCCCGGGGCATAAGATCAGGTGGGGTAACCTGTAGACTAGCCAAATCACGCCTATGAGCCTCACTAAATTGGTCGATTATCTCCTCAACCGAGACGCCAGTTTCCTGGGCTTTGACTCGAACCTTATCCAGGCCAGTTTCGCCGTCGCCAACCAGGTGGCCGACATCGGTGATGTTTTGAACATATTTAACCTTATAGCCCAAAAAGCGTAAGAAACGATTCAACAGATCGAAGCTGATATAGGTTCGGGCGTGACCAACATGATCGTAATCGTAAACCGTCGGACCACAGACATACATTCGTACCTGTCTGTCTTCAAGTGGCTTGAAATCCTCTTTCGTTCCGGAAAGGGTGTTGTAGAGAAGCATCCGTCAACCAGCCTAGAGGTTTTCCGCTGATTCTGGAGAGTCGTCTTCTTCGTGCTCTTCTGCCTGGAGCTGATCAAGTGAAAGCACGCTGTCGTCACCTGAAGCGGCAATCTCGTCGTCACTTAACAATTCATCATCAGTTTTTTTCTTGACTGGAGCGGCACCGAGTATAGACATGGGTTGGCCACAGGCCGGACAGTGGTCGTTAGGAATAGGCGTAGTGTTGCCGCAATGTTCGCAGACGTACTCTTCTTGATGTATATCCATGTTAGTTTTGATTGTATCGTATTTTTTTCTTTGTACCCATATCCCTAATATGCCCGTCGGCCCTCAATTGCTCGTGACAGGGTCAGCTCATCGGCATACTCAAGATCGCCACCGACTGGCAAGCCCCGAGCTAACCGAGTAACTTTGAGTTTGGGATTTATCCGTTTAGCTTTCTTAGCATTAGATATTTGTTCGTTGACGTAGAGAGCCGTCGCCTCCCCTTCGAGGGAGGGGTCGGTCGCCAGAACTACTTCTTCAAGAGAGCTGTCAGCTAGACGCTTAAGTAACTGATTAATAGTCAGATCGTCAGGTCCAACGTCGTGCATGGGCGAAATCTGACCCCCAAGCACATGGTAAAAACCGTTGAAACCGGCCTTTTCCAGGGCTAGCACATCGAGCGTCTCCTCAACAATGGCTATGTGCTTGCTGTCCCGGTCTTTGCTCAAACAGATTGGACACGGGTCAGTTTCGGCGATGATAAAACAAGTCTGGCAGGTGGTTAAGTTGGCTTTGAGTTCGGCAAAAGCCTGACCAAACTCTTTGAGCTCTTCCTCGTTACGACCCAAAAGATAAAAAGTCAGGCGGTTAGCTGTTTTGGGACCGATACCAGGCAGGGACGACAAAACTTTCGACAGCGCCTCGACTGATTTTGGCAAGATATTACGCATGAGAGTTATTCAGCTTTGTCCGTTTCGGAATCGTATGGCTCGGTGTAGTCGCACTGACTACAGGCTAGCTCGCCTTTCTTTTTCTTAACCAAGAGATTTTGGCATTTGGGGCATTTTTTGTTGGTCGGCTCATTCCAAAAAGCGGTTTTACATTTGGGATAACCGCTACAGCCCCAGAAAACTCGACCGCGTTTGGAGTTTTTGCGAACTATCTCTTGGCCGCAATTTGGGCATTTGACACCGATACTAATAATAATTGGCTTGGTGAATTTACATTTCGGGTAGTTTGAACAGCCAAGAAATGTGCCAAAACGGCCTTGTTTGATGGTTAGGTCGCCTCCGCATTCCGGGCATTTCTCTTTGGCTTGATCTTCAATGTCTTTCTTTTCATCTTTATCTAGCGTCTCATCGAGCATTGGGGCGGTGTATTTGCAGTCAGGGAAACCGGAACAGGCATAGAATTTGCCGTAACGACCAAGTTTAATTACCAGCGGATGACCACTCTCCGGGCACTTTTTGTCGGTTTTTTCTTCGGTCAGCTCTTTTTTATCGATAGTTTTCTCTTTTTCTTTGAGTAGTTTGGCAAACGGCGTCCAAAAAGCTTTCAGAACTGGCAGAATTTTTTCCTTGCCATCGGAAATATCGTCAAGCTGATCTTCCATTTGAGCGGTAAAGTTATAATCAATAATTTCCGTGAAGTTTTCGGTCAGTAAATCTGTCACAACTTCCGCCACAGCCTCTGGCTGGAAACGACCGGTTTTCTTAGTAACATAACCTCGATCAATAATGGTGCTCATAATAGGTGCGTAAGTTGACGGTCGGCCAATCCCCCGCTTTTCTAACTCTTTGACCAACGTTGCCTCTGAGTAGCGAGCCGGCGGTTCGGTAAAATGCTGGGTCGGGATAATCGTCTTGATGGTTGCTTCTTCGTTCTCTTCCAGCTCAGACAGATCCTCAAAACGCTCTTCGGAACCAGGAATAACTTTTAAGAACCCATCAAACTTGAGTTTTCGGCCCCGAGCGATAAAACGATCTTTGTTAGCCGACAACAGCGAAGCGGTGGTGGTTTCAACCTGGGCTGGACTCATCTGTGAGGCGATGGCTGTTCGCCAAACCAACTCATAGAGACGAAAATGGTCGCGACTTAGTTTTGTTTTAAGTGAATCGGGCAAATGAGTAAAACTGGTTGGTCGGATGGCCTCGTGAGCTTCCTGGGCGCCTTTGACTTTTTTAGTGTAGGCGTTGGGCGTTGAGGGTAGATATTTATCGCCGAAATCTTTAGTAATTAACGATTTGGCTTGGGCACGAGCATCGTCGCTTAACTGGAAGGAATCGGTTCTCATATAGGTAATAAGAGCGGTCGTGCCGGAATTATCAATTTCCACCCCCTCGTAAAGATCCTGGGCAATTTTCATGGTTTTCTTGGCCGAGAATCCAAGTAGCTGGGCGCCCATCTGCTGGAGTGTTGAAGTAATCAGCGGCGGCTGGGGATTCAGCTGGGAATTGGTTTGCTCTATGGAAGTGACTTTGAGCGTTTTGCCTTTGAGCTGTTTGCTAACTTTTTCTAGCTCGGCCTGACTATTTAATTCCTGACGGGCCGTTGAGTTTTCGCTGGCCAAGTAGGCTGAAAACTGACCGTGTTTGCCAGTTAGACCTAGTTCCAAGGTCCAGAATTCTCGAGTTTTGAAGGCTTGAATCTCCCGCTCTCGCTCAACCACCAAGCGAACGGCCACCGACTGAACCCTACCAGCCGATAGACCTCGATAAACTTTTTTCCAGAGTAACGGCGAAAGTTTGTAGCCAACCAAGCGATCCAAGATGCGTCGGGCCTGCTGGGAATCAATTAAATTTTGGGATAACTCGCGTGGATTGGCAAAAGCATTGGTAATAGCTGATTTGGTAATTTCGTGAAAAGTGATCCGGTGAATCGGTTGTTTGGGTTTGAGCGCCTCGACCAAATGCCAAGCGATGGCTTCGCCTTCGCGATCCAAGTCGGTAGCCAGATAGATAGCATCAGCTGTTTTCAAATCATTTTTTAAGCTCGTAAGAACCGCCTTGGCCTTGGGCAAAGATTCATAGGTAACTGCGAAGTCATGATCAACATCAATTCCAAGTGTCTTGGTGGGCAGATCCCGAACATGGCCAAACGAAGCTTTAACTAAAAATTCCCCACCCAAATACTGACTAATGGTTTTAGCTTTAGCCGGACTCTCAACGATAACAAGTTTTTTTGACATATATTCTGTTACTTCCTGGCATATTGACTGGTTTTCGGTTGGTAAATCAAGCCCTCCAATTCCAGACGGGTTAGTAAACCAAGTATCACCTCAATTGAAAGATGACTGACTTCCACCAACTGGTCAACCGATAACGGGTCAGTCGAGAGCAAGTTTAATAGGTTGGCCGAGTCTTTGTCAAGGCTCGGCTTAGCTTTGGTGCTTTTAAGACCGAAGTAATCCAGCAGTTGGAAGGCAGAAACTAGAGGCTGGGCGCCGTGGGTTATTAAGAAATTTGGTCCTTGGGAAACATCGCGGTTAATATCGCCGGGCACGGCGAAAACTTCCCTATTATAATCTAGGGCTGATTTGGCAGTGGTAAGAGTACCAGATTTAATGCCGGCTTGAATAACAATCGTAGCCCTTGACAGTCCGGCAATAATCCGATTACGAATGGGAAATCGGTAGGGTTTGGGTCGAGACAAGGGCGGATATTCGCTTAAAATCAGTCCCCCACTGTCGATTATTTCTTGAGCCAGCCGATAATGATCAACGGGATAAATAGTATCTAGTCCGCCGGCCAGAACGGCGATAGTTTTGCCACCACATTCAAGCGATCGTTGGTGAACAGCTTTATCCACGCCGTAGGCTAAGCCAGAAACCAGACAGACATTCTCGGCCACAACTCGATCAATCAGCTCTTCAATGACTACTTTACCGTAGGCAGTTGGCCGACGAGTACCAACTACCGTCAGCGAGGGGATTGTCAGTGTTTCTAGATGACCGCGATAGAACAACCAGAGGGGAGGGTCGTTAATTTCCCGCAATAGTGCTGGGTAATTTTTGTCGTCAATCGTCAGTAGGCCAATGTTTTTACTGGCCATCAATCTTTTGGCTACTTGAACATCGGCTGGCCGTTTTTTGATTAACCCTGCCTGATGAGTGGTTAGGCCAGCCTCAACTAATTTGTTTTCACCCGCGGCCAGAATTTTAGAAAAATGAGAAAACGCCTGGCGAAGTTTTTGCCAGGCCAGCGGCCCAATCGCTTCTAAATCACTGACAGAAATAATATCGTCAGTAGTCGAATCGAAAAAAAGGCGAGTTTGGCTTGACATTTAGGCTTACTTATGCTATCCTACTAAAACTTTGTAGTTTACGCCGCCCCTGGGCAATCAATTGTCCGGGCAAAATCGCATTAGCGGGCTGTGTTAAGTTACGGAGGATTTTGGAAAGAGCTGCCGCTTGCGGCGGCTTTTTCCTAAATACGAAATTTTTTGGCAATAATATATTGAGTGAACGGGTTGGCGATGGGTTGGATGCCGTATATGTTATAACATATACGGATAATTAGTTTGTAGATAGGTTAGTTTGAACCGTGAGCCGGGACCTTAGTCTACAACTCCTATTCCCATTGAACGGGCGGTGCCAGCGATAGTCGCCTGCGGCTTGTATCTCGGGAACGGTCGAAACTTATTTCTTTAGCTAATCTACAACCTCTATGCCCATCGAACGAGCAGTCCCGGCAATGATCTTCTGGGCTTGTTCGAGCGTGCGGGCGTTGAGATCTGGCATTTTGTTCTCGGCGATGGTGGCTACTTGAGCTTTGGTAACTTTGCCAATTTTTTCTTTTTTGGGAGTTTGCGAGCCCTTTTGCAGACCGGCCGCCTTTAGCAACTGATTGGCAGCGGGCGGAGTTTTAGTAATAAAGGTCAGGGTTCGATCCTCATAGATAGTAACCTCGACTGGTACGACGGTATCGCCCATCGGTCGAGTTTGTTCGTTAAACTTGTTAACGAAATCCATCATATTGACGCCGTGCGGTCCTAAAGCCGTACCAACTGGCGGTGCTGGCGTGGCTTTGCCGGCTGGAATCTGTAGTTTTACAACTGTCTTAATTTTTTTAGCCATCTTTGATTAAATTCTAAATACTAAACTCTAATTCCTAAACAAATACCAAATTCAAAACTCAAATTATTTAACCTTGATTGATTGAAATTTTGAGTTCGTTTAGGATTTAGGGCCTCGAATTTAGAGTTTATCATTATATTTTTTTTACCTGTAAAAAGTCCAAATTGACCGGGGTTTCCCGACCAAACATCGAAACCGATACTTTAATCCGACCTTTGTTTGGATCAACTTCACCAATTTTACCCTCATAACCCTTGAGCGGGCCGTCGGTAATTCGAACCAGATCATCAACTTTGAGATCAACAGTGTGTTCTGGCTCTTCTCGAGCCATCTTTTTAACGATCTGATCAACATCCGATTGAGGAATTGGGGTCGGTCGAACTCCGGAGCCCAAAAAGCCGGTGACGCTAGGAGTGTTACGAACAACATACCAAGATTCATCGGTAACGATCATCCGCACGAAAACGTAACCCGGGAAACTGCGTTTCTCCACCACTTTGCGTTTACCGCCCTTAATTTCAATTTGTTTTTCTTTGGGCACTAAAATATCGAAGATAAAGTCTTTGAGCTTGAGTGTTTCTACTCGCTGTTTGAGGTTTTCGGCTACCTGATCTTCATAGCCAGCGTAGGTGTGAATTACATACCAAGCGGCAGTGCTGCCGCCTTGGCGGTTGGCCTCATCTGGCTCGCTTGTTAAGTGCTCTTGTTCGTCAGCCATTTTAATGTCGTCAGCCATCTTGTTGGTATCAGTCATCTCATTGGCCTAATGATAAAAGTAAAAGCTTCTGGAAAACAAAATCTACCCCAGCGAAGATCAAAACAAAAACGCCGACACTGGCGATAACGGCCAGAGTATGAGTAATTATTAGCTGACGAGTTGGCCAGATAACACTTTTGGATTCGGTAATAACGCTAGCAATAAATTTGATAGGGTTTAAATTAGCCATCGTTAAATAAAATCCGAAATTCTAATATCGAAATCCGAAACAAATTCGAAATTAAAATGTTTAAAAATTTGAGAATTGGGAATTGAATATTGTTTCGAGCTTGGAATTTGGTGCTTGGTGCTTTTCATCCTACGATTTTTTAGCCTGCGAGAAATCTTGATTGGCCGATGGTTGGATAGTTTTAGCTTTAGTAGTTTTGGCAATCGGTTTTTTAACAACCGTTTTTTCTTCTTTCGGCGCTTCCAGCTTGGATGTCTTAGCTTGGCCGATTGTTAAAACTTCCAAAACCGACAGTGGCTGACGATGACCGTAGCGTCTCTGATAACGGGTTTTGGGTTTAAACTTCAAACCCTCAATTTTCGGACCGCGTTCCTCGGCCAATATCTTAAGTTCAACCGGTGTTTGTTTATCCAACAAACTGACCAATTTTAGGGTCTCCCCCTCTTTTTGGTCAATTCGATTTACCCGGATTTTTGAGGCAACCTTAACTAAGTGTTGCTTACCGCCAAGTTGTACCACCGCCCATTGAGTCATATTTTTACAATACTAGCAAAGGTAATTGTAGGCTATCTCCTCCTTTACGTCAATCGAACTTGACCAAACGGACGACCGCCGACACGTTTGTGGCGGATAGCAATACTTTCAATAATGCCAATGGCGGCAAAATCAATAATTATGGCCGTACCGCCGTAAGACATAAATGGCAGAGGAATGCCGGTGACGGGAAAGAGGCCGACATTCATGCCGATATGAATGAGAATCTGAAAAAAGAATTTAACGGCGATAGCCACCGCCAGAAGCTGACCGAAAACATCGGTAGATTCCCTGGCCACAGCGGTAATGCGCAGTAACAAAATGACGTAAAGAATAATTAAAATGGCCGAACCAACAAAACCGGTGGCTTCGGCAAATCCGGCGAAGATAAAATCGGCGTGCGGCACCGGCAAGAAATTCAAGATCGTTTGCGAGCCTTGACCAAATCCCCGACCGGTCAGTCCACCGCTACCAACAGCGATAACCGACTGACGAACATTGTAACCCTGGCCCTGCGGATCGGCGCTGGGATTAGCAAAAGTCTCCAAACGTTGTTTTTGATAAGGTTTGAGGTGAGTCCAGCCAATTGGCACAACTAAAACCAGAAGCAGTAATGTCGAGATAATCATTGATCGTGAAGGTTTGGCCGCCACCAATAGTGACAGAGAGATAATCAAGACAATTGCCGCTGTGCCTAAATCTGGCTGAAGCAGAATCATTGCCACTGGCACGGCTATCAAAAATAAATAAAATAAGTAGCTTCGGCCCGTCAGTCCTCCAACTCGACCGGCTAAATAGTTAGCGCCAAAAATGCCAACTATTAACTTGAATATTTCCGCCGGCTGAAGCTGAAAAACACCAAGGTTAATCCACCGATAGGCGCCAAAAATCTTTAAGACAAATGGCAATTTGTGGGCAAACGTTGGCAGGAGCGGCAGTAATAAGGCTATGCCAGCTAAATAAACGATAATTGAGGAGCTGGCCAGAAAGCGATAATCGGTAAACATCAGCACCAACATGGCAGTTAACCCAAGCAACGCGTAAACCATTTGGTTAATCGCCAGCGAAGTGTGGTGCTGGGAGTAAGTAATAGTATAGATGGTGACAATACCGGTAACGCAGAGAATGATGGGAATCGCCAGAATAAACCAATCGATAGGCAAGCCGAGCAGTTTTCGCATTGGCTACGATTGTATCACGAACCGTCGTCGTCCAGGGCTTGGTTGACCAGCCAGTCAGCCTCTTTGTTCTGACTTCTTGGCACGGCCGAAAGATCTAATTGGCAGTTTCGAGATTCTAAACTTTTAACCAAGGTTTGGGCCTGCTCGGAAAGTTCTCGTAGCCCAACGTCTTTAACCCGATACTCGCCTAGCATTTGTTTAACCACCAACTCCGAATCAAGATAGATACTCACCGTCGCTCCAACTAAATCACGTTCAGAAAGCTGAACAAGAGCGGCAATCAGTGCTCGGTACTCGGCCTGATTATTGGTCGTCGAGCCGATTTTTTGACCTGCTGAAATTGCTTGATCAGCCAGTCCTTCAATAACGTAACCAATCGCGGCGGGTCCAGGGTTACCCCGAGCGCCGCCATCAGTGTGGACGGTAATATTTTTCAAAGCCACCTGATTTTACCCGAATTATGGTGGTGGTGAAATGTTACCGCCAGCGTAGAGGTTAAAGTCAGCGACACTGACGAGTTGCCCGGACTTGGGATCGTAGGTGCCAACTAACGTTCGTTTGGCTTGGCCAAAATAACCGGTTGAGAAGATAATTCGATTGAGCGAGTCGAAGGTAGGACCAGGATCGCTGGCCGTGTGATCGCTGGCCGTGTAGCCTTGGTGGTTGTTGGCACCACTTGTAGTAAAGAAAAATTTGACCGAGCAGTAATAGGGGCGAATTCGGATGTAGCTTGAGAGACCAGCGTTATCTTTAATTAAAATATTCTTAGCTTGTGTAGACGAGTCAACATCAAAACTATTTGCTGGCCTTGTAGCAGTTACTTGGCTAAGATCGGCTGATGAGCCATCATTGTGGTTAGTTATTTCTTGAATTTGAACAAACGCTTTGTCCTGTGGATCATCACAATCGCCACTACCATCGGCGTTAACAAAACGGAATTTATAGCGAAGATAATAGGCGGCACCGTTATTGTAATCTGAAGGAAATCCGGTTAATTCCAGGTAATCATCTTTGGCTAAGGTTAGAAGCTCCGGTGGTGGCGCATTGATTGCGTTTGGAGTTATACCATCAATCCAGGGTGTTTTTAGGTTTACTTTGACATCGTAATACTGATGACCGGGATCATAGCCAGGTGTTGTGGTTATTGAGTCTGACTCTCGAAAGAGCCCAGTTGTGCTTGGTAGGGCGCCAGCGGTTAGGTCAAACCGTTGGACTTGAGTCTTGCTATCGGAGTCAGGCACAATTTCGGTGTCGCGGTTGAAACGTTCTCGCAGAGCCATGTCTTCAATGCCAGCTTTAGCGGCGTAGAGCGCTAAAACGTTGTCCTCTTCGGCGCTAGATTGCTTAAACTGAATCAGCGAAACCCGTTGGGTACCCAGAACCACTGTCGTTACTCCAGCCAAAATGAGCAGAACTAAAATCAGACTGCTTCCGACTTTACGATCTCTTCTAAAATTCATCAGATAACCCCCGCATTTAGAGTGGTGCTGATTTTATAACAAGTGGCGACTGGCAAAGTAGTGACGCTTGAATCACTACTAAAGCAAGGCAAATTCTGATCATCAGCAGTCAAACCCGCTGGCCGAAAAATCAGATTCAGACTAACATAACCAGTTTGCTTAGGATCGCCAGCAACTGGTGGATTATTACCATCGTCAATGGTTAAGCCAGCTATCGATGAGTCTTTATCAATTAGGTATTGATCAGAGGTAATAAACCTAAAGTCACCAGCCGTAGCCCCACAATCAAGCTCATTCCCGCTATTAATGTTGCAGTCCCTGTCTTCTCGCATTTGTAAATCGTATGTTGTTGTTTGGCCATGGCCGCCGAGAGTGCGGATGGCAATGTCATACTCCTTCCTGGTGTACTTAGATTGTCCGTTCGAGTCAACTTCCCCAGGGTATTTAAGGACCATAACAATTCCCGAAACGGGAATTGGATGCGTTAGTGGCCAGAAATAGTAGCCAGTAAATTGGAAGTTGCCGTTAGTCTTATCAGTAACCTGTTTGTCTTTATAGACGAAGTTAAAATCTGTAGTGATTTGGTCAATCACCGACCGAGCCGTTTCGCTTTTTTGGCGCAACACGCTGACCTTGTTAGAGCTGGCGATTGATCGGCTGAACGTGGCTAAGGCCAAGATTAGCAAGCCAGAAAATATGGTTACAGCTACCAACATTTCGATAAAGGTAAAGCCAGGAGCAACAGTCATTAGTGATTGGTGATCCCTCGACCCTTCAATACCTTCAGGGTCACCTTGAGCGGAGTCGAAAGGCGATTTCACTCGGGACAAGTCAGTATTCAGTCGCTTTGACCTGAAAATTGAAAATTGAAAATTGAAAATTGCCTTCTCTATCATTGCGAGGTCAACGGCCGATAGTTGGTTAAGAGTGTCTGCATCTGGTTGGAATGAATAGCATTTTGGTCGTCGTAGGCAATCAGAACGTTGATTTTTAGGGCGTTGCCAGGTGGAATAAATAGCTGACTTGCACTCGGTAGTCGATTAGCATTAATGCTGGTTTTGGTCATCAGGCAGTAAACGTCACCAGGATTAGCTGGTATTGTAGGACAATCAGTTATACCGCTTAGGACACTTGAGTTGCCGTCGTTAACTGAATCTTTGACGGTGAAATGGTTACAGTAAAAATTAGAATCGTCTTCGATCGGGCTGGCACCGACAGCTTCAATACAAACAAAGCGATAGGCAGTTAAGTTGTCGCTGACTAACTTGGCATCGGCAAAGTCAGAAAATCGGGTAATGCTGTTGTTGATATCGGAAGTTTTTGACAACACTTCTGGACTGCTTGGGTTGGCCACCGTTAAAGTGAATGAATTACTGTTTGTTTTTAAGTAATACCAACCATAAGGATAGGTCACCTTGGTAGCTTGATCCATCCAGACTGGTGTGCCTTGGGCGTCAGCGTGAAGTTGTTTGATATTATTGTCTCGAATTCGGGTAACTAGCTCGGCTCCTTCGGAAAGCCAGGAATTAACGATCGTGGTGTTGGAGGTGGTGATCGTTCCCCGGACTAAAGAGTTGGTCAGCGCTACGATGGCCGAGCCAACTAAAAGCAAAAGACCGCCAGCAACCAAGACCTCGATCAGAGTAAACCCTCCCCTTTTTGCCCGTCGGCTAATTAAAGGTGACATTAACCCTCCCCGTGTAGTCATCTATAGTAACTGTGGCAATTTTGTCTTGATATTGCAATCGAAGGATGGTTTGGGGGGTGCCATCTGCCGCGGTAAAAATAGGCAGTTTTGCTTCAGTATCAACAATATTGACTAATTTTTGAGTCGGCACCCGGTAGCCGATTAGCCAAGAATCTGGTGTGGTCGTGAGCCTGGTGCTGGCCAGGTCAATTTTCTCAACGACACAGGACCCCTTGCCGCTATTCTTGGCTTGTCCTATAGCTATATCAGGTTTACATTCGCCATCGGTAAGTGGGAATGACAACCGTAAAATAGCAAACCAGTTATTGGAGGCATCCGCTGGTACGTACAGGGCATAGTAACCAGTGCTGTCTTTAGTGGTGTCGGCGTTGGGCGCAGTCTCATCAACATTCTGGGTGGATCCGGCTAATAGCCTAGTTTGCTCCAGTTTGGACTTAAAGACCGCCGCGTCTTCAGCTAGCTTATTTTTATCCAGAGATTTATTGACGTTTGGCACCAAAAGAACCATCAAAAAAGCCATAATCGAGATGGTAATAAGTAGCTCGATCAAGGTGAAGCCTGGTCAGTATTACCAACTATAAAAGCCGGACAGGGGCA
>JBGOUP010000043.1:0-4620 GCA_041477655.1 Patescibacteria group bacterium
GAGTCTGATACGCACCGACCCGTCGGAGGTACATCTCATAGCTTTCGCCAGAGTACATGTAACACCCATGCTCCTGGTTGTAGTACATGCCAGGGGCGCATGAACCGGGGCCCGATTGGTTGTACGTAACGGACTGATACTGGTTGTACTGGTAGGAGTACTGACCGCCCGCCGGCATTTGCTGACACTGGTGGTAGCCACGATAGTGGCAACCGCAGTACGAACAATACCGGTCTTCCTGACGGTAGTAGTCGCCGCCACCGAGTTCGACCCGAACTCGGCCAACCTTGATCTTCAGGACCGCCTGATCACGACAGTGTCGACCTCCAGCGCTTGCGCTGGGAGACGATGCCACAAATACAGCGGTCAACAGCATCCCGATTAGGAACGCCTTCATTCTCATCCGATTCCTCCTGTGAAAGAGCCACGAACAACGTTAACTGGCTAAGAATATACCATATTTTAGGCGATTTGTCAAGTGTCTAAGGGCGGTGTTTCTAGGGTCTCATCAGGTTTATTTGGATTAGTTATTGGAGTCCTTCGGCGTCTTGAATGAAAGGCCTTATGGACCTCATGTAATTGCGGGTTAGTGACATGAGTATAAATCTGGGTGGTAGTGATTGAGCTATGGCCTAATAACTCCTGAACAGAGCGTAAATCGGCTCCATTTTGCAATAAATCGGTCGCGAAACTATGTCGAAACACGTGAGGAGTAACATTTTTGGCAATTCCAGCCGATTTGGCGTACTTTTGAATCATCCGTTGTACTGACCGAGGAGTCAGGCGTAAATCGTCTAGTTCACCCCCTTTTTGGTCTGGCTTCTCTTCCTGATTGGTTTGGGTGCGAATGAATAAGGCAGGGTCTTTATCTCGCCTCTTGGCTAAATAGGTTTTTAAATGAGTTACAGCTTCTTTGGATAGAAATACGACGCGGATTTTACTCCGCTTGCCGCGGACACTAAATTCACCAGTTTCCAGTTGAAGGTCATCTCGATTAAGATTGGTTAATTCGCTGATTCGTAGTCCAGTCGAAAAAAGGAGCTCAAGAATGGCCCGATCCCTCGTTCCCTGTAAATCGTTTGAGTCTGGTTTAGCAATGATTCGCTCAATCTCGTCTTGGTCTAAAAAGGTAATTTCCCGATCTTCAGTTTTAGAGAGCCCGATTTTTTCGGGGGGGAGCGATTCGACTTCTTGTAACGAGAGATACTTTAAATAGGCGCGTAAGGCAATTAAATAATAGTTCTGGGTCTTCTTGCTCCGTTCTAAGTAATCATGGCGGAGGGCGTGTTTCTGTGGCCGATTCAGCCACAAACGGTAAAGCCGAATGGTTTGTTGGGTGATTTCTTTTGGTTCGGTAATCTTTTCTTCCTCACAGAATTTTTGAAACATGGCAAGGTAGTGATCATAATTACGAATCGTTAACCGACTGCGCCCTTGTTCAAGCTCCATAAACTCTAAAAATTGACGAATAGACTGTGCGAGTGGGTGTGAACTCATTAAAAAACTCCATTTTCGGTCTTTCGACCATTTTTTATGGCTTTAAAGAACTCATCGCTTGTCGACGTAACACCATTACGTCTCCTCACGCTTCGTCCTTTTCGCCTCAAAAAAAAGTCAAAGATTCTCGAAAGCGAGTTTCTTAATGGCTTCAATAGCATGTTGCTATTTTACGACGCTTGGCTGAAATAGCAAGTTGTGATGTTAGACTCAAAAATTCTCTGCTATATTAGAGCTAATATGTCAGCTCTCACATCACTCGATCAAGCCACGGTTGTGGCCTGGAGTAGTTATTTAGCCGGTCATCGCGGATTTCTTTCTATCGTAAGAACTTGCGCATTAACCGGTGTTTATTTGATTCCTATAATTTGGCTTGTGGCCTGGTTTATTACCGGCCGAAAACAGCGCGAAATATTACTTTCGTCGATGCTGGCGGGGATTTTTGCCTGGGAAGTTTTAAACCGTATCTCCAAAATGTTTTACTATCACGCCCGACCCGTTCACGATTTACCGATTAAGGAGCTGCTCTTTCATCGTCCTGAAAACTCGTTTCCTTCCGATCATACGGCCTTTCTGGCGGCAATCGCGTTCTTTTTTCTGTTTCAGAAACGCTACCGTGAAGCCGTTTTGCTTTTATGTTTGGCCATCTTGGTAAGTTTGAGCCGAATTGCTGTCGCAGTGCATTATCCGTCAGATATTATTGCCGGTTTTGTCACCGGATTGATTGCGGCGATTATTATCAGTTGGCTTCATCCTCGACTTTCCAAATCAGTCTGGCCATGGGTCATAGAATTAGCCCATAAATTAAGATTGGCTTAATATGCATCCTATTTTATTGGGTATTATTCAGGGGTTAACTGAATTTTTGCCGATTTCTTCCTCTGGTCATCTCCTGATTATTCCCTTTCTATTTCATTGGCCACCTTCAGGCTTAACCTTTGATGTCGCGCTCAACACCGGCACGTTTATTGCTGTTTTACTCTACTTTTTTCCTGTATGGTGGGGGCTCCTGACAAAAGGACTCATCCAACGCCAATCAAAAGAGCTTCGACTTCTAGGCCTTCTGTTGTTAGCTACCATCCCAGCTGCCGTCATTGGCTACTGGGCGGAACCTATAATTGCGGATACGCTCCGCCAACCGCTGATCGCTTCGGTTATGTTAATAGCGTTTGGTATAGTGCTTTATTTTGCTGAGCAGATCGGGACTAAAAAACGGGATATGAGCCAACTGAGTTGGTCAGAATCCCTCATAATTGGCCTGACGCAGTCATTGGCCCTTATTCCAGGGGTTTCCCGAAGTGGTATTACTATTACTTCCGCGTTATTTCTCGGGTTAACCAAAGAAGATGCCACGGAATTTTCTTTTCTGCTTCTGGCGCCGATCTCTTTCGGTGCCGCCATTACCCAAGTGCCGGTTGTTTTACGATCATCCGTTATTGAGCAACATGAAATGCTCATCGGGATGATTGTTTCCTTTCTTGTCGGCATTGCGGCGATTCATCTTATGCTTCGTTTTATTAAAAAATACGGCTTCGCTCCATATATATGGTATCGAATTGTAGTAGGAACTATCTTCCTCCTGCTTATCCTATTCCGTTAAAATTACGACATAACTAAAAGAGACCGTGAGGCCTCTTTTAGTTATTCTTTGATACGTTGATTAATCGATTTCCATATCTTTCACTTGGTTAGACGAGTTCTTGAGTATGTTCAGCGATGCGTTCGCCGCAGTCTGGATTGATGGATGACTCGCCGGTGGTTGCGTGGGATTCGTTGGAGGAACAGCTGGTAGTGTTGATGACGACGTTCCCGGACTTGGTGCTATTTGGGGCGTGGGTGGAGGGGTCATCGAAGCAGGCGCAGTTGGGCGTGACTGAATTGCTATTGGGTTTCCGGGTAGCGGAGAAGTTGTGTTCTGCGTCGCTGCCACAGGAGATGGTGGTGTGGATGGTAACGCACTAGGCGGAGTTGGCGTAGGTGCTGGTGAGACAACTGGGGCAGGTGCAGCAGGGCTCACTAATCCAGGGGGCGGAGGAGGAGTGGGAATCGCATTTAAAGATGGTGTGGACGGCTTCTGGATAATCGGGACTGGTGTTGGGGCATTGGTATTAACCGGCATAGGGGGAGGTGGCGTCGTCGGTGTTGCAGTTGGCGGTGGTGTGGCGGGCCCTATTGGTTTAATCACTGGTGGAACAGCCGATTGAGTTGGCGGCTGTGTCTGGGCAGGTTTAGGTGCTGGCATAGGCGGTGCAGGAATGGCAGGTGCCGGAGTTGCTGGAGGAGGACTCGTAATCAGCGCGGCAGGAGATTTTGGTTCTGGCGTTGGAGTTGGAGGTGTAACGGTTGGTGCAGAAACAGGGCTCGCTGGTGTTACGGCTGGCAGCGGGACAGATGTCGGTGGAGTTAGTGTTGGTGGTTTGATCACTTGCGGAGCAACGGTTACTTGAATTGGTCCGGTTGTGTCGGGTGTTGGCGTGTCGGTTTTAGACAAGGGAGATTTTGTTGCGGCAATAGCCGGTGGCTTGGGTGCGGACTCAATTTTGGGTGGTTCAGGCAGCACTTTTGGCGCAGACGAAGCAATTTTGTCCTCTAATTTTGATTCAGGTTTAGAAATCGGTTCTATTTTTTGAGCCGGTTTTTCTTCGGATTTGGGGGCAGCAGCTTTGTCATCCGGGGCGTCTCTCATCAACTGGGCCAAGCCTTCGGCCCCAACAATGGCAGCTGCAGCTTTGCCGTCTTTCGTGATGACAAAAAGATCGCTCGGATCTTTTGATCCAGCTAAATCGTCCACAATTGATTGAAGTCGTTCTTTGACTTCAGACAGAGGCAAAAAACGATCAATAGCGACCTTAATTACGCCCATAACCCTCCTGTAACTGTAGTGTCATCGTAACGTGTCTGAGCTATGTGTGTCAATGTCTTTGATCCAATTGGCAAAATGGGGCGTTCTCGGGTATAATTAACAACAAATCAGTAATTCCGTATTAGGAGCAGTATGCCAACAAGTGAAAAAACATTTGTCATGATTAAACCCGACGGCGTCACCCGAGGATTAACCGGAGAAATTATCCGCCGGATTGAACAGCGGGGATTGAAAATTATCGCCCTCAAAATGTTTCAACC
>JBGOUP010000030.1:0-9944 GCA_041477655.1 Patescibacteria group bacterium
CTTAGCCAGCTCCTGAAGATAGCGGCCGTAATCGTTCTTCTTGAGCGGCTCAGCTAACTCCAACAACTCTTTTTTGCTGATATAGCCCATGCTAAAAGCAATCTCTTCAATACTGCCGATCATTAGGCCGGTTCTTTTTTCCATGGTCATTACAAACTCACTAACTTCCAGGAAACTATCGTGAGTTCCGGCGTCAAACCAAGCAAAACCACGACCAAATAAGCTGACTTTGAGTTTTTTATTCTTAAGATAAGCCTCGTTAACAGAGGTTATTTCTAGTTCGTCACGATCCGACGGCTTAATTGAACGAGCGACCTTGGCTGCGTTTTTATCATAGAAATACAAACCAATAATAGCGAAGTTAGACTTAGGGCTTTGGGGCTTCTCTTCAACACTGAGGACATTACCTTTTTTATCGAATTCAACTATTCCATAGCGCTCGGGATCGTGAACAGCGTAACCGAAGATGTGAGCGCCGCCGTTATGCTCAACGTCCTCCTTGGCCCTACGAAGTAGGAAGGGAAGGCCGTGACCAAACAAAATGTTATCGCCCAGAATTAAACAAACATCATCATTGCCAACAAAGCTTTCGCCAATAATTAACGCTTCGGCCAAACCGTTAGGCTTCTCCTGGGCGGCATAGGCTAAATTCAAACCAATCTGCGAACCATTGCCAAAAACTTCTTCGAATCGGCCGATATCTTTAGGCGTAGAGATGATCAAGATATCCCGTATACCGGCCAGCATTAGTACTGACAACGGGTAATAGATCATCGGTTTGTTATAGATGGGCAGAAGCTGTTTACAGACTGGCAGTGTGACTGGGTAAAGCCGGGTGCCGGATCCCCCAGCCAAGATAATACCTTTCATTGCTTTACAAATTTACCCGAGTTTAACTCACCTGTAAATATTGTCCTGAACTGTTATAGGTTAGATAATTCAGATAAAATTGAAGCAATCGCATATGACTATCGCTCGGAAGGTTGCCCGAAATACCCTGACTCAATTAATTGGTCGATTTTTAACCGTAATTTTGGGGTTGATTTTACTCAAGGTTATTACCAAGAATTTAGGAGTGGAAGACAGCGGTAAATATCTTCTTTCTCTAACCTATGCCCAGTTTTTTTCAACAGTCACTGATCTGGGTCTGAACGCTTATCTAACCCGTGACATCGCCAAATCTGGTCAGGTCGAGGCCAATGATATGTTTAGAAAAGTCCTTAGTTTAAGGTTGATAACTGGGACATTTTTTCTTGGCCTGGCTCTAATTCTGATCTTCTTTCTTCCTTACACCCCAGTTTTACGAGGAATAATTGCCCTGGCTCTTATATCTGGCTACATCATGCTACTCAACAGCATGTTAGTGTCGATATTCCAAGGTTTCTTGAAGATGGAAACGCCAGTCATTGCTGATGTAATAAGTAAGATCCTGACGGTTGCTGGGGTCCTCTGGGTAATTCTGACCATCAAGTCCCTGCCAATGATTATGACCGTTATCATTATTACGGCGGTAATAAATTTGCTAATTAACTTAATAATGCTGATGCGAATATTTAAGTTCCAACCAACCTTTAAAAGAGAGCAATGGTCAGCAACGCTTAAGTCGACTCTGCCAATTTGGGTGACATCTGTCTTGGTTCTTATTTATTTTAAAGTCGATAGCCTTCTACTTTCAGTCTTGCCTTTGCCAGGTAACAAAAATAATTTGGTTGAGGTAGGTTATTACGGTACGGCCTATAAATATATTGAAATATTTATTACTTTTCCGGTCATATTTTTGGGAACAATGTTGCCGGTTATGAGTGCCAGTGCCCATAGCGACACCAAGCGCTTTAACTCTTATTTGCAAATATCACTAGACTTCCTATCGGTTGTAGCCCTGCCAATTTTAGTCGGGACCTTTGTCTTAGCCCGTCCGCTGATTACTTTTGTTTCTAGCCCCGACTTCCTACCGGCCGTGCCAGCCCTAAAAATCCTGATCTTCGCCTTCCTTTTTTCGGCTTTAGGCGGTATATTCAGTTACGCTATTCTTAGCCTTGATCAACAAAAGAGGTTAATTTTTCCCTATGCTTTTGCTACTGTCTTCAATATTGTGATCAACTATTTTGCCATACAAAGATTTTCCTACATTGGAGCGGCTGTGACTACAGTGGCAACGGAAATAATCGTGGCCAGTTGTGCCTACCTCATCGTTAAAAAACAGACCGTCTTTAAGCCCAATTTCTCCGTGTTTGCCAAGGCCGTGTTATCAGCTGTAATAATGGGCCTGCTTTTATCGCTTCTGCCCGGTATAAATGTCTTCGGTGGTTTCGTCGTTGGTGTAGTCTCTTATTTGATTGTCCTTTATCTGCTGAAAGGCATTGAGCCCAGAATCCTTGAAGTAATAAAATTAAAGAAGGCACCAGCCGATTATTAGTTATTAACTTGAACGAATGAACAATCAGCTAATTAGGAGAGTCGAACAGGTTTCGGTGGTTATCCCACTTTATAACGCCAAGTCCTATATAACCCAAACGATTGAATCAATACTCCAGCAGGATTTTGGGGACTTTCACCTATATATCGTTGACGATCACTCAACCGATGGGAGTGCCGATATAGCTAAAACTTACGCAGATAAATATCCGGATAAAATCTCCTACCAACGAGGAATTGTTCGCGGTGGCCGGCCAGCGGTTGGCAAAAATATTGGTATCAAGATGAGTAAGGGGGAGTACGTTGCTTTTATGGATCATGATGATTGGTGGGATAAGGATCACCTGACATTGCTAGTCGCGGCGATGGAGGATAATCCCAAAATTGGCTTAGTTGGTGCCAACGCAGTTATATATGACAGTGAGCAGAAAAAGTCGTTGGGTAATTTTTGGCAAGATCCGAAAAAACTGAAACGGGTTGATTTGCATCTAGAAACACTTTTTGAGCCTCCGTTTGCCACCTCGTCGTGCATGTTATTGCGTCGGCAGGCTTTAGATGAGTTAGGGGTAATGGATGAAGCTCTTTGGATGTCCGATGATCACGAAATCGCCATGCGGATTGTCCTAAGTCACAAATACCTAGTTGAGGCATTACCAAAAACGACTATTTATCGTCGTTGGCACTCCCAGAGCCTGTCAAACGTCAAAGATTCAATTTCGATTGCTTTGGGTGATGTTGAGCATATTTATAGCAAGTTTGTTAATCGTCCAGATATCAGTGAAATAGAGCGAGCTACTCTACGGCGATGGTATCAGACAGTTAGAAGACGCTGGGCAAATTATCTGGTAGCAGTGGGAGATATTGATCAGGCTAGGCAGATTTATAGAACCCTCAAACTCCAAGGCGAATTCAAATTGCCGGTAGCGGCTATCCGGTTGCTACTGACAGTCTGGCCAGGTTTGGCTCGGAAGATTGTTAGCGCCAAGCGAGCCTGGAGTTTTAGGCACCCACAGTTGCGCTGATATGGCCAAAATCCTTTTTTACACCGACAGCGGCTACTACTCCGGGGCTGAAATCTATTTCAGCCGGCTGATTGGCTTTACTCTGGACGAGGGTTATCAAGTTGGGGTGCTGGTGTCACCGGCGTTTGAGCGTTCTAGCCATCCCGTTTGGTCCGGCGTGGTTGGCAGATCATCAGCCAATATTGCCTACATTGCCTCCGGCAGTAAACTTAATTTTTCCTACGTAGCCAAGTTGTGGCGATATCTTAAAACCAACCAACCAGACCTAATTGTTTGTAACATGTGGTCGCCTTACGCCAATACTTGGTTGTTGGTGCTGGCCTGGCTCTCGGGGATTAAAGTGCTGGCGATTGAACATTTCTATCAGGAAAAATCCGACATTGGCTGGCCGCTTCGGCCGTTGAAATTATTTGCCTACCGGTTGAAAAGGGAGTTGGTTGGCCAATTTGCCACCGTCTCCCAAGTCCATAAGCGTGTTTTAGTTGAGGAGTTTGGTTATCCGGCCGATCGGATATCAGTTATCCAGCCAGGCGTAGATTTTTCCGGTCAGCCAATCGAAGCCAAGAATAATGCCCGGGTCGAGCTAGTCTACTCCGGTACGCTCGAGCCAAGGAAACGACCGATTTTTCTGCTCGAAGCCCTCATACCTCTCCGCCAAGAAAACTGGCACCTGACCATGCTCGGTCAGGGCGTTCTTAAGCAAGAAATCGAGACTTTCATTGCCAGCCACCAGCTAGATAGTCAAGTAAGTCTGACTGGTTGGGTCGAGAATGCCCCAGAAATCCTGTTAGGCAGTGATATTTTTGTCCATCCGGCTATCTCGGAAAACTTTTCGGCGGCCATTATCGAAGCCATGGCGGCCGGGCTACCGGTGATAGCCAATAACGTCGGCGGCAACCCCGAAATAGTCACGGACGGCCAAACTGGCCGGTTAATTAGACCAGATCTAGCCGAGTGGTCGGAAGCACTTAGACAACTAATTGCCAGCCGGGAGCTACGGGAGCGCATGGGACAGGCCGGCCGACGCCGCTATCAAGATTCGTTGACTCTCCAGGGAATGGAGTCTAGGTTTAATAGAGTAGTCAAAATATGCCTAGAGCCTTAGAGGACGATCAACATCTTGTATCAGCGACTTTTCAGAAAATGGTCTTGGGGTTAATTTTTGCCGCCGTGGCCTTGGGTCAGCTAATCAGATTACAAATTTTTCTTGGCACAACTTCTGCCCTTAACTCTATAGATCTAGTTATCGTTTTTGTGACAATTGTCTTTGGCTTTTTGAGTTGGCGTCGTCGGGGATTGGCCGACCTTACCCGAAGCGTTAAGAAAGTTTGGTTTTGGCGGGCCATCTTCTTATTTCTTCTCTGGGCGTTGATATCACTTGGACTAAACGCTTCTCATTTAAGCGGGCGGGAGGGCTTCGTCGCTTTTTCCTATTGGCTACGTTTATTCCTGCTGATCTCTTCAATCTATTTGTTGTGGCTTAGTCAGGTAATCGGATCTAAGGACAAAATAGTTAAATTGTTCATTTATACTTCAATGTTCGTAGTCTTTCTTGGCTATCTTCAGTTGATCTTGGTACCCAATTTCTCGTTTATGTCCAAGTTCGGTTGGGATCCTCATGTCGGCCGGATGCTATCAACGTTCTTCGACCCGAACTTTCTGGGAGCGTTTCTAGTTCTAAGCCTAAGTATAGTAGCCAATCAACTTGTCCAAGAGAAAGGTAGCAATCGAATAGTTCTTTGGCTGTTTTTCTTTCTGGCTTGGTTGGCTCTCTATCTGACCTTCTCTAGGAGCGCTTGGGTAACTGGAGCGATTGCCCTTAGTCTGGCTGTCTGGCCACGCTCTTGGAAGACCGGACTGCTTGTCCTAGCAATTTTTATTATTGTTGCTCTGATCCCCAACAGACTCTCGTCGCGCTTTCTCTTAAGTGGCTCGCTTCTAAATAACCAGGCTATCAATAGTAAAGGTTTGAATAACTCTTCAGTTGGCGTCGAAGGCTTAGTCGGGAGTCAAGACCTAAGCGCCGCCGCTAGGTTGGTCTCAATCAAAAAGGGTTTAACTCTGGCCAAGCAACACTGGCTAATTGGAGTTGGCTATAATAATTATGGGTCGGCTCTGCTCAAGGCCGGTCTGACGACCGATCAGTTTGCCAGTAGCCACGCCGGCAACGGTTCGGACAGCTCGCTAGTTAATATCTTTGCTACCACCGGAGTAATAGGTCTGTCTTTGTTTCTGATCTTTTTCTTGGGAAGCTTAAAATGGCTTTATCGTCTCTGGCGGCAAGGCAAGGACAATCTGCTTGGCGCAAGTATGTTTGGCTTTAGCCTGGCTTGGTTAGCCGGATCATTCCTAGACAATACCCTCCCTTACGTTTTCATTTTGCTTCCGTGGTTACTATTGATGGCGGTTCTAATTCCCAAGACTGATGGCTAAAAAAGCCACGGTTTTAATGGGATTGACCCTGCTATTTTTCGCCGCCGCTTCAGTTAAAGTTGGCCTCAAATCGCTGGTTTTTTATCCTCCAGAGTTTGCTATTTATCTTTGGTTGATTGTTGCTCTCGTCAGTATTGGCTGGCAAGGGTTACTAAAAACCTTTAGCGATTTGCCAAAACAGGTCAAGCTAGCGGTGATTTTTATTGTTATTGGCTCACTTCTGGGAACATTCTTCTCTCCACTCTTCCCGACCAGTCTTGGTGCCCTAAAAACCTGGATGTTTGCCCCGATGCTAATGGCTTTACTCCTAATTCAGGCTGATCTAAATTCCGGGGGAAAAAATAATGTCCTGACTTTATTGGCGATAGTCTTGATAGCGCTTGGGCTATGGCATTTCGGTTCGGCCACTATCAAGGATCGTCTGGCCGGTGTTTATCAATCACCCAACATTTATGCCGAGTTGCTTGCCCCCCTGGTAGCCTATTTCTACATCGCTGTCAGGGAGAAGAAATCAACTTATATCCTGACGGTTTTATTTCTGGCCATGATGGCGATCATGTTATTACTGACCAGATCTTTAGGTGGGATACTGGCACTGGTTGGGGTGGTCGGTATCTATGAAGCGACCAGACATCGCCGCTGGTCCTACTGGTTGATCGGCGGCTTAATTATCCTTAGTCTACTTACTTACCAAAGGCTGAACTTGGCCAACAATTCATTTGAGTCACGTCCGCAAATTTGGCATGTCGGTTTGGCCATGACTAGGCTCTGGCCAGTCACTGGTGCCGGTCTAAGAGGATTTGAGTATTATTATCCGAGTCTTGTTGGTCAGATGTATGTCAATCCGATCGAGTGGTCAGTTCCTCAAGCCCATAACCTTCTGCTGTCGGTCTGGACCAATATCGGTCTGTTTGGTCTGCTTGGCTTTATCCAGCTTTTCTGGTTCGTTTTTAGCCGCAAGAGGCTGTCTGAACCAAGTACCTGGGCGTTGCTAGCTATCTTCTTGCATGGATTGGTGGATACTCCTTATTGGCGGATTGATCTAGCTATCCTTTTCTGGTTCTACTTGGCTCTGTTTATCGCCCAAGAGTTAAAACACAGTCACTTGGATGAAAAAGCTAGCTAGTATCATCCGTTCAAGGTGGTTCCTAATCGGCACAGTTGGCATTTTTGCCGTTACTGTCGTTAGCAGTTATTGGGGGGTGATGAAATTTGGTTATGTTGTCCCGCCCGGAGACGACATAATTCCTCACTGGCATATAATTCAATACTTGATGGCCAAGCCAACAATTTGGCCGTTTGATAGTTACCCGCCTGGTCTCCATTATCTGGTCATTGGTCTAACTTATCTATCTGGCAAAGAGGCCTTAATAGTTATGGCTTACCTCTGGCCTGGGCTGTTAGTGCTGTCATCTTTGTCGGTTTATTGGCTGGCGACCAAAGCTTTTTCCAAGAAGGTCGGCTTAATCGCTTTTGCTTTATACGCCCTGGCTGCTTCGCCGTTGCAAACGGCAACTGACGGCGGCCTGCCCAATGTTCTAGCAACCGGCGTGATAATGCCGATTAGCTTGCTTTGCTGGATTGGCATTTGGTCGGAGAAGAACAAACTGGCTTATTCTGTCGGCTTCATCATCTCCAGTATTTTAATTATTTTGACCCATCATCTTTCGACATTGGTTTGGCTATCAGTGATCGCCGTATCCGGGGTTATTCTAGCTTCGATCAGGGTCTTTCGGGCAAAAGTCAGTCAGCGTGTTTGGCTAATCGTCCTGGTTGTTGCTAGTCTGGCGGCAATCTATGGACTCTTTGAGAGATTAGAGGTATTTCATCAGGCTCGCTCACTGCTCTTGGTTAGTCTTCGTCCAGCCGAGTCTCCCAACTGGCAGGCTATTGACTACAGCCGGTCGTTTAGCGGCGTAGTCTTTCAATTTGGCTTATTGGGTCTAATTGCTATTGTTTGGTCTCGGTTTAGACCGAATCTAACTGCCAAGATAGTTATTGGCACGTGGTTGTTGGTCTACTTCACTGGCTCTCGACAGACTTGGTTGATTGAGCCGGGTCGGCTGGCCAGAGATATGGCCCTACCCGCTTCGATTCTGGCCGGCTTGGCCATCATTGACTTCTATAGATTTCTCAAAGGCTATAAGCTTTTGAGAATTACTCTGGTGATAGCCATTCTTCTAAGTGTTCTGCCCTTTATGCGACAAAGAATAAATCATTTGGCCAGCTACGAACCGATGATTCGCTTTTCTAGCGCCGATAAGATGTTGCTCGATCAAATAAGAACTAGCCCTAACAAATTCGTCCTAGCTCCCAAAGTTGGCTTCTGGGATATCGAGGCTAGGAAAGAGGTAGCCAATGGCCAAGTCAGGTTGATTAAACCGGAAGAAGTCAAGACTTACTTGAAACTGTCTCAACTGGAATGTCTGGCCGTCAGTCTTTACCCAACCAATTCCTGGCCGGAGTCGCTTAGTGACGACACTGACTACCAGCTGGCTGTAGGCGCCGGTCTTATTCCCAAGTTAACTCTAGCCGACCCGAACAAGATATGGTATGTTTTCTGCACGCAATGAAGTTAGGCATAGTTATTCCTGCCCATAACGAAGCACGGACTATTCGACAGGTCGTTAAGAAAATACCCAGAAAGCTTGACGGTATAAGCCAAATACTACCAATTGTAATTGACGATGGATCGTCAGACGATACTCTGTTAGTCGCTCGTGAGTCAGGTGCCGTAGCGCTTAGGCACCGGATTAACTTAGGCGCAGGCGGGGCTACACTCACCGGTTTAACAGCCACTTGCCGGCTAGGTTTTGACGTTGCTGTCACGTTAGATGGAGATGGCCAGCATGATCCCAATGATATCCCAACCTTGCTTGAGGCCCACCAAAAAGACGGTGCTGATCTTGTTATCGGTAGTCGGTTCCTATCTAAAACTATTGGAGAGATGCCACAGCTAAAATGGTACGGCAACAAGGTTATGAATAGAATCACTTATGTTTTTAGTCATTATAACGCCACCGACTCTCAGTCCGGTTTTCGTCTGTTTGGCCCAAACTTTTTAGAGCTACTCCATTTGTTTAGCACTGGTGGCTACGAATTCTGCTCCGAAGCGATCATCATTGCCCATCAATCGCACTTGAAGATTGCAGAGGTGCCAATTAACACAATTTACTTTGATAGTCGCCGTGGTCAAAATCCACTCAATGGTGCCAATATCTTTCTTCGGCTGCTCTATCGTTCTTTGACCGGCTGATGATTCTGTTAATCATAAAAATACTGTCATTAGTCTTTACTCTATTAGTCATTATCAAAAGCTACTTAGCCTTTCGGCAACGCCAAGAGTCATTGGCTATGTTTCTCTTTTGGTCAATTACTTGGCTGGCAGTTATTACAGTTGCCTTCTATCCCGACCTAGTCACAACAGTTCTCGGTACAAAAAGGGTTGGTATTGGTACTTTACTTGGTGTAAGTGTAGTTTTTGTATATTTTGTAGTTTATCGCGTTTACGTCAAGGCCGATCGAATTGAAAAAAAAATGCAGGACATTGTCCGTCAGCTGGCTCTGAAGGATCATTTCAAAGAACCAGAAAAACCAATCAAACGAGATAGGTAGCCCCCTTTTTTGTGTCTGAACCAATGGTCATAAATTTATTACAAATGCGAACTAAGGTTATTGTTAAGTCTACTATCTTTGGTGATATTGAAGTTACTGATACATTTATACATGTGGTATATCGGGGCGGTGCCGAGACTATTCAGTTTAAACGCTGGCAAAGCAAAAATGTTACCGACGCAAGTCCGAACAAGAAGTCTCCCATTTACCGAGAAGAGGATATTGCCTTATACTATCACGTGTCTTGAATGACTTGTAAATTTCCGACAAAGTTGTGGACAACACGCTGAATTATGGCTATTAAAGGTAGAAAATTTAACCTCATATCACTAAATATTTTTACAGTTGTTTTAATGGGGGCATTGTTATCCTCTTCGGTTGACAACGTCTTTTTTTCGATAGCACGAATCATCTTGGCTTTATGCTTGGCCTTGTTTTTAGTCCCCGGTAACTTGGTTA
>JBGOUP010000025.1:0-12634 GCA_041477655.1 Patescibacteria group bacterium
CCGAGTATTTACCACAAATGCCGATTCTTGATCCGGACAAAAAATATGAAGGCTATGCGATCGGATAGTCACCCGAGCCTCTACTTTGCATAGACGAATAATCTCCTTTCGCATAACTTGGGCGGCGTAGGCGGCTCGAAGGTGAGCCTTATCGGGTCGTTTGAAAAAATCGCCCAGGCTTTCCAGCGTCATTGTTTCTTCCCGAGTTTAATCATCTGCCAATCCTTAACCAGCGGATTTGACTCAATGCTGGTAGCAATAATAGGGAATTTTTGATCAAAAAGACCAAGCACCTGTTTGGCGGTTGGCCCATCAAGTTCGGAGAAAAGATCGTCAAGGAGAATTTGAGGAGTGGTTTCGGTAGTTTCAAAAATGAACTCAGCTTCTGCCACCTTCAACAGGCCAATGATTGAGCGGGCCTGGCCACGGGAGCTGAAATGTCGAGCTGGTTTATTATTAAAATATATTTCCAGCTCGTCTCGTTGAGGGCCAACCAGGTTCTGGGCTAGACGAATCTCTTCTTCCTGTCGTTGGCCAACCTGATATTGGTTAACCTGGTAGTGAAATCGGTAACGACCGACTAGATCGGTGCCGGCAGTTTTTTCTTCCAGTTTTTGGCTTAAAAAATCAATACAGGCCTGGCGTTTAAGCCTAATTTCTTTGGCCAGCTTAGACAGCAATTCGTTCCAGGGCTGAAGCTCACCAAGACCAGCACGGTTAATTTTGATTAAAAACAGCAGCGTTGATCGCTCTTTCAACACCCGACCAAGTTCTAAGTGCTCCTGACGGAAAGCTCTGTTAGTCTGCCAAAGGATGCTATCAATATAACGCCGGCGAGTGGCTGGACCATCGGTAATAATTCGAACGTCTTCTGGCACAAACAAGACCGTCGGGAAAACCCCCCAATACTCTGACCAGCCAACCTGTTGGTCGTCAATTGTTAGGTAACGATCCTTATCCGGCGAGTCATCAAACTGACTGCCGTAAAAGAAGGATATCTTTCTCTCTTGACCATTTTGTTCCAAAAGAGCTTCTACTCGAAAAGTCCGTTGATTAAACTCAACTAGGTCATCAGTCCGACTGGTTTTGAAACTCTTGCCAACCGAAAGAAGCCTGATTGCCTCGATTAGATTGCTTTTACCGGCGCCATTTGAGCCAATCACCACTGCTCGGTGGTCAAGATTAAATTTAGATTGATGAAAATTGCGGAACCGCTCAAGCGTCAGGCTAACCAACGCCATTGCCTACTCATTTCGAAGCGGCATTAACAGATAAAGGAAATCTTGGTTATTGGGTAACTTAACAACAATTGGGCTTTTTTGATCAATCAGAGCCAGTAGAACGTCGCCGTCGGAAAGAGCAACCGCCTCGAGCAGGTATTGGGCATTAAGCGAAATAGAGAACGGCTCATCAACTGGCTGATCGAGGCTGATGGTGTTACTGTTTTCCCCTAAATGAGCCGAAACAGCAGTGATTGTCAGTTTGTTTTTTTCAATCTGCATTTTGGTGCTATAGGCCGAATCTCGAGAAAAGAGACTGGCTAACTTCAAACTTTGGTGAAGCTCGGCCGCTTTAACCGTGACTATTAATTTTTGAGTCTTAGGCAAGATTGCTTGGTAGTCGGGAAATGAGCCATCAAGAATGCGGCTGGTTAATTCAGTTTTGCCAATGACAAACCGGACTTGATTGGCGGTGAAGAGAACCTCAACGACTTCGGAATCCAGCAGTCGCAACAACTCTTGAAGCGAGCGTTTGGGAATAATTAGGTCGCGTTCAATGTCCTGATCAATAGCTATTTGGCAACGACTCAAACGATAGCCGTCAGTAGCCACCATCTCTAATTTTTTTGACTTAAAGCGCCAGAGCATACCGTTTAGGATTGGTCGAGAGTCATCAAGCGCAGTGGCAAACAGGGTTTGATTAAGGCCTTGGGTGAGAGATTGGCTGGATAAGCTAACTCGATCCTCTCCTTTAAGTTCCGGCAAACTTGGATAATCTTCAGCCGCCAAACCTTTAATGGAAGCCGAATGTTGTTCTGAATTTAGTTTTAAGCTGGTATCAGAACTAATTAAAGATATATTTTTATCATTGTTATTTTGCAAATATTCAACTAATAAACGAGCGGGAATGGTAATACTACCCTTCTCGCTACTGGTGCCGCTAACAATAACTTGAATAGTTTGTTCTAGATCGGTGGCCTTAACTATTAAATTATTACTCTTAGCTTCTAGATAAAGGTTTTGCAGTATTGGTAATGTCGCTCGAGTAGTTGACAAGCGACCAGCTAAACTCACCGCTCTAACTAATTCGTCTTTTTCACAGATAAATTTCATCTTTGTTTAATTTATTTAGATAATAAGTAATAGTTATAAGGCCTGTGTATAAGTGGATGTAAATCATAACTGACTGTGGTTAAGTATTTAATTGTTGTGGAAAAGAAGTGCTTAAGTTGTGGATGGATACTTACCCTGTTATACGAGTCTTCTTGACTCGTTGCAAGTCCCAACCCAACTTTTTTGTCCACAGTTTTTCCACAATCTCGCATCATTAGCTGTGGAGAAGTTGTTGGACTGCCGATAAATCTTTTTCCAGATCATAGCTGGTCTTTCTCAACCGTTCGATTTTATCGACAGAGTACATTACAGTGGTGTGGTCTCTGCCGCCCATGGCCTCACCGATTTGGGGGTATGATTGATTAAGAAGCGAACGAAGTAAATACATTGTAATCTGTCGAGCGTAGACTAGCTCCTTGTTTCGGCGTGGTCCGATAATGTCTGACGAGTCAAGGTCAAAATGTCGGGCCATGGTTTGTATAATTTTTTTAGTAGAAATGTTGGCCGAAACCTTGTTGGTCGCTAGATCTTTTAAGGTTGCTCGAGTGAAATCGAGAGTTGGGTTGACTTTTTCAACTTGGGCGGCGGTAGCTACCTTGATTAACGCCCCTTCTAGTTCCCGAACGTTTGAGCTAATAGTGTTGGCGATGTGCTCAATTATTTCTTGGGGCAGGCTTAAGCCCCGCTCCTCGGCTTTTTCTTGGAGGATGGCCATTCTAGTTTCAAAGTTGGGCGCCTGAATATCGGCGATCATTCCCCAGCCAAATCTGGAGGTCAGCCGCTCCTCAAGATTGGCAATTTCCCGAGGAACCCGATCAGCCGTAACCACGATCTGCCTATTTGATTGATGAAGATTATTAAAGGTATGGAAAAACTCCTCTTGGGTACCTTCTTTGTTGGCCAGAAATTGAATGTCATCAACTAAAAAGACATCAACAGTTCGGTATTTCTTCTTAAAAGCGTCAACGGTCTTATTTTGCAAAGCCGAGATAAATTCGCTAGTGAATGTCTCGCAAGAAACATAGATAATTTTTTTCTTGGGCGCTTTTTGGCTAATTTCGTTACCAATAGCTTGCATAAGGTGGGTTTTGCCCAAGCCCACCCCGCCGTAGATAAACAACGGGTTATAAACGTTGCCCGGTTTCTCGGCCACCACCTGCGAGGCGGCGAAAGCCAAACGGTTATTATTGCCGACGATGAAAGTGGCGAAGCTGTAATTAGGGTTGAACTGGCCGGGGCTTGGCTCTGGTTCGGCCGAACCTTCCTCTTTAACTTCGGCCAGTAGTGGTAGGTCCTCCAACTGGCCGGTTTTGGTTGGAAGGGATACCAATACCCGGACTTCTCGGTAGTCGTCTAGCTTATCTTGGAGGAGGGTGACGATTTCTTTGAGGGCGTTTTTGGTAATCCAATCTCGGGCGTAATCGTTGTTAACGCCAATAGTGACGATGCCACCGCTCTCCTCAATTAAACGGCTGGGTTTTAGCCAAGTGATATAATTTGGTCGGCTAAACTTGGTTTCGAGTTGTTTCAAAATTTCAGACCAAAGCAAGTCGCTCATCAGCTTGAACTTACTTAAGTTTTCCACAGCCTTCAACCCGTCTTGACACTCTAACCGGTTGAAAGCGTGTCTAGGAACTGGTAAAATATAGCCAATAAAACAATGCCAAAGCGAACCCATCAACCCAACAAGCGTCACCGAGCCAAAACGCACGGTTTTTTGAGCCGTTCTAAAACCGCTAACGGCCGAGCCGTCATTCGTAACCGCCGCCGCAAAGGTCGGGTTGCTCTGGCTTTGGGTTGATGTTACCGGTTCAAAACCGACTCAAAAAACAAGCCGATTTTTCCCGAACCCTCGATTCCGGTAGCAAATTTCGAACCGCCCACCTGTTATTTTTTTCTCAATTTAGCGACCAGGATTGCCCAAGACTGGGGGTAATTATTAGTAAAAAAGTCAGCAAAAAAGCGGTTGTTCGAAATAGAATCCGCCGACAGTTACTTCATTTGGCTCGGCCAATCTTTCTCAATTGGGGCGGCAAGACGAAAGGTGATACGGTTGTTTTAGTAACCAGACTGCCGGAAGAATCGGCCAATCTCGGCAGTGAGCTGGAAGCTTTTAAGCAATGGATACAAAAAAAGTAACTCAACTTATCACAACTTTGCCTGCTTGGCTGGGTGTAACTTTAATTAGCCTTTATCAGGCCACATTTTCGCCAGATCACGGTCCGCTTCGTTTTTTTATGGTTCAAGGTGTCTGTCGTTTCCAGCCAACTTGTTCGGAATATACTAAGCAGGCCATTAAGCGGTTTGGCTTGCTCAAGGGCTCGTGGCTTGGCTTACAAAGAATTGGTCGCTGTCACCCGCTCTCGGCTGGCGGAATTGATCCAATACCAGAAAGATGATTAAAGAGTTTTTTAAGGCTATTCTTTATAAGCCTTTGTTCAACTTACTAGTCTTTTTCGCCTGGCTGGTACCCGGCCATAGTGTGGGCTGGTCGATTATTCTTCTGACTCTGCTGACTCGAGCAATACTTTGGGCACCGTCAGTTAAGGCGCTCAAAGCTCCTCTGCAGATGAAGGCTCACCAAGACGAACTCAAAGCTGTCCAGGAGAAACACAAGGACGACCGGACCGCTCAAGCCCAGGCAACCATGGCCTTTTATAAAGAACGGGGCATCAATCCCCTGTCGGGCTGTCTGACGCTGTTAATCCAACTGCCGGTGATTTTAATTCTCTATCAGGTATTCCGAACTGGTCTGCACACTATCCGGCCAGACTTAATCTACTCGTTCACTCCTCACCTGGATTCGGTCAATCCGCTCTTCTTTGGCATCGATCTGTCTAAGCCAAATAAGATTGTTCTGCCGATATTGGCTGGCCTGGCTCAATTTCTTCAGGCTCGCCACTACGCCACTATCAGCGCTCAACCTTCCGGTAAGAGTAACGACCCAATGGCGATGATGACCAAGCAAATGCAGTACCTTTTTCCTTTTATGACCTACTTTATTGCCCTGTCCTTGCCAGCCGGTCTGGCCTTGTATTGGATTACTACTACGGTTGTCTCGTTAGTTCAACAGGTCTTAGTAGCTCGGAATTTCAAGCCAAACAAATCGAGCGTGGCGGTAACGGTCCGGCAAAAGCGCTGACAACAGGCGAATTTTAAGGTAAAATTGGGCTTGTTCCGACTGGAAGGGTGCTCCGAATTGGCTAAGGAACTGGTCCTGAAAACCAGCGGGCGCAAGCCCATGTGGGTTCGAGTCCCACCCCTTCCGCAGGATGGAGCACGTCAATAATTTGACGTGCGGGTGGGCGAGAAGGGCGGAATCGATGTCTTCAGACCGATGAGCCTTGGCCCGCAGGGGAGTCCCACCCCTTCCGCACCTCGAGTCGCTTCGCTTTAGCTTGAGCTAAGATCGAAAGCTCCCTCAGTGTAAACTGATAGAGAAGTGACCCGAACTGCCCTGAGCGTAGTCGAAGGGCATTGGGTAATTTTTTCGCGCCCGTAGCTCGATGGATAGTCAGCCCTAGGCCTCGTATCCCCTGGCTTCTCAACTTTGTTCCTTAGCAGTCACAAGTCCCCGTAGCTCAGCGGATTAGAGCGTGAGTTTGCGGTACTCAAGGCCGGAGGTTCGAATCCTCTCGGGGACGCCGATAAAAGACTATCCGTGGGCCAGGGTAATTGCCCAGACCTCTTTGGTGCCGTGGTGGCGCAAAAGTTTAGCCGCTTCGGCCAGGGTTGAGCCGGTAGTGGTAACGTCATCAACCAGAATAACTTTTTCTGGCGCCGGTGCGATCAGCGAGAAACAGTCTTTAATATTTAATCGTCGGTCTTTTTTATCCAACTTAGCTTGAGCGGGCGTGTCGATATGGCGTTTTAAGCCTAACCAAATTGGCAACTGCCGACTACTGATAATTTTGGCCAGAACTAGTGACTGATTAAAGCCTCGTTCCCGCATTCGTTCTTTGGCCAGTGGAATTGGCACCAATTTCCAACCGCCACTGGGCAAGCGATCGTCAATATCTTCCAAAAATTGGCTAGTTAAATAATAAAGAGCGTCAGTGTGGCCGCGATATTTGGCTTGGCGAATTATTTCTTGAATGGCTAGCTGGTTGTAGGGGAAAAGTGAAACAACTCCATCAAGTTTTAGGCTTTTTTGGCAGGAGTCACAGATGCCGTTCTGACCAGCTTTGCCGCAGAACGAGCAGAGATCGGTTCGGCTTAGTTCCAAATTATTCTGACAGTCGGTGCAGAGCCACTCACCTTCAACGTGGCAACTAACGCACTCAACCGGCCAGAGCAACGAGCCGATTGGTCGCCAAATGCCTGTTCTTAGCATAGACTCATCTTGACGTTATATCTTGATAAGGCGATAATGAGCCTACTATGGCAAAGAAAGAAGATCAAATCCAGAACCAACCTGAAGAGTGGCTTGACGAAGAGGACGAAGGCCAATTGGCCATTGATGCCTACCAAGACGACGACAATATCATTATTAAAGCGCCGATCGCCGGAGTAGACATACAAGATTTAGAAATTTCTATCACCGATGAGGTAGTAACTATCAAAGGCCAGCGCAAGAACGAGTCGGAAGTCGGTCGAGAGAATTATTTTGTCCAGGAATGCTACTGGGGCGCTTTTATGCGCTCATATATTCTGCCTGTCTCGGTTGACGCTGGTAAAGCCGAAGCTCATCTTCGTAACGGTATCCTAACTATTCGTATTCCCAAGCAGGAAAAAACCAAAACTCGCGTTCTCAAGGTCGAATTAAGCTAGCCCTGCCCACAGGATGAGCCGGATCAAAAAAGCGGTTATCTCGACCGAGCTTTGCGAGGGAGAGATATGAGCGTCATTAAGAAAGCGGTTATTCCTGCAGCCGGTTACGGCACGCGTTTTTTGCCTGTTACTAAAGCCTCACCCAAAGAGATGCTTCCAGTGGTGGACAAGCCGGTGGTTCAGTATGTGGTTGAAGAAGCAGTCGAGGCTGGCATTGAAGAAATCATCTTTATTACTTCAAGTAACAAACGGGCCCTTGAAGATCACTTCGACTACAACTTTGAGCTAGAATATCGTCTCAAAGAATCGGGCAAAGAAGAGCAGTACCAACAGATTAGAGCCATTTCCGATATGGCTCGATTCGTTTATGTTCGGCAAAAAGAGCAGAAAGGTACCGGTCATGCCATCCTAACGGCCAAAGATTTAATCGGCGATGAGCCCTTCCTGGTTCTTTGGGGCGATGAGTTTTTGGTCAGCCAACCTAGTCGATCGCAACAGTTAGTCAAAGCCTTCCAGGAAAAAAATGCCCCGATTATTACCGTTATCAAAACCGACGATCCAGACGACACCAACAAATATGGCTACATTAAAGCCGACAAAGACAATGGGCTACTCAAGGTCCTGGCTCTAATTGAGAAGCCCGGCCCAGAAAAAGTACCGTCAAATTTGGCCAGTGTTGGCGGATTTATCCTCACTCCCGACATCTTCCCGATCATCGAAAAGCTACCTGCCAAAAACGGAGAAATCTGGTTGGCTGATGCCATTAACCAGCTCTGTCAACAAAGGCCGGTCTTTGCCCAAGAGTTAGTTGACGCCACTTATTACGACTCGGGGAGTAAATTTGGCTTTATTAAGGCCAACATCGATTTTGGCTTGAAACATCCGGAGACTCGAGAACCGCTACTTGAATATATCAAGCAATTAAGAGACGCTTGAGCAAATGCGGAGGGTGCTGGTGATCCTATTGGGCTTAGTCGTTGTTGGCGGTTTGGTGGTGCTAATTATATCGCTAATTGGCCGCTCCCATAAAAAAGGCCCAACGGTAATTACCCTCAAAGTCTGGTCACCCTTCAATGAGAAAAAGGCTTACCAAGATTTAGCCCAAAGCTTCCTCGATGCCCACGCCAATACCAAATTTGAGTTTACTTTTGTTGACACCAAGGATGCTCAAGAGTACCAAACTAAGGTCAGCGATGCTTTGGCCGCCGGCAATGGTCCAGACATCTGGTTACTGCGAAACGACTGGCTACCAACTTACCAGACTAAACTCGCCCAGCTACCATCAAGCTTAACCTTTGGTTCGATCAATAAACAAGGTCAGGACGACGGCCTAATTAAATTACTGGGCCAGACGCTTATTGATCAAAACTCTATTGGCGGCAAGCTCTATGCCCTGCCCCTTGCGGTAGATTCTTTGGCGTTGTTTATCAATACCAAGGTCTTAGGCGATGCCCAAAGCAACGCCGAGAATTCTCCGAGTGATTCTAGTACGCTTTCCTCCTACCCAACCAGCTGGGACGAACTGGCTAAATGGAGTCAACTGATGACCAAGAAATCGGGCAGTACAATTACCCGTTCTGGTCTGGCTTTGGGTACGAGTCAAAACAGTTATGCCGCTACCGACGCCTACCTGGCGCTACTCAATGAGGTTGGTGGAAGTTTATATAGTAGTGATGGCAAAACGGTTAGTTTTCATTCACCCAAGACAACTGCTGGTGTTACTACCAACCCGGCCGAAGACGCGCTAAAGTTCTTCAGCTCTTTTGCCAGAAAAGATGATCCCAACTACACCTGGAACAGTAGCATGGGTGACCCAATTGACGCCTTTGTTAATGGAAAGCTTGGCATGATGTTTGGCTATTCCAGTTTGAAATACGACTTTTTGACTCGGGATAAGAATTTTACCTTGGCCAACGTCATGCCCCTGCCCCAGCCCAAATCCTTAATAAAACCAACCGACCAGCGTTTTGATTACGCCATCTATTGGACCCACGGAGTCTCCGCTCAAAGCCCAAATCAGCTTTTGGCTTGGCAGTTTCTTAAGAGTTTCACTACCCAGGAGCAACTTCAAACCTATGCAAAAGCCACTGGCCGTCTAACCATTAACCAACTTACCCAAGACCCATTGAACTCGAACACCACAACCGATTTTAATGACGGCTCAATCTTTCTTGGCCAAATTCAAACTTCGACCGTTGCCTACAAGCCAAATTGGCAGGGCGTTGACCAAGCTCTACAAGATATGATTAACTCTGCCAGTATGTCCGGCCAGAACCAAGTAGCTATTATTGATACGGTTGCCGCTAAGCTCAAGGACGTGGTTAAACAATGAATTGGTTAGCGTCTACTTTTTGGTTAGGTATTGCCAAAGCCCAATTTACGCCTGGGTTACCCTTGCCGGGCAAGGCAGGTGTTCCATACCAAGATTTCAACGCCTATTTTACCGATCTCGTTTCTTTCTTGGTTAGAGTAGCCGTAGGTATCGCCATTATTGTCGTTATATACGCTGGCTTTCTTTACTCTCGAAGCCAAGGCAAGACCGAAGTAATTTCCCAGGCCAAAGAGCTAGTTGCTGGGGCTCTAACTGGCTTAGCCATTCTATTACTGATCCGGGTTATTTTGCCAACACTAAATCTAAAATAATGCTTAATTTATTACTCGCCGATCGAATTGATCCCAACAATCCTAGTGTCAATCTCCCCACTTGTACGTCCACAAGCGTAGATAATTGTATCCCCAACACCAGCTTCGAGACGTTATTTGGAACTGGTATTAAGGTCGTGTTAATTACAGTAGCCGTGGCCGCTTTTATTGGTATTGTTTATTCTGGATTGATGATGATCACCAGCGGCGGTGATGCCACCAAGTTTGCTCTGGCCAAGAAAAACCTACTATACGCTGTTATCGGCATTATCGTTGTGATATTAGCCTTCTTTATTATTTCGCTGGCCTATGGATTTGCTGGAAGCCTCTAACTATGGCATCAACACTCGACCAATTGATCCCGGTTTGTTTGCGCGATCCAGCTCAACAGAATGATTTAGGCTGTGTCACGAGTTCGATTACATACTGGACTGACCGTTTGTTTGTTGTTGTCGCCTTAGTCTCCTTTTTCTATCTCATCTACGGCGGTTTTATGATGGTCTCGGCCTTTGGCAATGAGCAGAAATATACCGAAGCCAAACAGACCGTTCTTTACGCCGTCATCGGCATGATTGTTGCCACTTTGGCCGGGTTGATTATCCATTTGTTTACGTCTTTATTGTCGAAAGGATTGTGATGAAAGGACAGGACTTGACAAGCCCAAGCCAAACAAAGACGATAACTAAGGAGGACAATGATTTCACGAATTAACGATTTTTTTATAGGCAGGGCTTTAGCTCAAACTCCTCAGAATAATGTTACTGGCAGTACTTTTTTTGATCTGTTTAGGTTCAATAGCCGGGCCGGTGCTACCGTTAACCCTGAACGCACGCTGACCGGGCTTATCACTTTAATTGTCCGTTATTTTCTGGTTGGAGCTGCGTTGTTTGCCTTTATCTATTTGATTTTGGCCGGTATTAAATATGTTACAGCTGGTGGTGACGCCGCTAAAGCTACTGAAGCTCGTCAGGCAATTATCAATGCCATTATCGGCTTAATCGTTATCAGCCTCGCCTTCGTCATTATCAACTTTGCTACCGGGGTTGGTAACGTAATTACTACCCAGTAGTACCCAATACTCAATTCTAACTTCACCGTTGATCGAATCAGGCTTCAGTCTGCTGGCCGAATACGATGCCTTTGGCTGTTTTATCGTTTAGGTCTTCGCTCATCGGCTTGTAGCCGAGTTTTACGGCAAGTTCGGTTAGCTGGCTGATACTGGCCTTGTTTTTTACTAGTTCGTCTAACTCTGGCGTTGGTTCGATAAATTCGGAAATAACCACTCTGCCCCGACCGCCGGTGAAGTGGCATTTGTCACAGCCCTGGCCGCTACAGTCTGGACAGACTCGTTTAACTAAACGTTGAGCGATAATCAAAGAAATGGCGTCAGTTAGTAAATGTGGCGTCACCCCCATCTCAACCAAGCGAGAAAAAGTGGCCGGCGCTGAATTAGTGTGCAGGGTCGTTAGCACCAAATGCCCAGTCAGCGAGGCGTTGATGGCAATCTCGGCCGTCTCTTTGTCGCGAATTTCGCCTACCAAAATAATATCTGGGTCTTGGCGTAAGATCGCCCGCAGTGCTTGGGCAAAATCGAAGCCTTTTTCAGGGTCAACTTGAATCTGCTCAATGCCAGGAACTTTGTACTCGACCGGATCTTCGATGGTAATAATTTTTTTCTCTGGCTTGTTCAATAGTTTTAAAATGGCGTACAGAGTGGTGGTTTTGCCCGAGCCGGTTGGGCCGGTAACGATAATCAACCCGGATTCTTGGTTTATATGGCGGTCAATGGCCGCTTTGGTGTCCGCGTTTAGACCAAGAGCATCAAGCTCCATCAAACCTTTGCCGGTCAGCAAGCGAAGCTCGATGGTTTCGCCGTAGGTGGCCGGTAGAACGTTAACTCGGACATCAATTTTGTCTTGGTTGGCGGTTATGCTAAAACGACCGTCCTGGGCGGTAGTCAGCTTATTAAGTTTCAGCCCGGCCAGGTTTTTGATTCGTGACGACAAGAGATGATAGGCATCGCTAGAGACCTGACTGATATCGAGCAGGTCGCCGTCAACCCGGAAACGGATCCGGACATTATCGCTTTGGGGCTCAAGATGAATATCGGTGGCGTCAAAGGCCAAGGCGCCGGACAATATCAGCTCAAATAATTCGGTGGTACTGACCCGCTTAAAGACCTTCTCTAAGTCTTGGACATTAGAAACCTCTTCCATAAAATGAGCGACGGTTTGTTTCTTGGCCGTGGCGGCGGTAATGGTAGAGGAGCGAACAAGCTTGGCGTACTGTTCCAAGCCAAAGCTAACAGATGACTGCGAGCAGACGTAGGGCTCAAAATGAATGTTATTGCGTTTGCCAGTCTCGTTCATAACTTCGGCTAGTCCTTGGCTATGCGGCATTGGCGTGGCTACTCTAACAGTATTGCCAAGCCGTTGAAAGGCCAGTACTCGGTATTTTTTGGCGTCTTCTTCTTTAATCAAGCCCAAGACATCGCCAGTAAATGGATAGTTAACTAGATTGACGTAGGGCAGGTGGCTGTCCGAAGCTAGTAGCTTGGCCTGTTCTTCTTCTTTTTGCCTACTATAACCATGGATAACTGATTTAATGTTTTTGGCCATAGAATCATTGTAGCCTATCTTGGGCTCAACTCTTTTGGGAAAATGTCGCAGCCCGAGACTGCTCGTTTCTGTCGAAATGGGGTAGAATAGGGTCTGTTTGGAGAAGTTGGATCTTGCCAGAAGGCTCGTCCGACGCTTCTCGTTAACATTCGGAGAGGTCGGATAGTCTGGCTGATTCCGCCGCTTTCGAAAAGCGGTAGGCTCGCAAGGGTCTCGTGGGTTCAAATCCCACCCTCTCCGCTTGTAAAGTTTGCCTACTGACCAAGTAGG
>JBGOUP010000023.1:0-13328 GCA_041477655.1 Patescibacteria group bacterium
GTGCCGGTTGGTGACGATCAAGTTCAGCATTTGGAACTAACTCGAGAGATTGTTCGGTCGTTTAACCATCACGCCGGCCAAACATTGGTTGAGCCAAAACCTCTGTTGACTAAAGCCGCTCGAGTCATGGCTATGAATAATCCGGCCCAAAAAATGAGCAAAAGCGTTGATGGTAGCGCCATTGGCTTGTTAGATTCGGATCAAACCATCGAACAAACCATCAAGCGAGCCGTAACCGATTCCGATGCCAACTGTGCCAAAATGAGTCCGGGCGTGGCCAATTTATTTTTGCTACTGGAATCGTTTAGCCAACCGGAAACGGTTCGGCATTTCGAAAAGATTTACAAAAACCATCAACTTAAATATTCAGAGCTCAAAGAGCAGTTGATCGAAGACGTAATTGAGTTTTTGAAACCGGTCCAAAAAACCTACCACTCTTTGATGGCTAACGAAAAACACTTATTAGACATCCTTAATCAAGGCCAGGCCAAAGCCCGGCCAATTGCCCAAGAAACCCTGGCACGAGTCAGAAAAAAACTTGGTCTATTGACCTGAACGGCCTGGACATATCGTTCAATTCGTGCTAGTCTTGGGGATATACCAAACCAAGGAGGGCAGTGGTGAGTGAACTTTATTTTTCGATTCGGACACTGGGAGAGTTAGTTGGTACGCCAGCCAAACCTCTTCCTAACGACTTTAACCGACTTTGTCCGTACTGTCGGGAGGAGGGGCTGATGAACCCCGTCAGCCAATATGCCGTAGCCGAAAAGCGGATCATCACCATAGAAGGTGAACGCCACGGTGTCTGCCGAGACCACGCCTGGAAGATCAAGGCGAAGATACCGCCCAAAATCCCCACGGCGGCATCTTGAATTATCGCCCCTCCCATCTTCGGGAGGGGTTTGTCTATTTCGGAGTTATTGCGCTTGATTACCTAAAAATAAATATATATACTAATCTTAACAATTCGGGGCGAGCAACGCCCGAAGGGGGTGAGTACCTTGAATGTGGCCGAGGCTAATCTACCAATAATGTTGATGCAGGTCTGCTGGCACTGCGGACAGCCAGTCGGCTACGGCGATCTTGATGTCTGCAAAGAGGATCAGATTAAGAAAGAAATGAAAGGTAGAGTCGGTCATGGAGGAACATTACTGGTCAAGCAGTGTCTTTGCAGGTTCTGCCGCGACAAAGGCATTACGATCCACATTTAGACTGCGCACAATCGGCCTTCCATCGGCTCCACACCTGGAAGGCCTTTTCATTAGACTAATTTCCGAAACAGGTCATTGAGTTAGTTAGCTTTTTGCCCAAGAATTGAGTAGTTCAGTCAGCTCGGCAGTTTTAGTTTTCAGCGCGTTAGCGTCTCTGGCTTCAACGTTGAGTCGAAGCAAGTCCTCGGTGTTGCTGGGCCGAAGACTAAATCGCCAGTGGCCGCAATTAACAGATAAGCCATCAAGTTTGTTGATAATAGCTTGGTGATAGATGGCCTCAATTTTCTGTAGGGCCAGTTGTTTATCGGTTATTTTAAAATTAATCTCTCCGGAAACATGGTATTTATCACGCAAGTCTTTAACCAATTGGGAGATCGGTCGGTTTTGTTCGGCGATAATGTTTAAAAATAAAATAAAGGGGATAAGGCCGTTATCGGCGTAAAAAAAGTCCCGGAAATAGAAGTGACCGCTCATCTCCCCTCCGAAGAGGGCGTCCTGTTCGATCATGGCATTTTTTATCAAGGTGTGGCCAGCCTTGCTTAAAATTGGCCTGCCTCCAGCCGCCTTAACCGCCTCTTCGACCGCCCAGACATTGCGGGATTCATAAACGACTTTGCCGCCCGGGTGGAGTTTAAGCAGATATTGGGCCAGCAAGGCCGTCAGATGACAACCTTCAATAAACTGGCCGTGTTCATCGGCAATATAACAACGATCGCCGTCAGCGTCCCAGGCCACAGCGCCATCAGCCCGACTAGCTAGAACCAACCCAGATGTTTCGGCTCGGTTCTCCGGCACCAGCGGGTCGGGACGACCTTTGGGAAAATTTCCGTCTGGCTGGAAATTGAGCCTGACTAGCTCAATTTGATCGGCGCCAAGTTTGTCTAATAACTTCTCGGCTAAAAGGCCAGTCATGCCAAAATTGTTATTGGCCACCAGCTTCAAGGTTGGCAAGCCATCAAAACGGGCAAATTTGGTCAGGAACTCCAGATAAGACGGCTCAATATCGGCTGGCTCAACCTGGCCTAAATCCGTAGTGGTCTGGAACTGGCCGGTCAGGGCAAGTTGTTTTATAGCCTCCAAATCGTCGGCCGATGGGGCTTGGGCGTTCTTCTTGGCTAGCTTGATGCCGCCAAATTGCCGGGGATTGTGGCTGGCTGACAGCTGGATGCCACCGTCAACCTCCAGATGAGCGGTAGCAAAATACAGACCATCAGTCGGCACCAAACCGATTTGAATTACATCAACGCCCGATTTAACTAAGCCGTCAATGACGGCCTCTTCTAGATAGGGCGAGGCCAAATGGATGTCTCGACCAACCGCTACTTTTTTAGGCTGGAAATGCTGGGCGTAGGCCTGGCCAATTCGTCGGGCGATATCTTCGTTAATTTCAGTTGGGTAAATACCCCGAATATCGTAGGCTTTGAAAATTTTAGGCAAATCCATACCTAGAGAATACCTGAAATATATGGTTAAACCCAGCCCTAATTTAAGATAACATCAGTCCAAATAGTTGGGCAGACTAATCCTTTAATTAAGGCTGGGCAAGAAAAAAGCCGTCGGCCTGGATGGCGCGACGGCGGGAAGGAAGAACTAAATCAGAACAGTGACTGCTGGAGTTGAGCCGCCAGCCGTCGTTGCATAGTTTTGGTCGCTCGGTGTGGGCAGACAGAGCGAATATGGCGTAGCCTTGCATTGCCGATTTCATCGATCTTAATAATCGAATCATCGGCAGCGTTCTGCAATTCCATCCGGCTTCGATAGCCGGCCGTTGTCAGAATCTTGACCAACCCCAAATCCAGTTTAGAAATGGCCAACGAGTTGGTTGCCCGCAGACCCAACTCTTCTTCCTGTTGCCTCAACGCTATCCTCTCGCTTAGCTCCTGGCGGACGTTTTGTAGCGACCGCTTGAGCGTTGCGAACAGCCTCTCCGGCAACAGCAGACTTCGTTCGGCTTGGCAGAACATATCTGCCAGTTCCATAAGTTCCCGATCAGTAAAATCGGGTTCAAACAGGCGGGGCTTGCCCCGCTCGTCAACGAAGAGCCGGTGAGCCATTATCCGTTCCCACTTATCAAGGTGAAATCGCAGTTTGAACCTCACGTAAAAGTCACGAAGGGTGTGGAACGACAAATTGTCCACATCATCACCTCCTTATGGTGTGCCAAAGATCTGCCAAAATCTTACCAGAAAAGCGAGCCAATGTCAAGAATACTACCTTCAATTTTCATTGCCTGTTAGTTTTACCCGGAGTTCACTAGCCGCCCCAACCGACCCCAGCCGCTTTTTTGGGTCTGGTTAAGTCTGCCGTCGGCCAAGGGAAGAAGTTTTGAATTTTGTATTTGGAATTTCCGCCAGCTACGCTGGTGGTGGATTATCTTCGTGAGTGCCGACTTGGATTTGTTCGGGAATGGCATCGTAGAGTGAGCGGAAGGTTTGTTTGTTAATCACCTGACCGCCCCGAACGACGGTGTAAGTTACGCTGGCCTTGGCGCCCTGATGTGGTTTGCCAACCTGTTTTTCGGTTCCTTTGGGCAGGGTGTCTGTGTCAGTTCGAACAGCCGGTGGCGGATCAGTAATATCGGTTACCACCGGCGTAGTTAGGCTGGAGGTTCGGCCATCGCTGGTTCCCCAAAACTCGAAAATAGCCTTATTGCCAGAGACCCTGCCCTGAACCAGAATGTAATGACCGGTGTCGTTGAGGAATTTGAAATCTGGTTGAGGATCGTAAATGGTGGCGTCCAAACCAATCGGCGGCTCGTAGTAGCTAACCCGATATGAATGGTTGGTTCGGGCGGTTACTTTCAAACCAGCGTTGAGAACGGCTCTAAACAGGGTCGTTGAAACCTGGCAAAGACCGCCGCCAAACTCCGGAATAGTCTTGTCTTCTTTAATGACTAACTCCGGCAGATAGCCGGTAGTGTTATCAATCTTGCCCAAGGTTTTAACGGTTGAAAACTCATCACCAGGCTTGATTAAAGAACTTTGAAGAAAAGAAATGCCGGTCATAATATTGTGCCGGCGGTTTTCCGGCGAACCGGAAAAACTAGTCTCACCTCGGCCGATCAGTTGAGTAATACCGAGCTCACTGATTTTATCTTCAGTGAAAACTGGATGATCGGCCTTGAAGGAAAGTTGGACTGATCCGCTGGTAGAACTTTGTTTGAGGGCGGTCAAAATATCCTTGGCGGTTTTAGTTAGATCGATGATATTACCGTCCTTGGCTGGTTGGTCAACTCTGACTTTGCCGTTGTCTATGACCAACTTTGGATCCTTGGCCGGTTGGTCAATTGCTGGGGCCAAAGTTGTCGCCAAATAATTCTGAATTTTGTCGGTTGTAAAATCAGCCGTCAATATGCCGGAGCTGGGTTGGCCATCGCCCAACTCAACACTGCCAACAAAACCAATCAGCTGACGAATGTCCTTGCGAGCTAATTCTTTTTTACCGCTTGGCCAACTTAAAGTTAATTTAGTCTGGGAAAGTTTTTCAACTTGATCGCGAATAGTCTGCTGATCACCGAGGATTATTTTAGGTTGGTCACTGACTGTTACCAGAGAAATTTCAGCGGGATGAAAATTCTGCCATTGCTGGAGAATTTGGTGCTGGAGATCGGCATGATCAATGACACTGCCAGTCTTTTCTTGATCAAACGTGACCGCGTTGCCATTTATTTGGCCAAGGGCATTGGTGGCCAGAACATCTATGCCAACAGTGGTATCGTTGATTTTTTGATCGAGCAAACCAGAGTCAAAACTTATGGCTAAATCTGGATGAGTAACAACGAAGGGAGCTTTAAGTTGCTGGTAGAAACTCTGCCAGCCGCCAGCTGATCGGCCAATTTTATAAATGTTTTGGCTTGACTGCTCGACGTCTAGGTTCCAAGCAACATCGTCAGGCTTAATGGTGAAGGTTTTGTCTTGATAGCGCAGATTGATCGGTTGGTTGTTGATTTGGCTAAGTTTGTCTTCGAGCCCCAAATGTACCTGATCAATCTTGAGTCGGGCAAAGTTGGTATCGCCAACCATTACCCTTGGGTAAACCCGACCCAAAAACAGCAAGCTATAAATTAAATAGAGCAGAGCTAGAGCGCCAAAAGTAGCCAGTAGTCCGGCAATGGCTTTAAATAACGGCGAACGGTTGGCTAACAACGGTCTGATCCACCCGGTAATTGTGGTGGTTTTTTTGTCGCTCATTATTTGTTTCAAGCTACTCCTCACCTAATATTTCTTCAAGCAAAGCCCGAGCGATATTCTCTTTGCGTTTCTTTTCATTTTTAAGCAGATAAAATTCGGCGGTCACCACGTCGCCCTCCTTAATATTTTCTGGCAGTTGACCTCGAGGAACTAGGAGTTGATGTTGATCGTTGGTTAAGACGGCCTGGCCGTTGGCAAAACGATCAATTGTCCAGCTAATAGGCGCTGGCTGATCAGTTTTTGACATAATAGTTTCCCGACCGCTCGTTCGTCCAGCGGCTTACTCGCTTTTGTCCTCGGCACTTGTTCGCAGTTTGCGAAACCGTGCCAAGTGCCTGCGAAAGTCGCTCAACTACCATGTCAAAAACATACATTTTCTCGGGCTGAATATGTTTTTCGACAGGCCTCGCGCAGGGCGAGCGGGCAGGTGTCCGCCTGCTGGCGGACGAGCGAGTCCGAGCGGGTGGCCAAATTTCTAGCTGGGAAATTTGAGCCTTCCTGGAGAAAAACATATTAAGCTACCTAATAACCAACGTAATAATCAAAATAGCGACGATATTGACGATTTTAATCATCGGGTTGATGGCTGGGCCGGCCGTGTCTTTGTAGGGATCACCGACAGTGTCGCCGGTGATCGAAGCTTTGTGCGCCTCCGAGCCCTTGCCGCCAAAGTTGCCTTGTTCAATATATTTTTTGGCGTTGTCCCAGGCGGCGCCGCCGGTAGTCATGGACAGACCGACAAACAGGCCGGTGACAATCGAGCCGATTAGCAATCCACCCAATGCCGATGGCCCCAGCAACCAACCAACCAGAATTGGGACGATAACTGGCAAGAGGGCCGGGACGATCATCTCTCGTTGGGCGGCGGCGGTAACAATGGAGACGGCTCGAGCGTAATCAGGCTTAACTTTGCCTTCCAGAATACCTCGTCGCTCTTTGAACTGGCGGCGAACTTCAGACACGACTGCGCCGGCTGCTCGGCCAACAGCTTCCATGGACAACGAAGCGAAAATATAGGGCAGTAGGCCACCGATAAATAGGCCGATAATGACTTTGGGATCAGACAGATCGTAGGTAACAACTTTGCCCCGAACGACAATCTCTTGGGTGTAAGAGGCGAAAAGCACCAAGGCCGCTAGACCGGCCGAAGCGATAGCATAGCCCTTGGTGACGGCTTTGGTAGTATTGCCAACGGCATCAAGCTCGTCAGTGACGATCCGAACCGATTCAGGCAAGCCGGCCATTTCAGCGATACCGCCGGCGTTGTCGGTAATTGGCCCGTAGGCGTCAATGGCAACGATAATGCCAGTTAGCGACAGCATGGAGAAGGCGGCGATAGCGATGCCATACAACCCGGCTAGTTGATGGGCGGCCAAAATACCAACGGCAATGACCAAAACCGGCAACATGGTTGAGCGCATAGATAGGGCAAGGCCAGAAATGATGTTGGTAGCGTGGCCAGTCTCCGAAGCTTTGGCCACTTCCTGAACCGGCTTGTATTTGGTTGAAGTGTAGTACTCGGTGATCATCATCATGACGGCGGTAATGCCAAGACCAATTAAGCCAGCGCCAAAAAGCTTGGTCACATCGAAATTGCCGCCACTGCCAATCAGTTGTTTAGTGACGGGGTAAAAGCCAATCGCCGCTAAAACAGCGGCCACGGCTAAACCCTTATACATCGCGGCCATGATGCTGGGCTTCTGGCCATTGCCAAGCCTGACAAACATCGAGCCGATTAACGAAGCGACGATAGATACGGCGCCAAGCGCCAATGGAAACAGAATAATCTGCTGATTGCCTGGAACAAGAATTGAGCCAAGCAACATCGCCGCCACGGCGGTAACAACATAGGTTTCAAACAAATCGGCGGCCATGCCGGCGCAATCGCCAACGTTGTCACCAACATTATCGGCAATAACGGCTGGGTTACGCGGGTCATCTTCGGGGATACCGGCCTCAACCTTGCCGACTAAATCGGCGCCAACATCAGCCGCTTTGGTAAAAATACCACCGCCAAGCCGGGCGAATATAGAAATGAGTGATCCGCCAAAGGCCAAACCAACCAAGGAACTGACATCTTTAGTTAGCCAATAAAGAATAGTCGTGCCAAGTAAGCCCAGACCAACAACCATCAAACCGGTGACGGCGCCGCCACGAAAAGCCAATGACAAAGCCGGCTTGAGCCCAGACTTGGCCGCTTCGGCAGTTCGTAAATTAGCTCGCACCGAAACGTTCATGCCAATGTAGCCGCAGATAGCCGAAAGGACGGCTCCAAACAAGAAGCCACCGGCCGTTTTCCAATTTAATAAAAAGCCAACCAGCGCAAAGACGACGATAGCCACTACAGCCACCGCTCGATACTGTCGATTCAAATAGGCTGACGCTCCTTGCTGAATAGCCAAGGCGATTTCTTTCATTTTGGCATCACCTTGGGCTTGCCCCATAATCCAGCGAACCAGGCCAAGAGCATAGATAACGGCTAGCAAGCCTGCCCCGGTAGCGCTGTAGAGAACTGTCTGTTCAATTGACATATTTTAGCTCCTTTCGCTTCAACTCGTGATAAGCCAATTTTAACAGGTGGGACGAGGCAGGGCAATAACCCATTAAATTAGTTGATTTATGACCCGAAAAAGCTTAATATAGCGTTGTTCGCTGATCCCTAACATCACAAGGAGTAACACCGGTGAGGAAGCCCACCTTTCTAGAGCTGACGGAAGAATTTGATGAGGGAAATAGCCTGAAGTATGATCTTTACAGCTGTAAGTGCGTCAATGCAGGTTGGGTCAACTACTACGGACGAGGCTGGATGGCAGCTCCAACGCTTCTCCTCTGGCTCAAAACACCTTGGAGACTAAGCTGTCGAACTCACAAAAATCTCTTTCGTAGAATCGAGCTCCTACGGCAAACAACGAGCGGCCAAGCACTTATCAAGCTCTTCGGGCGCTATATGGATTCATTGAGACATCAACTTATAAAAGAACCAAGAGAAAAGGAATACAAAGCACTTATGACAAATCTATGGATTGATGCCCACCGAGAAGCCGAAATGTTTGAAGATTCAACAGAAGCACTTGAAGCTTTTCGGACATCGGTCCGTAGTTGCATCCGCCATCTCCAATCCCGTATTGAGGCGGAGAAGGAGTTGCCTTGTAGATAAATCAAGATAAATACGCCCTAGCACAAAACTAGGGCGTATTGTTTTGCTCTTGAGAACTGCCAGAAATTATAGTTGCCAGGGCAACAAAAATGAGCAATGTCCAAAGAGCAGCTTGTCCGGTGTAATGATCAATAAATAGCCCGGCTACCACCAATGCCAGACTAGCCCCAGCCAGCAATGTTTCTTTTCGCGTAAGTAATGACCAAATGATGGCGACCCAAAAAATTATGTAGCCAACAACGCTAATTACCCCAGAGCTTTCGTAAATATCCAGATAGGTATTTTCAGAAAATCGGTTGGATCCACCGTCAAATCGAAATTGAGAGACCAGCCCGGCCGATCCCGCCCCTCGTCCCCAAAAACCAATTTCCGGTAATTGGTTATAAATCCGCTGATACTGCTCAAGCCTCAAAGTGTTGGAGCCGTAGCGAGTCAGTTCTTGTGGCCGCCAGACAAACAGTCCGACAATGAGGATAAAGGCAACCGACAAGCCAATCATAAACCACCGGTTCTGCCCGGGGTTTGACCGGCCAGCCACCAACATTGCCATCAGGCCAACAAACAATCCGACAAAACTACTCCGAGAAAAGGTTAAGAGGAAGATAGCCAATATCAGGCAAAATATACCTCCCAGCCACCAGCGGTTGGTCATTTTGTCAAGGGCGGGCAAGAGCAAGAGCACGACCATCAAATATAGCCCGAGCGCGTTCGGACCGGCCAGAGTTGACTGCAATCGAACCAGTAGCAGGGCGGTGTGAACCTGGCCGAGATAGCCCTGGACTGAAGTTTGGAGAGCAACAGCCAGGATGGTCGGGTTGAAGAACTCAACCACGCCAATCATGCCAACGATTAGCGCCGTCACCATCACCACTTTTAATAGCAAATTTTTGTTGAGTTGATGACCAAACAACCGGATAGTCAGGAAAAGTACGACTGGTTCCGCCCAGTACCTGACCCCCCTTAACCACTGGACAACGCTCTCTTCCCGATGGACGTAGCTAAGGATTACTCCGCATATAAAAATCACCGCTCCCCAGTTTGCCCAATCATTCCGCCAGAGCGGTTTGAGATTGGCCAAAACAATTAAGATAAGCGTTAGCAAAAGAACATCGCGGATTAAGGCTAATGAAATTAATCCGGTGAAGCTAACCAGCCAAGCGCTGAATGGTAAAAAAATTAACAAGGCCACAACTAGGCTGGTGGCAAGGCGATCCAGTCTCATGGCTAAAGTGTAAGCAAGCCGCTTCTGGCTGTCTACTTATTGCCCAGTACTTCTTGGTAAACCGCCAACGTTTGCTCGGCCATTTTTCGCCAGGAGTACTGCTTGACTCGTTCCAACCCTTTATTCTTTAACCGGAGAGCCTGTTCTGGATCAGACAAAATCTGCTCGATCTTCTGGGCAATATCGCTGGGGTTTTTGGGGTCAACCAGCAAGCCCGCGTCGCCAACCACCTCGGGCAAACTTGAGACATTGCTGGTGACCACTGGCACGCCAGCGGCCATGGCCTCTAAAATCATGATGCCAAATCCCTCGTAAAGACTTGGGTGAACATAGACGCTGGCCGCCGAGTAAATGGCGGATAAATCTTCGTCACTAACAAAGCCAGGCGTGATGATATTTTTGTCCTGTTGTTGGGCAACTCTTACCAACCGCTCAATTTCTGGCTGACCACTCTCCGGCTTGCCACAGATGACTAGACCGACATCCGGCTGTTTTTGTTTGACCAACTGATAGGCCTCAAGCAAACGATCCAAGCCTTTGTAGCTTGACCAGCGACTAACAAATAGCAGATAGCGTTTGGGCAGACCTAATCGCTCTTTGACATTGGCCATTTCCCGATCGGTGTGGGCATGGAAATTGGCCTCGGCTCCCTCGGGAGTGATGACGATTTTCGCCCCATTAAAACCAAATTTACTGACTAAATCATTTTTACTCGATTGGCTGGGCACAATCACTTTTCTGGCTCGTTTGCAATCATTGACGACTAATTTGTAGACAGCGCCGCGCAATCTCGATTTTTTCTGTCCGTCGATTGGCAAAATTAGTTGGATCAGATCGTGAATGGTCACCACAAACGGCCGGCGATACATAATTGGGTGACTGAAATGACTGAAGTGAACCAAATCAAACCTTTCCTTTTTTAAGATTGAAGCCAGTTTTAATTGTTCAGCGTAAGAATAGTAATCATGGGGCACAACTAACTTTTTTAGATTACTGGCAGTTAGCTTAAATTCTGCATCGTCTTCGGGGGTGATGATAGCTGTGTATTGGTTGGTTTGATCAATCTTGAGTAATTCGCTTAACAGATTACGGCTGTAACGGCTAATCCCGCCAGTAGATTTTCGCCAGTAACGAAGATCGAGGCCGATTTTACTCATTTGGTTTAAACGTCCAAAGCCGGTTAGCGAAGAAATTCCAGAAAAAGACCACCACAACGGCCGTCAACTTGGCCAGGTTATAGTTCAGTTGTCCTTTGACTGACAATATATCAATAATTCCCTCGGTTATGCCTAATCCAACCAGACCGATGACTGTATAGCGCGCCAAGCCGGAAGCCTTGGTTGGCAACCGATGATGGTGGTAGGTCCAAACATTATTGAGTACGTAGCCGTTGATTGAACCGGCCAGGAAACCGCCGAAAGTTGCCACATAGAGGTTGGCTTTGAGAACCAGGAATAATAAATTAAGGATGGCAAAGTCAACGGTTGTACTTAAAGTTCCAACCAAGCCAAACTTAATCATTTCCCGATAGAACGGACGGCCCAAATCAGTGGTTCGATAAAGACCAAACAACTCCTTGAACGCCCGAATAATTACTCGAGGGTGAGCGCCGGTTGAGGCCGAACCAACCTGACGAGGGAAATGACTAACTGGGACTTCCACGAAGTCCAGACCTTTCTTCTTGAGACGCATAAGTAGCTCCGCGGAAAAGGCCGCCCCCCCGGACTGAACCTCAATATCTGTCAGAACTTGACGGCGAAACAACTTAAAAGCGCAATCAATATCTTTAACCTTTAGGCCAAATAATAGTCGGTTTAAAACGTTCCAAGACTTAGCGTTGACCAGCCGCATAAACGGGTCACGTCGCGGGGATCGATAACCGATAATCACGTCGGCCTGATCAGTTTTAGCCAACAGATTCTTTACTTCGGCTAAATCAAACTGCAAATCAGAATCGGCAAAGAAAACCCAGTCTTTTTTGGCCGCTTTAAGGCCATCCCAGACGGTCTGACCGTAGCCTTTGTTCTGTGCATGATTAATCAGGCGAATGTGAAAGTCTTTTTTCTGATACGACTTAACAACCTCCTCGGTGTTGTCTTTACTACCGTCGTTAACGACCACAATCTCAAAATCGCTGGTATTATCTGCGGCCACCTTCAGGGCCTGCTCTAGCGTTCGAGCAATCTTACTGCCCTCGTTGTAGGCCGGAAAAACTATCGACAACGATCCAACTCTGGTCATTTAGATTACCTCGTCCATCTCAAGAGCATACTCTCATAATTTTTGACAATTGGTAACCGTGAGATATCCGACATTGGCAGCATCTACCTGGAAAAAAATTAGATACTGGGCTACCTTGGAAGTATGCCAAAAAAGTTCGACTTGGTCCGTCTTGTGCGTATTAGTACGATCGTCTTGGTGATTGCTTCCATGAATCTGTTAGCAGTAGACTTGCCAGTGGCCAAGGCCACCGATACTTCCTTGGATAATTACCTTAACGGTCAGTATTACAACACCTTGGTAAGCAACGGCAACTTCGTCGATATCAACAGCATGAGTGCTGGCGCTATTCAAGATTTCCTGTCTTCCAAGGGCAGTTACCTGGCCGGCGCCCCCTCGAGTCAACTTGGTGATGGAGCCAACGGCCGGTCAGCCGCTCAAATTATCTGGGACGCCGCTCACGCTAACTACGATGCCGCCGCCGGTTGCGCCGATAGTATTTGTATAAATACCGGCACTGGCACGATCAGTCCCAAAGCCATTATGATCACTTTGCAAAAAGAGCAGAGCCTTATCACCACCTCCGACTACAACCCCGGGAGACTCAACGCAGCTATGGGTTATGGCTGCCCCGATTCCGGCGGCTGCAATTCACAATACGCTGGATTTTCCAATCAAGTCGGTTGGGGCGCCTGGCAGTTGCGCTGGAATTACGAACGCTCACCGCTTAAACACGACCAATATTACGCCGGGAATGTTATCTCTATCGCCGACCGAGACGGCGTTCGTCCGGTTTACCTATCCAATCATGCTACCGCTTCGCTCTATCGCTACACACCCCACACCTACTACGGTAATTACAACTTTTGGAAATTGGGCATTGAGTGGTTCGGCTTCGATGGCTCCAGCACCAACACCAACGCTAATGTCAACGACACCTCGTCTGTCAGCGCTCGGATGTACGATGGCAGTTACACTGTCCGGGGCACCAAAAAGAGTGACGATAGAACTTACTACGGCGGTCAGCTACTAGCCAATACCGGGACGACTAGCTGGCAGTTCACTTTCACGCCGGATACGGGCACCCATGACTACAATTTCGCCTACAAAACCGGCGACGGTTCGGCTGATGGGACTAAACTAGTAACCGTCGAGAAACATAAGCAGGCCGACATTAACGGGGATGGGAAGGTTAATCTGCTTGACTTGTCAATGATGTCTAACGCTTGGGGCAAGAACGTTAAGGACTTCGACTGGGTTAACTTAAACCCGCAATCCGATAACGACGTCAACTTGCTTGATGTTTCAATTTTCGCTAACCACTGGGA
>JBGOUP010000047.1:0-3443 GCA_041477655.1 Patescibacteria group bacterium
CAAAGACGAGGAAAAAATTATGCTACTTTCCGAATCGACCGACGAGTACCCACCTATCGTCATTCATCCCGATGATTTCAAGGACTATATGGTGAACGGAAAAGTAATCGACGTAATCAAAAAACCAAATTTAGATAACTAGATTTAATAACTTTGGAAAGGAGGTGATAAAAAAATGGCAGTATCTGGTTTAAATGGGCCCTATGAGTTAACAGAGAGTTCGATAAATAGAAATGTCATAAGAGTTTCCCCAGGAACCTATGTCTTAGGAAGAGCGGGAAATAGTGGTAATTTCTCCATAGAATATGTCGGAAGGTCAGACGTTAATCTTGCGACTCGATTATTGCAGTGGCTTGATGAATATCCAAAGTTTAAGTTTGGTTATTTTGACACTCCAAAGGCAGCATTTGAAAGAGAATGTCGCATATACCATGATTTCGGAGGATCTGATCGCTTAGACAATAAAATACACCCCCAACGTCCACAAAACAGTAACTGGGGGTGCCCAGCTTGCGACCTCTTCGATAGTTAGTGGGGGAAATGTGTAGATGTTTGATCTGCGATGCCCTAGCGGGCGATAAATCCTCACCCTAGGTAGGAATAGGGGACGGTTCTCTTTTACCCTGGTAATTTGCTAAAGTGCTCAACGGGATCAGAACCGAAATTCACACGACCAGCCTGTTGGGGTTTATGGGGACGGTTCTGGTTCAATTACGCTCACCACAAGTCTTTAGACCCTAGATACTTACTAAAATGAAAATCATCATCCAAGCCAAACCGCCAATCACCTTGATCAATTAGAAAAATCCATCCTCCACCAGGCCTTTTCCGGAAAATTATAAGTAACTTAACTTGTTTTGCGTAATAATGCAGATACAATTATCTCCAGGAGGGAAATGGAATGAGCGGAACTAAGGCATACATCGTTAGGGATAAGGATATTATGGGCGGTGCACCCGTTATTGTTGGTACCCGTATTCCCGCGGAAAGGTTAGTAGCCTTGCTTGAGTTTGGCTATACAGAGGAAAAGATCAAAGAGCAGTTTCCCCACGTTGACTTAAAGAAAATCCGGGGGGCAGTCAGCGAGCTGGCTGCCTCCGGCCTTAACTCTTATTAGTTATGGCCGGAGGCGGTCGGTTTCGTCCGACTCGTCGTCATCCCAAACCAAAAGTTCTACTTGATGAGTCGTTGCCACCAAGGAGGATGTTTCCAAATCTTAACCGTCAGTTCGACGTTAAACACGTAGCATCGGACTTGGGGCTTAGTGGCAGTTCCGATGAGCAGGTCTATAAACTAGCCGATAGAGAATCACGGTTATTAATTACTTTCAACATAAAAGATTTTAGATCAATGGTTGGCCCAACTAAGATTTCAGTGATTGGAGCGAGCACAAAACTTAAAGAAGAAGATTTAGACAAAAAGTTAGTTCAGCTCCTGAAAACAATTACGCCAGCAGAATTGCAAGGCAATTTTTTTAACATTACCAAATAAGCTTCATTGTGTTGGAGCCGACAACTAATCAGATTAGATAATGTTGTTTTACCAAAACGCGTCCGATGCTGTAATGTACTTAAGTAGCAAACTAAAAGGAGGATAAAAAAATGTCAATTGTCGAAGAAGCAGAATTTAAGGGTAACGCTATGTTGGTGCTCAAAAACGACGAAGAAGATAAGTATCCGTTTCAGTTTGGGGTCAAAAAAGCCAAGCTTATTGTTGAGAATTTTGACGCCATCAAGCAATTCGTTGCCAAACACGAGCAGTAGGGGGGGATTGTCGCGCGAGGGTTGACAAAAACGACTGAAGGAAGCCCTTGAAAAGTAGTATAATAACCCAATGAAGCAATTTACGGCCGTCTATAAAAAAACAGGCGGGTGTTACTCTGGTTGGGTGGAGGAGATTCCGGGCGCCAATAGCCAGGGACGAACACTCAAAGAAACAAAAGAAAACTTGCAAGAAGCCCTTGAACTTGTATTGAAAGCCAATCGACAACTATCTAGTACTGGAGCCAAAGGCGACATCGTGCGTGAACCGATATCTATTCCGTCATAGGCTTGCCAAGTTTTTCAACATACAAACTGTATGAAGCGCCGAGATTTTATCCATCATCTGGAAAAGTCGGGTTGTTTGCTATTTCGAGAGGGAGCGCAACATTCTGTTTATATCAACACTGCTTCTAAACGATCCTCCACAGTTCCTAGACACAATGAGATTAATAACTTTCTAGCCAAGAAGATTTGTCGCGATTTGGGAATTGCGACATCACTCAAAAAGTAAATGCAAAAAATATCTCGCTCCAAAATTGAATTGTTCGTTAACTGCCAACAGTGTTTTTGGTTAGATGTAGTTAAAGGCATAAAAAGGCCGGGCGGTATGCCATTCACCCTCAATGTGGCCGTGGATCATTTGCTCAAAAAAGAGTTTGATCTGCATCGGGCTCAAGGTCAGGCTCATCCGTTAATGAAAGAGTATGGCATCGAAGCGGTGCCATTTGACCACGTCAAAATGGGGGAGTGGCGACACAATTTTACCGGCGTTCAGTATCATCATCCCCAAAGTGATCTGCTTATTTTTGGCGCTGTTGATGATATTTGGGTAACGCCTAAAAACGAATTGCACGTGGTGGACTATAAAGCCACCGCCAAAGATGGTGAGGTAGAGCTAACCGACGCCGAGTGGCACAACTCTTACCGTCGGCAGATGGAAGTTTACCAGTGGCTACTTCGCCATAACAATTTCAAAGTCAGTGACACCGGTTATTTTGTTTATGCCAATGGTAAAAAAGACGCCGAGGCCTTTGACGGCAAGCTAGAGTTCAAGGTTAAAATTATTCCTTACAAGGGCAACGACGATTGGGTCGAGCCGACGATTCTGGAAATAGCTAAATGCTTGAAGAAGAAAAAAGAACCTAAATCTGCTGAAGGTTGCGAGTTTTGTTCGTATCGTGAAAAAGCCACAGATATAAATACAAAGTGAAGATTATTGTTAAGGCCAAAGCTCGGGCAAAAATGGAAAAAGTTGAGCTTCTTACCCAACCGACGCTTAATTTTGATAACGCTAAGCCAGAATTGGATATTTACAAAGTTTGGGTAAAGGAGCCGCCGGTGGGCGGACTGGCTAACCAAGCCATAGTCAAAGCCCTGGCCAAGCATTTTGATATTGCCCCAAGTTGCGTTGTATTTGTGTCTGGCCAAACCGCTAAGCAAAAAATTTTCGAGATTACCGAGTATTAATTTTCTTAGTAATTGATACTTAAGCCGTAAAAGGATAGAATCTCTGTGGAGGTTTTTACATGAAATGTCGGTTCCGAATAATTAACATTTAAAATGCGACTCCCGTAGACTTGATTCTGGAAGAATTAGTCTAGAAGGGAGTCGCTGTGAAAATCGTAACATTGTTTGAGTTGGCCTTCGAGTTAGATCGGACGGGAATGACGGCCCAAGAGA